>CAJYXO010000102.1 GCA_913778765.1 uncultured Massilia sp. | reverse complement strand
CATGGAAGACGTTGGCGCAGCGCAGGCCGTATTTCTTTTCCATCTCGGCGATGCCCAGCAGCACTTGCGCCAGCTTCTTGCGCGGGATGGTGCCATCCATGCAGTAATAGTCGGGCGAGATGCGGCCGGCTGCCGGGAAGGCGTTCTTGCGGCCGGACCAGAAGCGCAGGCGCTCGGCCTCGTTCTGTGATACCGCGATGGCGCTGGCGCCCGCTTCCTGCAGCACCGCCGTCATGCGTTCGATTTCCTCGGCCACTTCGAGCGCGGTGCCGTCCGCCTCGCACAGCAGGATCGCGGCGGCCTCGAGGTCGTAGCCGGCCTTCACGAAAGGCTCGACCATGCGCGACGAGGTCCGGTCCATCATCTCCAGGCCGGCCGGGATGATGCCGGCGGCGATCACGCTGGCCACCGCATTGCCGCCCGTGACCACGTCGTCGAAGGAGGCCATGATCACCTGCGCCAGGGCGGGTTTCGGCACCAGCTTGACGGTCACTTCGGTGACGATGCCGAGCATGCCTTCCGAACCGATGAACACGGCCAGCAGGTCGAGGCCGGGCGCGTCCAGCGATTCGCCGCCCAGTTCGATCACGTCGCCTTCGATGGTGCAGACGCGCACGCGCAGCACGTTGTGCACCGTGAGGCCATACTTGAGGCAGTGCACGCCGCCGGAGTTCTCGGCGACGTTGCCGCCAATGGTGCAGGCGATCTGCGACGATGGATCGGGTGCGTAATACAGGCCGAAGGGCGCGGCCGCTTCCGAGATCGCCAGGTTGCGCACGCCGGGCTGGACCACGGCGGTGCGCGCATGGGGTTCGACGCGCAGGATGCGGTTCAGGCGCGCGGTCGAGATCACCACGCCGTCGGCCAGCGGCTGGGCCCCGCCGGAGAGGCCGGTGCCGGCGCCGCGCGGCACGATCGGCACCTGCAGGTCGCGGCACACCTTCAGGATCGCCAGCACCTGTTCTTCGCTGTCCGGCAGCGTGACGACCATCGGCAGCTGGCGGTAGGCCGCCAGGCCATCGCATTCGTAAGGACGCGTGTCTTCGGGGTCGTGCAGGACGCTGCGCTCGGGCAGCACCGCGCGGAGGGCGGAGGCCACCTGGCGGCGGCGCTCGGGGTCGACGGGAATCGCAGAGATCATAAGTCGATTGTAAGCACAATTACATTATTTTGGCGTATGCTCCGGCTATCTTTTTTTATCGGCAGGGCATAAGCATGGGCAATCGACTTTCGAAAATCGCGACGCGCACCGGCGACGACGGCAGCACCGGACTCGGCGACGGCAGCCGCACGGGTAAAGACAGCGAACGCATCGCGGCGCTGGGCGACGTCGACGAACTCAACTCCTTCGTCGGCCTGCTGCTGTGCGAGGACATGCCGGCCGACCTGCGCGAAGAACTGGTATCGATCCAGCACGACCTGTTCGACCTCGGCGGCGAGCTGTGCATCCCCGGCTACCAGATGATCAAGGACGAGCATGTGGCCCGCCTCGACGGCCTGCTCGAGAAGTACAACGCCGACCTGCCGGTCCTGAAGGAATTCATCCTGCCGGCCGGTTCGCGCGCGGCGTCCACGGCCCACGTGTGCCGCACCGTGTGCCGGCGCGCCGAGCGCAGCATCGTCGCGCTGTCGAAAACCGACACGATCAACGCCCAGCCGCGTCAGTACGTGAACCGCCTGTCCGACCTGATGTTCGTGCTGGCGCGCGTGCTGAACCGCCATGCCGGCGGCAGCGACGTGCTGTGGCAGCACGAGCGCAAGCGCGGCTGACGGAGGCCCGCTCGATGTCCGGGTCCGAGGTCTTCGACGTCCGCTTCCACGCCGGCGGCGCCAACTGGCCGGCCAATCCCTTCCGCTTCCGCGGCAAGGGACAGCTGGTCATCGAACCCGACTTCGTGCTGGTGCGCGGCAGCAGCCACCGCTCCTTCCGCTTCCCGAAGCGCGAGGAACATCGGTTGCGCAGGGTCGACATCGTCAACCTGCGCCGGGATGGGCGCGACCTGCGCTTCGACGTCCTCGGCGTCAAGGAGACGATCACCGTCGGCTTCACCACCGCCGACGCGCAGGACGCCGGGCGGATCGCCGATCTGCTGCCGGCGCGCCAGACCGAGGAGTTTGCGGTGGCCCACGCCGAGCGCGAGGAGTTCCACGACCGCATCGACTACTGGAGTCCGTCCACGCCCGTCACCTGGACCCTGCTGGCGGTGAACGTCGCGATTTTCCTGATGATGTGGTGGCAGCGCCGCGGCATCGCCGACCCGGCCGGCGTGTTCGAATCGCTGCAGCTGGTGCAATGGGGCTCGAACGTCGGCCGCCTGACCACGAGCGGCGAGTGGTGGCGCCTGTTCACCTCGATGTTCCTGCACGGGAGCCTGCTGCACCTGGGCTTCAACATGCTGGTGCTGTACCAGGCCGGCCAGCTGGCCGAACGCATCTTCGGCAGCCTGCGCTTCAGCGGCCTGTATCTGATCGCGGGCCTGTGCGGCAGCCTCGCCAGCGTGCTGTGGAATCCGATGGTGAACAGCGTGGGCGCGTCCGGCGCGCTGTTCGGGCTGGTGGGCGGGCTGCTGGCCTTCATCCGCCGCGAGCACAGCGGCGTGCCGCCGACCGTCGTCAAGGATTTGCAGGGCTCCCTGCTGCCCTTCCTGATGTTCAACCTGTGGGCCGGCTTCATCTATCCGCACACCGACAACGCGGCCCATATCGGCGGTTTGATCGGCGGCTGGCTGGGCGGCCATCTGCTGGCGCGCTCGCTCCACGTGCCGAACCAGCGCACGGCCTGAGCGCTCTTGATGTCAGGCCGCGCCGCGATGGCGGCTGCGCTTGGCCTCGTACATGTGCTGGTCGGCGCGGTGAATCAGCTCCTCGGCGCTGCAGGCGCCGCGCGCGCACAGGGCCGCGCCGATGCTGGCGGAGACGCACAGGCGCTGGCCGTTGAAGTCCACCGGCTCGCCGATCGCGGCGTGCAGCGCGGCCGTCATCCGGCGCACCACCAGCTCGCCGTCGGCATCGGCCAGCGGCACCGCCACCACGAATTCGTCGCCGCCCAGGCGCGCCGCCAGGTCGGTGCCGCGCACCGTGCCGCGGATGCGGTCGGCGACGATGGCCAGCACCTGGTCGCCGGCGGCGTGGCCATGGCGGTCGTTGACCGGCTTGAAGCCGTCCAGGTCCAGGAACAGCACCGCCACTTTCATGGGACTGCGGCGGTCGTCGAGCAGCTCGCCCAGCTGGCGCAGGAAGCGCACCCGGTTCGGCAGCCCGGTCAGCGGGTCGTGCTCGGCCCGGTGCTGGCTCTGGCGCTTGGCTTCTTCCTCGAGCTTCAGGTCATGGGCAAGGGCATTCTTCAGCAGGAAGGCCTGGCGCGAAAAGCGTTCGCGCAGCACCAGCGGCACCACGCCGATCATGTTGGCCGCCATCAGGAACACGGTGTTCTGCACCAGCAGCGGCCATTCGCCGCGCGCGCCCATCTGCTGCACGAACATGGCTTGGAGCACGTAGCCGCCGACCAGCACCGCGCCGATCAGGCCCGCATGCAAGGGACGCAGATAGGTCCAGGCGTACAGGGCCATCGAGACGATGATCAGGCCCGCGTAATAGGTGCTCCAGGCCAGGTCGCCCGGGCTCGACAGCATGATGATGCCGACGATGCCGGCGCCCCAGGCGAGCGAGCAGGCGCCCATGCAGACCGTGTAATGGCGCAGGAAGAACGCCGGCCAGGCGCGCACGGCGGCCGCGTTCGCCAGCGTCGCCAGCACCACGACGGCCCGCACCCGCAAGGCGCCGGCGGGGTTGCTGGGCATGGTGACGTGGTCGAGGAAGCCGAAGCAGGTGTACAGGAGCACACACAGCAGGCTGCCGACGTAGAATAGGCGGAGCTTGTCGCCGGCGAGGTCGGCCTGGTAGGCGTCTTCTAGCGCGCGGGGAAAGGGCTCGGCGGTTGAGGATAGGAGGAAACGGAACACGGTAGCAGGCATGTTCGCAGACGTGAATACGCAAGCCTAACGCATACTGAACAGACAAGCTATCCCGACCGTTGGGAACGTCAGGTTTCCGATACAGAACTTATCATTCCGAAAAGAAAACCATGACAAGCATGGCAGACGATTTCATCGGCATCTACGACGCGGCCCTCACGCCGGAGCAGTGCGCCCACATCCTGCAACGCTTCGAAGCCAGCGGCAAGGTCGTGCGCGGGCGCACCGGCAACGGCGTCGACGTCAGCAAGAAGGACAGCTGGGACCTCACCATCACCCAGCACCAGGAGTGGCAGGACGTGGCCGGCCTGTTGTCGTCCGTCGTGCGGCGCCACTTGGCCCAGTATGTCGACCGCTACCGCGCGCTGGTGCTGGGCGCGCTGGCGCCGATGGTCGCGCATCCGGCCACCGGGGAGCCGGTCGCGCTTTCGCTCGACAACTTCGACGAATGCGGCCGCCCGCACCTGGATGCGCTGGTGGGCGCGATGTACCGCTGCGGCCCGATCAACCTGCAGAAGTACCTGTGCGGCAGCGGCGGCTACCACCACTGGCATTCCGAGATCTATCCGCAGAACGCCAGCTGCGAGACCCTGCACCGGGTGCTGCTGTTCCAGTTTTATTTGAACGATGTCGAGGAAGGCGGCGAGACCGAGTTCCTGTATCAGGGCCGCAAAGTGGCAGCGCGCCAGGGCCGGCTGATCATTGCGCCGGCCGGATTCACGCACACGCACAAGGGGCATGTGTCGCACAGCGGGGACAAGTATGTGTCGACTTCGTGGATTCTGTTCCGGCGGGCGGAGGAGCTGTTCGGGCAGCGGGCTGCTTGAATCCACCTCGTCATTCCCGCATACCAACTCGTCGTTCCCGCGCAGGCGGGAACCCAAGTTCGCGGCAACCCGCCAGCGGTTGCAGGTATTCGCAAAACTTGGATTCCCGCCTTCGCGGGAATGACGTAGTCAATCGCGGGAATGACGTAGTCAATCGCGGGAACGACGTGGCTAAATCTCGACTTCCTTCAGCGCCTGCAGGGCCATCGCATAGATCCCCTCGTAGGACTTGGCCGCCGCAATGAAGCGCCCGTTGTGGCAGAAGCCGGCATCCGGCACGCCGGTGACCGCGGCCAGGTCGGCGTCGCGCAAGCCGGCCCAGGCAGCCGGCAGGTCGGCGCGGGCCTCGAAGGTGTCGGCGGTGGCCGGCACCGTGTGCAGCATGTAGCGCTGCTCGCCGAGGTTGTGGCTGATGACGAACAGGACCTTCGGCATTTCCTTGCGCACCACCGAGCTCCAGGGCAGCGCGGCGTTCTTCAGGTACAGCAGGCGTCCGCCTTCCAGCACGTCGGCCCGGCGCACCTGCTCCAGCGCCAGCATGGCGCCGACGCGGTACTTGACGGCGTTCGCCATCACGTCGGTGAGGAAGGCCGCCGCGCGGCGGAACTGTTCGAGACGGTAGGCGTCGGCGGCTTCGCCGTAGCCGAGCCGCTCCTCATCCAGCCAGCTCGGGTTGTAGCCCGAGATCACGGCCGACAGCCCATAGCCGCCGGGCGCGTTCTTGGCCGCGCCGACATCCGACAGGTCCAGGTACTGCACGACGTCGGCATCGATCGCGTAGGCGATCTGCTGGGCGCTGTCGTCGCTCAGCTGCTGGCCGGTGGTCCGCGCAGCCAGCGCGGCCACGCAGCGCGCGCCGTATTCGCGCCACACCAGGCCGGCGCTGGCATACGGCACGCCGCTCTGGCGCGCGCCGTCGAAGCCTTTCTGGTGGTGGTCGAAGCGGCCCGTGGCCGGATCCCAGATGCCGCCGACGTCGATCACGATGTCGCCGCGTTCGATGGTGGCCGGGTCGCGCGTGCGCACCAGTTCGGCCTCGGGATACAAAACGGTGATGACGGCGACAGCCCATGCGTCATCCGCATGGAACTTGCCGCCGTGGGTGACGATGAGCATGTCAGTGACTCAGTTGTTCACCACAAGGCGCGGCTCGCCGATGCCGAAACGTTCGCGGATCGACTTGCCGATGCCGTGCGCATCCAGGCCGACGGAACCCAGCAGCACGCCCGGATCCCCCTGGTCGATGAACTTGTCCGGCAGGCCCAGGATCAGCAGCGGCTTGACGATGCCTTCGCCAGCCAGTGCTTCGGCGACAGCGGAGCCGGCGCCGCCCATGGTGCAGCCCTCTTCCACCGTCACCAGGTAGTCGTGGTCGCTGGCCAGGCGCTTCACCAGTTCGACGTCGAGCGGCTTCACGAAGCGCATGTCGGCCACGGTGGCGTTCAGGCCTTCGGCGGCCTTCAGGCTCGGCGCGACCATCGAGCCGAAGGCCAGGATGGCGACGCTCTTGCCTTCGCGTTTCACCAGGCCCTTGCCGATCTCGATCGAGGTCAGCTCCTGCTGCAGGGGCGCGCCGACGCCGGCGCCGCGCGGATAGCGCACCGCCGCCGGACCCGGATAGTGATAGGCCGTGGTCAGCATGGTGCGGCATTCGTTCTCGTCGGACGGCGCCATGACGACCATGTTCGGGATGCAGCGCAGGTAGGCCAGGTCGTAGTTGCCGGCGTGGGTGGCGCCGTCGGCGCCGACCAGGCCGGCGCGGTCGAGGGCGAAGGTCACGTCCAGGTTCTGCAGGGCCACGTCGTGGATCAGCTGGTCGTAGCCGCGCTGCAGGAAAGTCGAGTAGATCGCCAGCACCGGCTTCATGCCCTCGGTGGCGATACCGGCCGCGAAGGTGACCGAATGCTGCTCGGCGATGCCGACGTCGAAGTAGCGCTCCGGGTACTGCTGGTGGAAGCGCACCATGCCCGAGCCTTCGCGCATCGCCGGCGTGATGCCGACCAGGCGTTGATCCGCGGCCGCCATGTCGCACAGCCAGTTGCCGAACACCTCGGTGTAGGTGATCTTCGACGGCGCGGTGGCCGGCTTGATGCCCTCGACCGGATTGAACTTGCCGGTGCCGTGGTACAGGATCGGCTCGGCCTCGGCCAGCTTGTAACCCTGGCCCTTTTTCGTCACCACGTGCAGGAATTGAGGGCCCTTGAGCTTGCGGATGTTTTCCAGCGTCGGGATCAGTGAATCCAGGTCGTGGCCGTCGATCGGGCCGATGTAGTTGAAGCCGAATTCCTCGAACATCGTGGCCGGGACCACCATGCCCTTGGCGTGTTCTTCCAGCTTTTTCGCCAGTTCCAGCATCGGGGCGGGCAGCATGCTCTTGCCGACGTTCTTGGCGGCGGCATAGAACTGGCCGCTCATCAAACGGGCCAGGTAGCGGTTCAACGCGCCGACCGGCGGCGAGATCGACATGTCGTTGTCGTTCAGTACCACCAGCAGGTCGCAATCGTCCTCGACGCCGGCGTTGTTCAGGGCTTCGAAGGCCATGCCCGCGGTCATCGAGCCGTCGCCGATGACGGCGATCGCCTTGCGCTTCTCGCCCTTGATCTTGGCGGCCTGGGCCATGCCGAGGGCCGCCGAGATCGATGTGGAGGAGTGGGCGGTGCCGAAGGTGTCGTATTCGCTTTCGTCGCGCTTCGGGAAGCCGGACAAGCCATTGTGCTGGCGCAGCGTCGACATGCGGCCGCGGCGCCCGGTCAGGATCTTGTGCGAATAGGTCTGGTGGCCGACGTCCCACACGATGCGG
>CAJYXO010000101.1 GCA_913778765.1 uncultured Massilia sp. | reverse complement strand
GATACAGGGAGGTATCCCGCCAGTCTGAATGACCTGGTGGCTCAACGATACTTGAGGAAGATTCCGGTTGATCCCATGACGGAGAGCAATCAAAGTTGGATTCCGGTCGCTCCAGAAGATGTTGCTCAGGGAGGGGTCTTTGATGTCCGCAGTGGATCGCAGGTGAGGGCGCGAGATGGCACCTTTTATAAGGATTGGTAGAACTGGCTACTCACAAGGTCGCCAGGGGGGCTTCACCTATATCGGGCTGCTGTTGATCGTTGCTTTGTCGGGCTTGATGTTGGCAGGAGCCGGCGTAGTGTGGTCGACTACGCTACAACGGGAGAAAGAGGAAGAGTTGCTGGCGATAGGCCAGGAAGTTCAGGCTGCTATAGCGCAATACTATTTGCGCACGCCAGGAACGATAAAAAGATATCCGCCCAACTTGGAGGCGCTTTTGTTCGACGCACGCCAGGCGGCAGTCACTCGCTACTTGAGAAAGGTCTATCGTGACCCCATTACCGGGGGCACTAATTGGGGGCTGGTTGCCTCTCCTGATGGCGGGGTAATGGGGATTTACAGCCTGTCGGATCGCAGACCGATAAGAGTTCCCTTTGAGGGAACGAACCTCGACTTCGATTGTTGCAACAAGTACAGCGACTGGCGTTTCCAGTATGTGCCTACGGTTTCTAGGTCTATCCGGAAGTAGGGTTGTTGTGAGCACACCAATACTGCTTGTGAGTAAGCGTCGCCCCTGAACCGTCTGGACGCGAGTGTCCAAATTAGCGAAAGTGATTCCCACCAAAAAGTAGTGGGAATCAAAGTGGCCAATCCGACCAACCGGCCGTCGCGCAAAGGGCGGCCCAATCATCCTCTCGAATTCAAACGCGCCCTCGCGCAGCGCGCGTGCGAACCGGGTGTCTCGGTCTCGAAGCTGGCGCAGGAACACGGCATCAACGCCAACCAGCTGTTCAAATGGCGCCGCCATTTCCGGGCTGGTTTGTTCGGCACTAGCGATGTCGGATTGCTGCCGGTCTCGGTCGTCGCTGCGCCGGTGCAGACAGCATCGTCCGACTCGTCGCCCCCATCAGTTGCACCTGCTGTGCAACATGGTATCGAAATCGCCTTCACCGATTGTACCGTGCGCATCGGCGAGCAAGCCGACCTGGCGACGCTGCGCGCGGTAGTGGCCTTGCTGCGCCGATGATTGGCCTGCCGGCGGGCACGCGCATCTGGCTGGCCGCCGGCGTGACGGACATGCGCAGCGGCTTCAACGGCCTGGCGGCAAAGGTGCAGACGGCCTTGTCGGAAGATCCCTTCTCCGGCCACGTCTTCGTCTTCCGCGGTAGGCGTGGCGACATGATCAAGGTGCTGTGGTGGACTGGCGATGGATTGTGCCTGCTGGCCAAGCGCCTGGAGCGCGGCCGTTTCATTTGGCCGCAGGCCGCCAGCGGCTCGGTGGCACTGACGCAGGCACAACTTTCGATGCTACTCGAGGGCATCGACTGGCGCCGACCGGAGCGCACGCAACGTCCCCTGTCCGCCTTGTAAACATCACCACACCTGCGTAAACTGCGCGGCATGGTTACGCATGCCGATCTTCCCGACGATATCGACGCGCTAAAGGCGATGCTCGCCGAGCGCGATGTCGCCTTGGCCGCCAAGGATGTCGTCGTCAACGAATTGCGTGAGCAACTCTCCATCCGCAGCTCCGAGATCGAGCATTTGAAGTTGCTCATCGCCAGGTTCCAACGCATGCAATTCGGCCGTAAGTCCGAGAAGCTGGAGCGGAAAATCGAGCAGCTCGAACTACGCCTGGAAGACTTGCAGGCCGATGAAGGTCAGACCGCCAGCAGCGCACAACGGCAAGGCAAGCCGTTCCGCACGCCACCGCAGAAAAAGCCATTGCCGGCGCACCTGCCGCGCGATGAACAAGTGCATGTTCCAGCAGAAGATGCGTGCCCGGCATGCGGTGGCGTGCTCAAGTACCTGGGCGAGGATGTGTCGGAACAACTCGAATACCTGCCGGCCCGCTTCAAGGTGATTCGTCATGTGCGTCCCAAGCTGGCCTGCAGCTGCTGCGATTGCATCGTGCAGGCGGCAGCACAAAGCCGTCCCATCCAGCGCGGCTTGCCGGGACCAGGCCTGCTGGCGCACGTCCTGGTATCGAAGTTCGCCGATCATCTTCCGCTGTACCGGCAATCGATGATCTATGCGCGCGAAGGAGTCGAACTCTCCCGGGCACTGCTGGCCGACTGGGCCGGCGCCTGCAGCGACCTGTTCGCTCCGCTGGTAGAGGCATTGCAGCGCCATGTGACGACGGGCGCCAAGCTGCATGCCGACGACACACCCTTGCCGGTGCTGGCGCCTGGATTGGGCAAGACGAAGACCGCGCGGCTGTGGACCTATGTGCGTGACGACCGTCCAGCACGATCGGACGAGCCGCCGGCGGTGTGGTTTGCCTACACCCCCGACCGCAAGGGCATCCATCCGCAGGAACACCTGAAGAACTTCACCGGCATCCTGCAAGCCGACGCCTATGCCGGCTTCGGCCCACTCTACGAAACAGGCAAGGTGAGCGAGGCGGCATGCTGGGCGCACGCGCGGCGCAAGTTCTACGACTTGCATGTGGCGCGCCCGTCGGCGGTGACGCAGGAAGCGCTGGACCGGATCGGCGCGCTGTATGCGATCGAGACCGATATCCGCGGCAAGCCGCCCGATGAGCGACGGCAGGCAAGACAGGCACGCGCCAAACCATTACTGGCCGACTTCGAGAGGTGGCTGCGCGCAACGATGGAAAGGCTGTCGCGGAAATCCGATACGACGGCGGCGATCCTGTATGTGCTCAACCGCTGGGAGGCATTTACCCGCTATCTGGACGATGGGCGCATCGAGATTGATAACTCTGCTGCGGAGCGTGCCCTGCGTGGAGTGGCACTCGGGCGCCGCAACTTCCTGTTCGCGGGTGCAGATTCGGGTGGCGAGCGTGCTGCAGCAATGTACTCGCTGATCGGCACGGCCAAGCTCAACGACATCGATCCGGAAGCGTATCTGCGTCACGTTCTTGAGCGCATTGCTGAGCATCCTATCAACCGCATCAACGAACTGCTGCCCTGGAACGTGGCAAGCCAGCTTCCCTCCATCGCGCCGACCGCATAAGCAGCTTTACCCGTCAACCACGGCCGTCAGGCGACGCTTAC
>CAJYXO010000100.1 GCA_913778765.1 uncultured Massilia sp. | reverse complement strand
CGTCGGCACGCCGCACCCGGCCCACGTCGACAACGTGCGCCTGGCCCTGAACGCCGGCAAGGGCGTGCTGTGCGAGAAGCCGTTCACGATGAACCGCCGCGAAGCGGAAGAGCTGGTGGCGCTGGCGCGTGCGAAGAAGCTGTTCCTGATGGAAGCCATGTGGACGCGCTACATGCCGGCCCTGGCCGAAGTGCGCCGCGTGGTGGCATCCGGCGAGATCGGCAAGGTCACGCAGGTGATCGCGGATCTCGGCTTCAAGGCAGATTTCGGCATCGAGCACCGCGTCTACAATCCCGAGCTGGGCGGCGGCGCGCTGCTCGACCTGGGCATCTACCCGCTGTCGATCGCGGTGGCCCTGCTGGGTCCTGTCGAGTCGGTGGCGGCGCAGGCCGAGCTCGGCCCCACCGGCGTCGACGAGCAGACCGGCTTCGTCCTGCGGCACAGCAAAGGCGGCATGTCGGTGTGCAGCTGCTCGCTGCGCGCGCGCCTGCCGAGCGAGCTGACGATCGCCGGCGAGCAAGGCCATGTGCGCATGAACACCATGTTCCACCGCACCCAGACGGTGACGGTGTCGCGCGCCGACGGCATCGCCCGCACCGTGCCCACGCCCTTCCTCGGCAACGGCTATGTGCACGAAGCGATCGAGGCGCAGCGCTGCTGGCAGGCCGGCCTGATCGAAAGCCCGGGCATGACCCACGACGATACGCTGGCCCTGATGGGCGTGATGGACGAAGTGCGGCGCCAGATCGGCGTGCACTACGCGGCCGACAACAAATAACCAACCAGGAGAACAACATGAAACGCGATCCCCGCACCACCAGCCGCATGCGGCGCCTGAATGCCCGCCAGCGCAAGAAGCAGCGCGTCGGCGAGTTCAAGGAGCACTGCTTCGACATCGAGCTGGTGTTCCACAGCCCCATGCGCGGCGAGCCTTACCACGACTTCATCAACGACTTCTTCGGCTTCCTCGAGCAGCGCGGTCTGCTGGGCGGCGGCTTTGGCGGCAAGGAGCCGTTCAGCGAGACCGAAGGCGTGATCGCCAACATCGAACGCGGCTCGCCCACCGAAGAAGACCGTGAGGCGGTGGTGCAGTGGCTGCGCGCCCGCCCGGAAGTGGTCGACGCCCGCGCCAAGGACTTCAAGGACGCCTGGCACGGCTACAAGTTCTGAATAGCACGGCGAATTGGCTGAGTTGTAAGCATTTGTCAGCCAGGTAAGGCTTTGTAAAGGCCGTCAACAGGACAGTGGCGGCCTTCGTTTTAGGGACAAGTGACACGCAAACGTGCACTGACAACCCCGAGACAACAAAGGACCACACCATGCAAAAGACAATCGCTACCCTGATCGCCGGCCTGTTCGCTACCGCAGCATTCGCAGCGCAGACGCCCGCAACGACCGCCCCGGCAGCGACCGCGACGCCCGCTGTGGCCAAAGCTGAAGCGAAAGAAACCAAGGCCGCTGCCAAGGCCGACGTGAAGGACGCCAAGGCAACCGCGAAAGCCGACGTCAAGGAAGCCAAGGCCGACGCCAAGGCGACCAAGGAAGCCGCCAAGGCCGACGTGAAGGAAGCAAAGGCCGAGCACAAGGCCGAGCACAAGGCCGAGCACAAGGCCGCCAAGACCGAGGCGCACAAGGACGCCACCGTCGCCGCCGTCACCCCGGCCAAGTAATCGCTCCCATAAGAATAGATGACAAACCCGCGTGACGCGGGTTTGCCGACAGCTCACCGTGAGGACCACTATCATGAAAAAAACCATCGTTACCGTGATCGCCGGCCTGTTCGCCACCGCTGCATTCGCACAAACGCCTGCTTCGAAGACCGCCGTGCTCGTACCGAACGCGCAAGTGGCCAAGGCCAAGGCCAGCGACACCAAGGCCACGCAGCCTGCAGCCGCCGCCAGGACCGACACCGCTGAAATGAAAGCCGACGAGAAGGCCACCAAGACCGCGACCAAGGCCCCGGCCAAGAAGGCCAAGCACACCAAGACCGCACACAAGGCCAGCGCCAAAACCGACGCCGGCGCCGGCAGCGCAAGCGCCACCGAAAACGTCACCGAAACCGCGGCGCCTGCCGTCCCGGCCACGCCTGCGACGCCCGCTACCGCTGAAACGGCGGATACCCCGGCTGTGCCAGCCGTGCCGGCGACTCCGGCGGCACCGGCCAGCCCGGCGACGCCGGCCAACCCGGCTGCCACGGCCACCCCGATCACTTCGGACACCCCGGCTGCTCCCGCATCCCCGGCCGCACCTGCGACGCCGTCCGCCCCGGCCACGCAAGGCCAGTAATTCAGCCATCCACCGTGCGTGTCATCCCGTCCGCGGGATGACGCGGCATGCATATCCGGTTTTGTTTGACACTGCAGGCCAGCGCATCGATACTTTTCAGCGACCCGTTCCGACACCCGTCTCCTGAAAGGACACCCATGATGCGCCGTGCCCTCCTGCTTGCCGCCTGCCTGTGCGCAGCCCAACCCAGCTTCGCGAAACCGGTTCCGGTCCCGGCCGACAAGGCTGCCTACGTTGGCGAATGGACCGGCAAGGACATGCGCCTGAATATCAAGCAGGATGGCCAGGTCGAGTACAAGCGCAAGCAGCCCGGCAAGAACGTCAACCTGAGCGTCGACCTGCAGGGCTTCAACGGCGACAACTTCGACGTCGGCTTCAGCCTGGTGCGCTCCACCTTCGTGGTCAGCAAGCCGCCCCATCGCGAGGACGGCATGTGGAAGATGACGGTCGACGGCGTCGAGCTGACCAGGACCGAGTAACTCAGGCCACCGCCAGTATCAGCGGGTACACGATGGTCGAGGCGAAAGCCGGGACAGCCGTTTGCGACAGGCCGCACAAATCGCGGAACAGGCCGTCTTGCAGGCGGGTGTACATTACAGGTACGACAACGTGGAGGAGCATTCGCATGAAAACCACCATCGCTATCCGCACCGCCATCCTGGGCGCCTGCCTGTTCGCCGGCGCCGCATCCGCCCAGACGGCCGGCCAGGCCCCCGCCGCCCAAACCACGACCCCGGATTCCAGCACGTCGCCGGCGGTCGCGAAAGCGGCTGCGCAGCACGAGAAAGAAGCGGCAAAGACTGGGAAGAAGGAAGCCAAGGCCGGCACGAAGCCGGGAAAAAGCAGGGCAACGCAGAAAAAGAAAGCCGCTACGGACAAGGAGCACAAGGAGGGCGGCGTCGAGAACACCACCGCGGCGGCGGCACCAGCGACGGGAAGCACGGCGCCGGCGCCCGCCGCCGCGCTCACACCTTGAGGAATTCCTCGCGCCCGCCCAGCCAGCGCAGCAGGTGGGCGTCGACGACGGCCTCCGCCTCGGCCCTGTCCGACCCGAGCAGCCAGGCCGCCACGTCGCGCGCCTGTTCGACGATCCACTGGTCGGTTTCCAGGTTGGCGAAGCGCAGCATGGCTTCGCCGGACTGGCGCGCGCCGAGGAATTCGCCGGGGCCGCGGATCTCGAGGTCGCGGCGCGCGATCTCGAAGCCGTCGGTGGTTTCGCGCATCGTCATCAGGCGCTGCTTGGCCACCTGGCCGAGCGGGCTCTGATACAGCAGCAGGCAGACCGAGGCCGCTTGACCGCGGCCCACGCGCCCGCGCAGCTGGTGCAGCTGCGACAGGCCGAAGCGCTCGGCGTGCTCGATCACCATCAAGGAGGCGTTCGGCACGTCGACCCCGACTTCGATCACGGTGGTCGCCACCAGCACATGCACTTCGCCTCTTGAGAACGCATCCATGATCACCTGCTTTTCGGCCGGCTTCATGCGGCCGTGGACCAGGCCCACCACCAGGTCGGGCAGGGAGGCGGCCAGGGTCTCGAAGGTGTCGGTGGCGGTCTGCAGCTGCAGCGCTTCGGACTCCTCGATCAGGGGACAGACCCAGTAGACCTGGCGGCCTTCCAGCGCCGCCGCATGCACGCGTTCGATCACCTCGTCGCGGCGGTTCTGGTCGATCGCGCGCGTGACGATCGGCGTGCGGCCGGGCGGCAGCTCGTCGATGACCGAGACTTCGAGGTCGGCGTAATAGGTCATCGCCAGGGTGCGCGGGATCGGCGTGGCCGACATCATCAATTGGTGCGGCACCAGGCCGTCGCTGCCCTTGTTGCGCAAGGTGAGGCGCTGGCCGACGCCGAAGCGGTGCTGTTCGTCGACCAGCACCAGGCCCAGTTTCGCGAACTGCACCGTATCTTGAATCAGGGCGTGCGTGCCGATCACCAGGTTGGCCTCGCCCGATTCGGCCATGTCGCTGGCCGCCTGCTTTTCCTTCTTTTTCAGGCTGCCGGTCAGCCAGGCGACCTTCACGCCGAGCGGTTCCATCCAGGCGGCGATCTTGCGGAAGTGCTGCTCGGCCAGGATCTCGGTGGGCGCCATCAGGGCCGCCTGGTAGCCGCTGTCGATGGCCTGGGCGGCCGCCAGCGCCGCGACCACGGTCTTGCCGCTGCCGACGTCGCCCTGCAGCAGGCGCTGCATCGGATAGCCCTCGCGCAGGTCCTTGCTGATCTCTTCCACCACGCGCGCCTGGGCCCTGGTCAGCTTGAAGGGCAGCGCTTCGAGGAAGGCGGAGGACAGCGTGCCGACGGTGGTCAGCTGCGGCGCCCCCTTTTCGCGGCGGGCGTTCTGGGCGCGTTTCAGCGACAGCTGCTGCGCCAGCAGCTCGTCGAACTTCACGCGGGTCCAGGCCGGGTGGGTCTTTTCGATCAGGGCGTTCTCGTCGACGTCCGGCGGCGGGTAATGCAGCAGGCGCACGGCCGGCTGGAACTCGGCCAGCGACAGCTGTTCGCGCACCGCGCGCGGCACGGTGTCGGTCCAGTCGACCCGTTTCATGGCGTCCGCGATCGCGCGCCGCAGCACCGTCTGCGACAGGCCTTCGCCGGCCGGGTAGACCGGGGTCAGGGAATTCGGCAGCGGTGCGCCCTCGTTGACGACTTTATAAACCGGGTGGACCATCTCGGCGCCGAAGAAGCCGTGCCGCACCTCGCCGCGCGCCCGCACGCGCGTGCCTTCGGCCAGCTGCTTGACCTGGCTGCCGTAGAAATTCATGAAGCGCAGCTGGATGTCCGAGGTCTCGTCGGCGATCGACACCAGCAACTGCTTGCGCGGCTTGTAGGTGATTTCATTCTTGGTAACGATGCCTTCGACCTGCGATACGTGGCCGCCGCGCAGGCAGGCCTCGCGGATCGGCACGATTTCGGTTTCGTCCTCGTAGCGCATCGGCAGGTGCAGCACCAGGTCCATGTCGGTGCGCAGGCCGAGCTTCGCGAGTTTGCTCTCGATGGTCTTCTGAACCGGCGTTGTTTGCTTGGCCACTGGCTTGGCAGCAGGCTTGCCTGCGGCCCTGGCCGGGGCTGTATCTTTGGTTGCGGGCATAAAGGCTGGTGTAAAATAGAGGGTTCGCCGCATACGCTTGAGCTTATATTGTAAGGCTCCTGGCACCGTTTTCCCATCATGAGCAGAATCTACTCCCTCTCCGATTTCGATTTCGACCTGCCCGACGAGCGCATCGCGCAGGTGCCGCTGCCGGACCGCAGCGCTTCGCGCCTGCTGCAGCTCGACGGCGACCGGATCACCGACCGCCGCTTTGCCGACATCGTCGACCAGCTTGCCGCCGGCGACGTGCTGGTGATGAACAATACCCGCGTGCTGAAGGCCCGCTTCTTCGGCCAGAAGGAATCCGGCGGCCAGGTCGAGGTGCTGGTCGAGCGCGTGCTCGACAACCGCACCGTGCTGGCCCAGGTCAGGGCGTCCAAGTCGCCCAAGCCGGGCAACCGTATCCGCCTGGCCGACGCCTTCGACGTCACCACCGGCGAGCGTGCCGGCGAGTTTTTCACGTTGCACTTTGAAGGTGACGTGTTCGACCTGATCGAGGCCCACGGCCGCCTGCCGCTGCCGCCCTACATCGAGCATGACGCCGACGAGTTCGACGAGCAGCGTTACCAGACCGTCTACTCGAAGGAGCCGGGCGCCGTCGCCGCGCCGACCGCCGGCCTGCACTTCGACCAGCCGCTGCTGGACCGGCTGGCCGCGAAGGGCGTGCACATCGCCTACGTGACTTTGCACGTGGGCGCCGGCACCTTCCAGCCGGTACGGGTCGAGAACCTCGCCGAGCACAACATGCACAGCGAGTGGTACACGATCGCCCAGGAGACCGTCGATGCCGTGCGGGCCGCCCAGGCCGCGGGCCGCAACGTGGTGGCGGTCGGCACGACCTCGCTGCGCGCGCTGGAATCGGCCTCGCAGTCCGGCATCCTGCAGGCCGGCAGCGGCGACACCCGGCTGTTCATCACCCCGGGCTACCGCTTCAAGACCGTCACCCGCCTGATCACGAACTTCCACCTGCCCAAGTCGACCCTGATGATGCTGGTCTCGGCCTTTGCCGGCTACGACGAGATCCGCAAGGCCTATGCGCACGCGATCGCCAGCGAATACCGCTTCTTCAGCTATGGCGACGCGATGCTGCTCACCCGTAAAGACTAATTGAACGATGCTGGAATTTACCTTACTTAAAAAAGACACCAGCGGCCTGTCGCACGCGCGCCGCGGCCGTTTGAAACTCAACCACGGCGCCATCGAGACGCCGATCTTCATGCCGGTCGGGACCTACGGTTCCGTCAAGGCGATGGATCCGCTGGAACTGAAGGAAGTCGGCTCGCAGATCATCCTCGGTAACACCTTCCACCTGTGGCTGCGCCCGGGCACCGAGGTCATGGACAAGTTCGGCGGCCTGCACGGCTTCATGGGCTGGGACAAGCCGATCCTGACCGACTCCGGCGGCTTCCAGGTGTTTTCGCTGGGCGCGATGCGCAAGATCACGGAAGAGGGCGTCAAGTTCGCCTCGCCGATCGACGGTTCGCGCCAGTTCCTGTCGCCGGAAATCTCGATGCAGATCCAGCGCTCGCTGAACTCGGACATCGTGATGCAGTTCGACGAATGCACGCCCTACGAGATCGACGGCCGCCCGGCCACCAGCGAGGAAGCGGCCAAGTCGATGCGCATGTCGCTGCGCTGGGCCCAGCGTTCGATGAACGAATTCAAGCGCGGCGAGAACCCGAACGCGCTGTTCGGCATCGTCCAGGGCGGCATGTACGAGCGCCTGCGCGACGAATCCCTGGCCGGCCTCGAGGACATCAATTTCCCAGGCCTGGCGATCGGCGGCCTGTCGGTGGGCGAGCCGAAGGAAGACATGATGCGCATCCTCGAGCATGTCGGTCCACGCCTGCCCGAGAACAAGCCGCACTACCTGATGGGCGTCGGCACGCCGGAAGACCTGGTGGCCGGCGTGGCCAACGGCGTCGACATGTTCGACTGCGTGATGCCGACCCGGAATGCGCGCAACGGCTGGCTGTTCACCCGCTTCGGCGACCTGAAGATCAAGAACGCGCGCTACAAGGATGACCAGGCGCCGCTGGACGAGTCCTGCACCTGCTACTGCTGCAAGAATTTCTCGCGCGCCTACCTGCACCACCTGCACCGCTCGAAAGAGATCCTGGGCGCCCGCCTGAACACCATCCACAACCTGCATTACTACCTGAACCTGATGCAGGAGATGCGCGACGCGATCGATGCGGACAAGTTCCACGAGTTCCGCCTGCAGTTCAACGCCGACCGCGCCCGCGGCGTGTAAATCCGTCCACCCGCGCCATGCATCCCGCATGGCGCGAAAATTCCTTCTTGCAATATCGGCAATCGCTCCCACATGCCCCGAAACTGGCTGTTGACAGTTTGCGGGTGCTAGAATACAGCGCTTGTTTTTTCACATTCTTATAAATCGGAGTCCTTGTGTTCATTTCCAACGCTTACGCGCAAACCGCCGCCGGCGCCGCCGATCCTGGTCTGATGGGCAGCCTGACGACGTTCGCCCCGATCATCATCATGTTCGTGGTCATGTACTTCATCATGATCCGTCCGCAGCAGAAGCGTCAGAAAGAAATGAAGACGATGATGGACGCGCTGGCCAAGGGCGACGAAGTGATCACCATCGGCGGCGTGCTGGGCCGCGTCTCGAAAGTCAGCGACGCCTACGTCACCATTGAGGTGGCCGCCGGCACCGAAATCGTGGTGCAGAAGAATGCCGTCACGACCCTGCTGCCGAAGGGCACCCTGAAGGCCCTGTAACCGTAACCAGCCGCACGGCCCCCTATCATGAATCGCTATCCCCTCTGGAAGTACATACTGATCCTCGCGGCGGTGCTGCTTGGCCTGCTGTACACGGCGCCGAACTATTTCGTCGACTCGCCGGCGCTGCAGGTCACCACCGGCAAGGCCACGGGCAAGATCAACAGCGACACCGTCGCCCTGGTGAACGACGCGCTCAAGCGTGACGGCCTGCCGGCCGAGGCCATCAGCCTGGAAGGCGCGGGCGACAACAGCGCCGTGCGTGCGCGCTTCGCGTCCACCGACGCCCAGTTCAAGGCCAAGCTGGCCCTCGAACGCGACCTGAACCGCGACCCGACCGACCCCGACTACATCGTCACCGTCGGCCTGGCCAAGAACACGCCGATGTGGATGCAGAAGCTGGGCGCGCAGGCGATGAACCTGGGCCTGGACCTGCGCGGCGGCGTGCACTTCCTGCTGCAGGTCGATGCCAAGGCGGTCCAGGAAAACCGCATCAAGGGCTTGCAAGCGTCCGCCCGCAGCCAGCTGCGCGAGCAGAACGTGCGCCATGCCGGCATCGACCGCGTCGGCGACCATATCGAGATCAAGTTCCGCGATGCCGAGACCCGCGCCAAGGCGCGCAGCGTGCTGGCCAACCAGAGCCAGGACCTGACGTTTGCCGAAGCCGCCGACGGCACCGACCTGAAACTGATCGTCAGCCTGAAGCCGGAAGCGCTGCAGCGCGTGGTGGAAGAGGGCGTCAAGCAGAACATCAGCACCCTGGGCAAGCGCATCAACGAACTCGGCACCACCGAGCCGGTGATCCAGCAGCAGGGCCGCGACCGCATCGTCGTGCAGCTGCCAGGCGTGCAGGACGTCGCCCACGCGAAAGACATCATCGGCCGCACCGCGACCCTGGAATTCCGCATGGTCGACGAGACCGTTACCCCGGGCACCGAGGCGACCGCCGCCATCCCGCTGAACTCGGAACTGTTCCTGCAGGGCCAGGGCGCGCCGGCCGTGGTGTCGAAGGAAGCCTTCCTGACCGGCGACTACATCTCGAGCGCCGTCGCCGGCTTCGACGAGAACCAGCAGCCGACCGTCAACCTCGACCTGAACGGCGACGGCGGCCGCAAGATGCGCCTCGCCACCCGCGACCGCGTCGGCAAGCGCATGGCCGTGCTGCTGAAGGAAAAGGGCAAGTACACCGTGCTGTCGAACGCGACCATCCAGCAGGAACTCGGTTCGAGCTTCCGCATCACCGGCCTGGGCACGCCCGAGAAGGCCGCCGAGCTGGCCCTGCTGCTGCGCGCCGGCGCCCTGTCGGCGCCGATGGAATTCGTCGAAGAACGCGTGGTCGGCCCGCAGCTGGGCGCCGAAAACATCGCCAAGGGCCTGCACTCGACCGTGTGGGGCTTCGTGGCGATCGCGATCTTCATGATCATCTACTACCAGCTGTTCGGCTTCTTCAGCGTGGTGGCGCTGGCCTGCAACCTGCTGTTCCTGCTGGGCATCCTGTCGATGATGCAGGTGACGCTGACCCTGCCGGGCATCGCCGCGATCGCGCTGGCGCTGGGTATGGCGATCGACGCCAACGTGCTGATCAACGAGCGCATCCGTGAGGAACTGCGTGCGGGCAATACGCCGCAGGCATCGATCTCGGCCGGCTTCAGCCACGCCTGGGCCACCATCCTGGACTCGAACGTGACCACCCTGATCGTCGGCCTGGCGCTGCTGGTGTTCGGTTCGGGCGCGGTGCGCGGCTTCGCCGTCGTTCACTGCCTGGGCATCCTGACCTCGATGTTCTCGGCCGTGTTCCTGTCGCGCGGCGTGGTGAACCTCTGGTACGGCCGCAAGAAGAAGCTCGGCAAGATCGCCATCGGCACCGTGTGGGAGCCGGGCATCACCGCGGCGGGCGCCAAGTCCGCCGCCAAGAAATAAGCAGCGAGGAAAGCCATGGAATTTTTCAAGATTAAACGGGACATCCCGTTCATGCGCAACGCGTTGATCTTCAACGTGATTTCGGCGCTGACCTTCGTTGCGGCGGTGTTCTTCCTGGTGACCAAGGGCCTGCATTATTCGGTCGAGTTCACCGGCGGCACCACGATGGAGCTGCGCTACCCGCATGCGGCCGAGCTGGAGAAGATCCGCAGCACCCTGGAAAAGGCCGGCTACGAGCATCCGGAGGCGACGCCGTTCGGCACCGCCCAGGACGTGCTGCTGCGCCTGCCGGTGCGCAAGGACTTGCCGGGCGCGGCGGCGTCGACCACGGTCTTCAACGCCCTGTGCGCGGCCGAGAGCGGCGCCATCAAGCAGATCCAGCAGACCACCGAGAAGGGTGAGAACATCACCCGCAGCAGCTGCGTCACCGCGGCCGGCGTCGAAGCCGTGCACCTGCAGCGCGTCGAGATCGTCGGCCCCTCGGTCGGCGACGAGCTGGCCCAGAACGGCCTGAACGCGCTGATCATGGTGGTGATCGGCGTGGTGATCTACCTGGCCGTGCGCTTCGAATGGAAGTTCGCGGTGGCGGCGATCATCGCCAACCTGCACGACGTCGTGATCATCCTCGGCTTCTTCGCCTTCTTCCAGTGGGAATTCTCGCTGACCGTGCTGGCCGCGGTGCTGGCGGTGCTGGGCTACTCCGTCAACGAATCGGTCGTGATCTTCGACCGGATCCGCGAAACCTTCCGCAAGCAGCGCAAGATGAGCGTGACCGAGGTCATCGACCACGCGATCACCAGCACCATGTCGCGTACCATCATCACCCACGGCTGTACCGAGATGATGGTGCTGTCGATGCTGTTCTTCGGCGGCCAGGCCCTGCATTACTTCGCCATCGCCCTGACCATCGGTATCCTGTTCGGTATCTATTCGTCGGTGTTCGTGGCGGCCGCCATCGCCATGTGGCTGGGCGTGAAGCGTGAAGACCTGATCAAGCCGGTCAAGGAGCGCGACGAAACCGACGGCGCCGTCGTTTAAGTCTCGTCAATACGGAAAAAGCCGCCCGGCGATGGCCGAGGCGGCTTTTTTATTTTTATTCGTACAATTTCTTTTATATGTGAATCAACGCACAGAGCTTGCCTTAGGGCGGGCTTAAGATGGACTCGTCTCTTTCAGGACATCCCTAGTTTTGGACTTCACCCGCTCCGCTGGAGCGGGTTTTTTTTTGGCCGTTTCTGCTATTGCGCGGACTTGCCGGGGAGCGGCAAACCTTCGGCCTGCGCCAGCCGTTCCAGCGCCGCTTCCAGGATGACGCGGGCCTGGCCGGCGGCATGGCCGAGGTCCTGGTGCAGATGCGCGTCGCCGGCACTGCGCGAGGCGCACTGCCGGCTGTAGCGTTCGAAACTGCCGAGCATCATCAACAGCTCCGCCATGTGGCGCGGGCATTCGCAGGCCAGCTTGCTGCTGGCGGCGGTAAGGCTGGCCAGCGCTTCCTCATCGAAGCGCGGCCCTGCCGGGCTGCTGTCGACAGGGCGGGGCGGCAAGTGCTGGCCTTCCAGCGCCTGCCGGCACAAGGGGACGAGTTCGCCCATGTCGGCGGGCACGCGCGCCACCAGCCAGCCCTGCGCACGCAGGGCGCGGATGGTCGCGTTGGAACAGAAGCGGTAGAGCACGACGACGGCGGTCGCCTGTAAAGCGCGGCCGGCGGCGGCGATCAGCGGGATTGCCTCTTCGTCCAGCTCGGCCTGTTCGACCAGCAGCACATCGACCTGCAGGCCGCGGCGCAGCCCGTCCAGCATATCGAGCCGCGCACAGCTGTCCAGCACGTGCAGTGGCAGGGTATCGTGCGGGCTGGCGCCGATCCGCCGCGCCAGGCCCACCCCCACCACCACCACATCGATCGGTTGCAGCGGCGCGCCGCCCGCCTGGGCATTGCCGCCTAGGGCGCGCAAGGCTTCCGTCGGCAGCTGCGCCAGCTGTCCGATCGGGTGCCCCTGGTCGACCAGTTGCTTCAGCAGGCCGAGGCGCTGCACTTGGGCGGCCGTGTACAGGCGTTGTCCATGCGCCGAGCGGCGCGTGTCCGACAACTCGTAGCGCCTTTCCCAGACACGCAAGGTCTCCACGGGCAAGCCCGCCAGCCGGGCGGCGACGCCGCTGCGATAGGTGAGCTCGGCGGAAGCCGGGTCAGGATGATCCTGCTGCCGTTCAGGTGAATATGCCATGATGAACCGATCTTGAACCGTGATTGCCCGATTATAGCGGTACGAAGCGTGGACAATCCTATCGTGCGGCCTTATTTTGAAGCAGTGGTCACGCCGGATGTACTCGGCTCCTGTTGGCGTGACAGGTCTTCCTCAAGGGTGCGGTATGCCCATTTGCGCCACCTTCGCGGTGGCGTTTTTTTTTTCAACGTTCAAATGTTAAAAAATGTGAGTCAACGCACAGAAGATGGCGTATGAGGGAACTAATATGAAAGCGTCTCTTTCAGGACATCCCTAGTTTTGGACTTCGCCCGCTCTTTGAAGCGGGCATTTTTTTGGGATGTCGTCGTCATCTTCGACGGCGTGGCGGTCGCTCCAATAGCCTGGCGAATGGCGTCGAATGTGGTTTGGACGCCGCATTCCGCGACGCTGAAAGTTTTTTTTGGGAAATAAATGTTATGCTGACGGCACGGACCCAGAGCCTGTCCACTCAGCTGCCGCCTTCGCCGCGCCTCCAGATGCGCCACGCCCCTGGCAATCCGAAAAGCGGCGGCCTGTCATCATTTACAGGACACCCATGCTCAATCTGGATATGGCGCCGTCGGCGCCCGGTCGCCCAACCGTACTGGTGATCGACGATCAACCGCTCAACATTCGTGCCGTGCACCAAGCCCTGGCGCAGAACTACGAGGTTCTGATGGCTACCAGCGGCCCGGCCGGCATCGATGCCTGCCGCCAGCACCAGCCGGACCTGATACTGCTGGACCTGGTCATGCCGGGCATGAGCGGCATCGACGTCGCGCAGCGGCTGAAGGACGATTCCCTGACCAGCGCAATTCCGATCATCTTCGTGACCGCCAGCACCGATAACGAAGAAGAGTCGGCCTGTTGGGAGGCCGGCGCGGTCGACTTCGTGACCAAGCCATTCAATCCGATGACCCTGCGCCGCCGCGTGCAGGTGCACCTCGCGCTCAAGCTGCAGGCCGAAATGCTGCAACGGATGGCCTATCTGGACGGCTTGACCGAGATCCCCAACCGGCGCTATTTCAACGAACGCTTCGCCGCCGAAGCAGCGCGCGCGCGCCGTGAAGGCGGCTCGCTGATCCTGATGCTGGCGGACGTCGACTTCTTCAAGCGCTACAACGACCATTATGGCCACCAGGCCGGCGACGCCTGCTTGCGCCAAGTGGCATCCGCATTCCAGCGCGCCTTGCGCCGTCCGCTCGACTTCACCGCCCGCTATGGCGGCGAGGAATTCGCCGTGTTGGCGCCGGGCGGGGGAGCCGCCGCGGCGCACAACCTGGCGGCGGCGCTGCGCCGTGAAGTACATGCGCTGGCGCTGCCGCATGCGGCCTCGAGTGCCGCCGCCATCGTCACCGTCAGCGTTGGCGTGGTGTGCGTCGACGCCTGGCGTGACCAGGACGTCGACAGCTTGCTGCGCGAAGCCGACGTCCAGCTCTACCGGGCGAAGGAGCGGGGCCGGGATCGCGCCTGCATCGGCGGCGTCGAGGAGGGCGCATGAAGCGCCAGGCCTTCCTGCGCTACCTGCCGGCAATGCTGATCGCCGCTGGCGGCGCGGTACTGAGCGTGGCCGGCGCACATTACCAGGAACGCGACAACCGCGAGGTGCTGCAGCGTCGCATCGAGCGGGTGCTGGGGGCCGCGGTAAGCGGCATTGACACCCGTTTGCGCGATTACCGCAACGTGCTGCGCGGCGTGCGCGGGATGCTGCAGGTGACCGGTCCCGACACAGCCGGCCAGCAGGAACTCGCGCGCTATATCGCCAACATCGACGTGGCCCACGATTTTCCGGGCGCACGTGGCTTCGGCTTCATCCGGCGCGTGCGCCGCGGCGACGTGGCGTCTTTCCTGGAGCGCCAGCGCGCGCACCACGGCGGCCAGTTCGCCTTGCACGGCTTTGGGCCCAACGAGGACGAGCGGTTCGTGATCCAGCTGATCGAGCCGATCGACGGCAATCGCGCCGCCTTGGGACTCGACATCGCGTCCGAGCTGAATCGCCGCCACGCGGCGCTGGCCGCCATGCGCAGCGGCGCCGGTCAACTGAGCGCGCCCATCACGCTGGTGCAGGCGGCCGGCGGCAAGGGCCAGTCCTTCCTGTTCCTGCTGCCGATGTACGACCAGGGTGTGATCCCGGCGCCGCAACAGCGCGAAGCGCACCTGATCGGATGGACCTACACACCGCTGCAAGTCGATGCCATCCTGCGCGACCTGATCGATCGGCGCGAACAGGTGTCGTTCGGATTGGAAGACGTGACCGACGGGCAGCGCGCGGTCGTGCTGCCCGTTGCCAGCGTCGGCGAGGGGGGGATACAGGCGAGCACCGAAATGCGCATCTTCGGCCGGCGCTGGCGCCTGGTCCTGAGCGGCGGCGAGGAATTCGCGGCCCAGAATCACCTGATCCACCCGGCCACGGTGCTGATGCTGGGCCTGGGAGCCACCGCGGCGCTGACGGCGCTGACGCTGCTGGCCGGCGCCAGCCGCCGGCGCCGCCTGGAGATACAGGGCGAACAGGCCAAGCTGGCGGCGATCGTCGACAGCTCGATCGACGCGATTATCGGCAAGGCGCTGGACGGCCGCGTCACCAGCTGGAACCGTGGCGCCGAGACGCTGTTCGGCTATACGGCCCAGGAGGCGGTGGGCCGGACCGTCGCCGAGCTGGTGGTGCCGCCGGAGCGGGCCGCGGAAGAAAGCGCGATCCTGGCGCAAGTGGCGGCGGGCGGCGCCATGGCCGATTTCGAAACCCGGCGCCGCCACAAGGATGGCCATCTGATCGACGTCTGGATGGCGGTCTCGCCGGTGCTGGGACCGGACGGCTCGGTACGCTCGGTGGCCACGACCGTGCGCGACATCACCGAGCGCAAGGCAGCCGAGGAGCGCGTGCGGGCCGCCAATGCGCGTCTCGAAGAAACCGTTGCCAGCCGCACGGCACAGCTGCAGCAGTCGAACGCCTTGCTTGGCGGCGTGCTGGACGCCGCAACCGGCGTTGCCATCGTCGCCACCACGCGCGACGGCCGGATCACGGTCTTCAACCGCGGCGCCGAGCTGATGCTGGGCTACCGGGCCGACGCGGTGGTGGGGCATGCCACGCCGCTGCTGTTCCACGACGCAGACGAGGTGGCGGCGCGCGCTGCCCAGATCAGCGCGGCCGAGGGGATGGCGGTGGACGGCATCCGCACTTTCGTCCTGTACGCCGAACGCGACGGCGCCGAAACGCGCGAGTGGACCTACCTGCGCCGCGACGCCTCGCGGATCGCAGTGTCGTTGACCGTCAGCGCGATTCGCGACGGCGCGGGCGACATCGACGGCTACCTGGGCGTCGCGGTCGACGTCACCGCGCGCACCGAACTGCTTGCCTCGCTGCGCCGGGCGAAGGAGAACGCCGATGCGGCCAGCGAGGCGAAATCGAGCTTCCTGGCAAACATGAGCCATGAGATCCGTACCCCGATCAACGCGGTGCTGGGCATGCTGCAACTGCTGCAGATGACCAGCCTCGATCGCCGCCAGCTCGATTATGCAAGCAAGGCCGAGCAGGCCGCACGTACCTTGCTGCACCTGCTCAACGACGTGCTCGACTACTCGAAGATCGAAGCCGGCAAGCTCAAGCTGGATCCCCATCCCTTCGAGGTCGACGGCCTGATGCGCGACCTTGCCGTGGTCCTGTCGGGCAACCAGGGCGAGAAGGCGGTCGAGGTCCTGTTCGACATGGACCCGCGCCTGCCGTCCTGCCTGGTGGCTGACCGCCTGCGCCTGCAGCAGGTCCTGATCAACCTGGGTGGTAATGCCCTGAAGTTCACCGAACGCGGCAGCGTCAAGGTCGGCATCGAACTGCTCGGCCGCGATGGCAACAGCGTACGCGTACGGGTGACGGTGCAGGACACCGGCATCGGTATCGGCCCGGCACAGCGTGAGCGGATTTTCGACAGTTTCACCCAGGCCGAGGCCTCGATCTCGCGGCGCTTCGGCGGCACCGGCCTCGGGCTGGTGATCTGCCGGCGCCTGGTGGCGCTGATGGGCGGCTGCCTGGAACTGGACAGTACACCCGGCGTGGGCAGCCGGTTCTGGTTCGACCTCGACCTGCAGGCGGCGCCGTCGCTGGCGCGTCCGCAGCGCGCGGGCCTGCGCGTGCTGGCGGTGGACGACCATGCCGACGCCGCGCAAGTCCTGCTGCGCATGCTGGAAGGGCTCGGGTGGGAGGTTGCGCTGGCGGGCAGCGGCATGGAGGCGCTGGCGCTGGTACGCGCCGCCGCCACGCCTTTCGACGCGGTATTGATGGATTGGCGCATGCCTGGCATCGACGGCCTCGAAACCGCGCGTGAAATTCGTCGAAGCAGCCGGCGGCCGCCGGTCGTGGTGATGGTCACCGCGCACGGTCGCGAAATGTTGTTGGCCGAACACGACGCCAGTGGCCGGTCGCCGTTTGCCGATGTCCTGACCAAGCCGGTCACGCCGCAATTGATCGACGAAGCGGTGATGCGGGCGCTGACCGGGCACGCTGACCCGTTGCCGGCGCCGGCGCCGCGCCGCCAGCGCCTTGCCGGCATGACGATCCTGCTGGTCGAGGACAATGCGCTGAACCGCCAGGTGTCGTCCGAATTGCTCGAAAGCGAGGGCGCGCAGGTCGCGATCACCGAGGACGGCGCCCAGGCCCTGGACTATCTGCTGCAGACGCGACGCCTGCCGGATGCGGTCCTGATGGACATGCAGATGCCGGTGATGGACGGACTGGAGGCGACACGCAGGATCCGCGCGGCGCTCGGCCCCGGCCTGCGGATCATCGCCATGACGGCCAATGTCAGCCTTGCCGACCGGGCGCGCTGCCTCGAGGCCGGCATGGACGAGCATCTGGGCAAGCCGATCGATCTCGAAGCGCTGGTGCGGATGCTGCTGCAGCAACCGGTCGGCCCGGCGCCGGCGGCGTCCGGCGTGGACGAGCCGATCGATTCGGTGTTGGCACGCTTCGGCGGCAAGGTTTCTCTTTACATGCGCAGCCTGAATACATTCAACGCGGAGTCAGCAGCACTGCTGGCCAGTGCGCGCAATGCGCTGGCGCGGCATGAGCGCGAGGATGCGGCCGCTGCGATCCATACCTTGAAGGGCTTGGCCGGGATGGTCGGAATGAGGGGGCTGGCGGCGCGGCTGCTGCAACTGGAGAGCGCCTTGAAGGCAGGTCAGGACGGCGCCGGCCTGGTGTCCGCGCTGGCGGCGGTCGGTCCCGAAGAGATGCAAGCGGCCTGTGGCCGCCTGCGCGCGGCCGCTGAACCCTTTTTGCCGACAGAGGCTGCGCCGGCGCCGGCCTACGCCTGCGACCTCGATATGCTGCGCGAATTACTCGCCAGCGGCAACCTGCGCGCGCTCGACCTGGCGGAGCGCCTCGCCACGCAGGCTGCTCCGGATTCCTTGCAAGCGCTGCTGGTGGAACAGATCCAGGGCCTCGACTTCAACGCCGCGGGCATCACGCTGGCGCAATTGGCGAACGAGCAGGCCTGAACCGCGCGTTTTAGTCCAGCGCGTTGACCAGGCTGCGCACTTCTTCCTCCGACTCCTGCAGGATCAGCGCCAGCGTGCCGTCGCCGACCGCGAAGTCGATGGTGGCGCCGGCCTGGGTCGGGCTGACGCCCGGGCGCTCCAGCAGCGGGGAGGGTACCGGCGCCAGGTCCTTGGCCAGCAGCAGGGTGTCGCCCAGGGTTTCCGGCGGCAGCGCGCGCATGCCGTTCCACAGGGCTTCGATCGCATCCATCACCGGGCCGGGGACGCCCAGCTTCAGCAGCACGCCGCGGCCGATCTCGACCTGGCCGTGCTCCAGCCATTCGTCGGCGCCGCCATCCAGCAGGCCGGGGAACTCGCCGGCTTTCGACAACAGATAGAAGCCGCCGACTTCATGCACGATGCCGGCGAACATCGCCGTGTCCGGATCGACGAAGGACACGCGGCGCGCGATCACCAACGCCAGCGCGGCGACGCTGGCCGAGTGCTGCCACAGCTGGTCGGCCTTGGCGCGCAGCAAGGGATCGCTGACGCCGCTGGCCAGCTGGCGCACGATGACGGAGGCGGCCAATGCGCCGAGGGTCCGGAAGCCGACCCGCTGCACGGCGGCGCGCACGTTGGTGACGTCGTTGCCGGCGCGGTTGTAGGCGGCCGAGTTGGCGATGGCGACGGTGCGCGCGGCCAGCAGCGGTTCGGTCATCACCAGGCGCGCCGCTTCCTCGACGTGGCAGTCGGGATCGCTCAGCGCACGCTGCAGCTTGAGCGTGGCGTCGACGTGGGTCGGAAAGCTCAGCTCGCCGCGTCCGGCCTGTGCGGCGATGCTCTTGAGGGCGTCGAGGCGGTCCACGTCAGGGCTCGCTGAAGATCGCGTCGCAGCCGTCTTTCGGTTCTTCCGTGTCATGCAGTTCGTCGACCAGGCCGAGGTCGAACAATTCCTCGACCGCGTTCATGAAGCTGTTGAGCTTGGTGGCGCCGATCAGGCGATAGATTTCGCCGGCTTCGTTACGCACGCCGATCAGCATCTTTTCCTGGCGTACTTCGTCGGGCGGGGCAACGTCCAGCAACAGGTTGCCGATGATGTGTTTATCGAAATGGGCGGGTTTTTTTCCGTCGAGCAGTGAGGTTTTCACGAGTCGGTCTTCCTTTTATCGGGTACTGGTCAAGGATTATAGCGGGCTGCGCGCCGGGCGGTCCGGGGCCGCGGTGTTGCCGGCAGTCGCAATTTGCGGCCGGGGCAGGTAACATGGCAGGATGACCCAGCAGCTGCGCGGCATCTTTGCCCTCGTTCTCGTCGTCCTCGTGTGGGGGACGACCTTCCCCGCCATGAAGGATCTTACCGTCACGTTCTCGCCGGTGTGGATCATTCTGGTGCGCTTCGCGCTGGCGGTGCTGCTGCTGTCGCCCTTCCTGTGGCGCGCCCATGGGGCGGACCTGCGTTCCGGCGCCTTGCTGGGCTTCGTCCTGTTCTTCTGCTACCTGTTCCAGGTCGAGGGACTGGCCCTGACCAGCTCCAACCGCAACGCTTTCATTACCGGCCTGAACGTGCTGGTGGTGCCGCTGCTGGGGATGCTCGGCGGGCGCCTGCCGGAGCGCCGCATCGTGTTCGCCCTGGTGCTGGCCGTCGGCGGCCTGGTCGCGCTGTGCTGGGACGGCGGCGCCTGGGGCCTGGGCGACACCCTGGCGCTGCTGGGCGCCTTCTGCTTCGGCGCCTACGTCAAGCTGATGGAACTGCGGACCCGTACCGCGCAGCGCCTGCTGAGCGTGACGGCGGCCCAGATCGGCACCGTGGCGCTGTGCGCGGCCGCGTGGCTGCTGATGCGCGACGTGCCGCGCGGTTTCGGCATGCTGGAAGACGGGGGCAATTATTGGCGCTACATCGGCGGCAATCTGCTGGGCTACTGGCCGAATTTCCTCTACCTGGGCGCCATCTGCACCGCCGCCATCATCTCGCTGCAGGCCTGGGGCCAGTCGCGCACCAGCGCCAACGAGGCCGCCGTGATCTACGCCTTCGAACCGGGCGCGGCCGCCTTCTTCGGCTATTTCTGGCTGGGAGAAGCGATGACGGCCCGCGGCTGGCTGGGCGCGGCCCTGTTGATCTCCGGTATGATCGTCAGCCAATGGAATACCGAGAGCCGCCCGGTCGGCGCGCTCGCCCCCGAGTGATGATGCGCTTTCGTCCCGATGCAGCACGCTGAACTGTCCAGCCTCGCGCGCGAGGCGCCGCTGCGGGTCCTGCTGGTGAACGCCGGCGAACCGGACTCGCTGACCTGGTCCGGCATCGTCCAGCCCTTGCGCCTGGCGGCCAAGATGGTGGGGCCGCAGCGCCTGATCGTCGACGTGCGCAGCCCGGACAAGTTCGCCGGCGACAGCCAGCGCTACTGGCACCTGGTGCTGCTGGTTGCCGACGAAGCCGAGGCCGGCCTGCGCCCGGCCAACATGCGCCTGCTGTCCCAGCGCTGCCGCGCCGCGCCCTGTTGGGGCGGGGTCGGCGCCGGTGTGCTGTGGCTGGCCGAGACCGGCGCCTTCGCCGGCGTGCGCACCGCGCTGCCGTGGTCGCTGTACCCGGACGCCGACGCCATCGCCGAGCAGTCCCTGCTGAGTCCGCACCTATTTGAAGTCGACGGCGCGCGCCTGAGCTGCTGCGGCGGCGGCGCCAGCATCGATTTCGCGCTGACTCTGGTCGACATCCTGTTCGGCGCGACGGTGCAGGCGCAAGTCAAGGAAGTGCTGTGCGTGGACCGCGTGCGCGGCCAGGAAGAGCGCCAGCGGGTGGCCCTGCAGGCCCGCTTCGGCGTGCTGCAGCCCAAGCTGACCGAGGCCGTGACCTTGATGGAAGCCAACATCGAAGAGCCGCTCTCGACCGACGAGATCGCCCAGCTGGCCGGCGTCTCGCGGCGCCAGCTGGAGCGCCTGTTCAAGCAATACCTGGGCAGCCTGCCGTCGCGCTACTACCTCGAACTGCGCCTGAAACGCGCCCGCCAGCTGCTGCGCGACACCAACCACTCGATCGTGCAGGTGGGCCTGATGTGCGGTTTCTCCTCCGGCTCGCACTTCTCCACCGCCTTCGGCGCCCTGTTCGGCAAGACCCCGCGCGAAGAACGCCAGCGCAAACTCGCCGAATAAACGGGGCTTAAGTTCGGGTAATTAAAAGTTGCTCGTCCAAAAATGAAAATGCCTGTCGCAGTTTGGAAAGAACTGCAAGGGTGGGCTTTTTATAATGGGGCGCTCGGCGCGGCTGCTGGAGTTCGCGCGACCCCTTTATTTGGATGAGGAAGAACGTCATGAATGCTAAGCTCGAATCGGGTGTCACCACGCTGCCAGTCACACGCCAGACCTTCGACGAGGTCCTCGTCCCGACCTACGCCCCTGCGGCGATGGTGCCGGTGCGCGCGTCCGGCCTGGACGTCTGGGACCAGGAAGGCAAGCATTACCTCGACTTCACCTCGGGCATCGCCGTGTCGAGCCTCGGCCACTGCAACCCGCTGCTGGTCGACGCCGTCACGCGCCAGATCAACACCCTGTGGCACCTCGGTAACGGCTACACCAACGAGCCGGTGCTGCGCCTGGCCTCGGCCCTGACCGACGCCACCTTCGCCGACCGCGCCTTCTTCTGCAACTCCGGCGCCGAAGCCAACGAAGCCGCGCTGAAACTGGCGCGCAAGTACGCGCACACCAAGTTCGGCCCGCACAAGTCGCGCATCGTGTCCTGCCTGTCGTCCTTCCACGGCCGCACCCTGTTCACCGTGTCCGTCGGCGGCCAGCCGAAGTACACCGAAGGCTTCGAGCCGCTGCCGCAGGAAATCAACCACATCAGCTACAACGACATCGCGTCCGCGCGCGCCGCGATCACCGACGACGTCGCCGCCGTGATCGTCGAGCCGATCCAGGGCGAGGGCGGCGTGATTCCGGGTGACGTTGAATTCCTGAAGACCCTGCGCGAACTGTGCGACAAGACCGGCGCCCTGCTGGTGTTCGACGAAGTGCAGTCGGGCGTGGGCCGCACCGGCGCCCTGTACGACTACATGAACGTGGGCGTGACCCCGGACATCCTGACCTCGGCCAAGGCGCTCGGCAACGGCTACCCGATCGGCGCCATGCTGACCACCGAGGAAATCGCCCAGCACTTCAACGTCGGCTCGCACGGCACCACCTACGGCGGCAACCCGCTGGCCGCGACCGTCGCCCTGAACGTGATCGAGCAGATCAACCAGCCGGCCTTCCTGGCGCGCGTGAAGGAGGCGAGCAGCAAGGTGTTCGCCCAGCTGGAAAAGCTGTCGAACGACTTCCCGCAGCTGTTCGGCAAGCCGCGCGGCAAGGGCCTGCTGATCGGCCTGCCGATGGCGGAAGGCGTCAAGGGCCGCGCCAAGGACTACACCAAGGCCGCCGAGAAGCTCGGCCTGATGCTGCTGATCGCCGGCCCGGACGTGGTGCGCCTGGCGCCGGCCCTGGTGGTCTCGGACGAGCAACTGATCGAGGCCGACCGCATCATGCGCGACGCCGCCGAAGCCTTCATCGCAGGCTGAGCAGACCATCCGCCGGCCGTGCAAGCGGCCGGCTCGTACCTTGTCCGACTCTAGATCGGGAGTTCCCATGTACGTAGTCCGTCCGGTAGAGCCCGCGGATGTCGGCGCCCTCGAGACGCTGCTGGCCGCCTCCATGCCGGGAGTGCATACCCTGCCGCGCACGCGCGAAAAGATCGCCGCCCTGGTCGAGCGTTCCGTCGCGTCCTTCGCGGCCCACGTCGACATTCCCAGCGAAGAGACTTACCTGTTCGTGCTGGAAGACCTCGAGCACCGCGAACTGGTCGGCACCGCCGCGATCCACGCCTCGGCCGGCTCGAACGGCACTTATTTCGCGTTCCGCAACGACGTGATCCAGCAGGTCTCGCGCGACCTGAACATCAGCCACAGCGTGCACGCGCTGACCCTGTGCTCGGAGCTGACCGCCTACTCGCAGCTGTCCGGCTTCTTCATCAGCCCGAGCGTCCGCCACGGCGATAACGCAAGCCACGAAGCCGCGCTGCTGTCGCGCGCCCGCCTGCTGTACGCGGTGCTGGCGCCGCACCGCTTCGGCGACCGCTTCTTCGTGCCGCTGGCCGGCGTCACCAACGACGACGGCCAGTCGCCGTTCTGGGATGCGCTCGGCCGCAAGTTCTTCAAGATGGATTTCCTGGACGCCGAGCGCGTCATCGGCGGCGCCCGCAACCGCACCCTGATCGTCGAGCTGATGCCGCACTACCCGGTGTATGTGCCGCTGCTGCCCGGACCGGCGCAGGCGGCGATGGGCCAGATCCATCCGAGCGGCCAGCTGGCGTTCGACCTGCTGACGGAAGAGGGCTTCGAGGCCGACGAGTACATCGACATCTTCGACGGCGGCCCGATCCTGCAGGCCCACAAGAACGCGCTGCGCTCCTTCCGCGGCTCGATGGTGCGGCGCGTGGCGACCCAGGACCAGCCGGCCGGATCGCCGGACAGCATGGTCGAGTATGCCGTCGCCGGCACCGAGCGCAACTTCCGCGCCATCGTCGTCGCCTGCGCGCCGGCCGAATCCAGCGAGGCCCTGTGCCTGCCGGCCTGGGCCCAGCAGGCGCTCAAGGTCGCGCCGGGCGACAACGTCATCTGCGTGCGCATTTAAAGGAACAGACCCATGCTCGTAATTCGCGCAATCACCCTGGACGACGTCGATCCGCTGATCGAGATGGCGCGCCAGGTCGGCAGCGGCATGACGACCCTGAAACCGGACCGCGACATGCTGGGCGAACGCGTGACGACCGCGGTCGGCTCCTTCGCCCAGACCGTCCCGCCCGAACAGCGCGACTACATGTTCGTGATGGAAGACACCGCCAACCACCGCCTGGCCGGCGTGTGCGCCATCAAGGCCGCGGTCGGCCTGACGGAGCCCTTCTACAACTACCGGATCGGCACCCTGGTCCACTCCAGCCGCGAACTCGGCGTGTTCACGCGCATGGACACGCTCTACCTGTCGAACGACCTGACCGGCTCGAGCGAATTGTGCTCGCTGTTCCTGATGCCGGAATACCGCACTGGCCACAACGGCAAGTTCCTGTCGAAGAGCCGCTTCCTGTTCATCGCCCAGTTCCAGCAGATGTTCACCGAGAAGATCATCGCCGAGATGCGCGGCTTCCAGGCGGAAGACGGCACCTCGCCGTTCTACGAGGGACTCGGCCGCCACTTCTTCAAGATGGACTTCGACCACGTCGACGGCCTCACCGCGATCGGCAAGAAGTCCTTCATCGCCGAGCTGATGCCGCGCCAGCCGCTGTACGTCGACTACCTGCCGGAAGACGCCCAGTCCGTGATCGGCCAGGTGCACCGCTCGACCCTCCCGGCGCGCAAGCTGCTGGAGCAGGAAGGCATGCACTACGAGGGCTATGTCGACATCTTCGACGCCGGCCCGGTGCTGCAGGGCCGCGTCTCGGAACTGCGCGCGGTGCGCGACAGCGTGGCGACCGTGGCCGATGAAGGCGCGCCGGAAGGCGAGTGCGACATCACCCTGGTCTCGAACACGAAGCTCGAGGACTTCCGCATGATCCTCGCGCAAACCTGCCATGGCGGCGCCAAGGTGGCGCTGAACATGCGCGAACTGCAGCTGCTGCATTGCCAGGCGGGCGACCCGGTACGCACGCTGTCACTCAATGTAAGGAAGAATACGAATGGCTAATCTCTCCAACTACATCGGCGGCGAATGGCTCGCCGGCAGCGGCCAGGAACTGGTCACCATCGACCCGTCCACCGGCCGCCAGACCTGGACCAGCAAGGAATCGAACAAGGACGACGTGGCCCGCGCCGTGCAGGCCGCGCGCGCGCATTTCGAAGACTGGGCCCTGACCCCGCTCGAGCAGCGCGTCGCCATCTGCCAGCGTTTCCGCGACCTGCTGAAGGAACACAACGAGGAACTGGCCGCGATCATCGCCGAGGAAGTCGGTAAACCCTTGTGGGAAGCCCGCACCGAAGTCACGACCATGGCCAACAAGGTCGACATCTCGGTGCAATCCTTCGGCGCACGCACCGGCGAGACGAATGCCAAAGTCGCCGACGGCAATGCCGTGCTGCGCCACCGCCCGCACGGCGTGTTCGCCGTGTTCGGCCCGTATAACTTCCCGGGCCACCTGCCGAACGGCCACATCGTGCCGGCCCTGATCGCCGGGAACACGGTGGTGTTCAAGCCCAGCGAATTCGCGCCGCGCACGGCGGTGCGCACGGTCCAGCTGTGGGAAGAGGCCGGCCTGCCGAAGGGCGTGCTGAACCTTGTCAACGGCGGCCGCGAGACCGGCATGGCGCTCGGCGCGCATGCGGACGTGGACGGCATCCTGTTCACCGGCAGCAGCCAGACCGGCATCGCGCTGCATAAACAGTTCGGCGGCATGCCGGGCAAGATGCTGGCGCTGGAAATGGGCGGCAACAACCCGCTGGTGGTGTGGGACGTCAAGGACATCGATCCGGCCGTGCACCACGCGGTGATGTCGGCCTTCATCTCGGCCGGCCAGCGCTGCACCTGCGCGCGCCGCCTGATCGTGCAGGACACCCCGGCAGGCCAGGCCTTCATCGACCGCCTGGTCGAAGTCGCCGCCAGGCTGGTGGTGGGGCCGTCGAACGCCGAGCCGCAGCCCTTCATGGGCCCGGTGGTGTCGAGCGCGGTGGCCAAGCGCCTGGTCGAAGCCCAGCAGATGATGGAAGAGAAGGGCGGCAAGGTGCTGCTGCGCATGCGCCAGCTCGATCCGGACGCCGGCTTCGTCACCGCCGGCATCGTCGACGTCACCGATGCGCAAGGCATCCCGGACGAAGAATGGTTCGGCCCTCTGCTGCAAGTGGTCCGGGTGCCGGACTTCGACAGCGCCATCAAGGCCGCGAATGCCACCGAGTTCGGCCTGGCCGCCGCGCTGCTGTCGCCGTCGGAAGAACTGTGGAAGCGCTTCGCCGTGAAGGCCAAGGCCGGCGTGGTGAACTGGAACCGTCCGACCACCGGCGCGGCCAGCTCGGCGCCCTTCGGCGGCGTCGGCAAATCGGGCAACCACCGCCCGAGCGCCTACTACGCGGCCGACTACGTCGCCTATCCGGTCGCCTCGATCGAAACCGCCGAGCTGGAAATGCCGGCCAAACTGTCCCCCGGACTGAGCTTTTAAACGATCATGCGTAACGCCCGCGAATTCAACTTCGACGGCCTGGTAGGCCCGTCGCACAACTACGCCGGCCTCTCGTTCGGCAACGTCGCCTCGTTCAACAACGTGCGCAGCGCCTCCAACCCGAGACAAGCCGCTCTGCAGGGCCTGGCCAAGATGCGCGAACTGGCCGCGCGCGGCTTCGCGCAAGCGGTGTTGCCGCCGCAGGCGCGCCCGAACTTCCGCCTGCTGCGCCGCCTCGGTTTCAGCGGTACGGATGCCGACGTGCTGGCCCAGGCCTGGCGCGAAGCGCCGGTGATCCTGGCCTGCGCCTATTCCGCATCGCCGATGTGGACCGCCAACGCCGCCACCGTCAGCCCCTCCGCCGACACCGCGGACGGCCGCGTGCACTTCACGGCCGCAAACCTGAACAACAAGCTGCACCGCGCCGAAGAGCACATCCAGTCGACCCGCACCCTGCGCGCGCTGTTCGCCAACCAGGACCGCTTCGTGGTGCACGAGCCGCTGCCGTCGACGCCGGCGTTCGGCGATGAAGGCGCGGCCAACCACACGCGCTTCGCCAGCGCCCACGGCGCCGCGGGCGTCGAGTTCTTCGTCTACGGGAAGGTCGAGTTCGACCCGTCGGCCCCGGCGCCGAAAAAATACCCGGCGCGCCAGACCTTCGAGGCGTCGCAGGCGATCGCCCGCCTGCACGGCCTGGACAGCGCGCGCACCGTGTTCGCCTCGCAGAACCCGGACGTGATCGACCAGGGCGTGTTCCACAACGACGTGATCGCGGTCGGCAACGGCAACGTGCTGTTCTACCACGAGCAGGCCTTCGCCGACGAAGCCTCGACCCTGGACGCGCTGCGCCGCGCCATGGCCGGCGTCGGCGCCGACCTGGCGGCGGTGCGCGTCGATACCGCCATGGTGCCGGTGGTGGACGCCGTGACCAGCTACCTGTTCAACAGCCAGCTGCTGTCGAAACCGGATGGCCGCATGGCGCTGGTGGTGCCGCACGAATGCCGCGAGAACGCCGCCGTGTCGCGCTACCTGGCCGGCCTGGTGGCGTCGGGCGGCCCGATCGACGAGCTGATCGAATTCGACCTGCGCCAGAGCATGCGCAACGGCGGCGGTCCGGCCTGCCTGCGCCTGCGCGTGGCGCTGACCGACGACGAGGCAGCAAGCATGCACCAGGGCGTGATCATGACCGAGGCGCTGTACGCAAAGCTGGTGCCCTGGGTCGAGCGCCACTACCGCGACCACGTCGAGCCGAAGGACCTGGCCGACCCGCAGCTGGCGATCGAATGCGCCGCCGCGCTGGAAGAGCTGGAACGCCTGCTCGGCCTGCCCGGCCTGTACGACCTGAATTAACAACACAGCCCTGAAAGATGTTGCCGCATGGATACTAAACAGGCCCGCAGCCTCTGCGCGTCATGTTCTAATAGCGGATTAGCTTTCGGGATAAGGAAGCACGGAATCTGGACGGGACAACCCCGTCCGCATAAGCCGGCGGACACGTGGCCACAAGCCGCGGCGGACCTGGCATAACTACCAGCATTGGAGATGTAAATGAACAAAGCACTGCCGCAGGACTTGCGTACCCGTACGCTGGCCTTGGTCAACGATAACAAGCCGTCCGAACAGGTGGCCGCCCTGATCGGCGCCTGGCTCGGTTCCCTCGACGACGAGGACCTGGCCGGCGTCTCGCCCGACAGCCTGGCAAAGATCCTGCAGGACGGCTTCGCCCAGGTCGCGCAACGCACCGCGCCGGGCTGCCAGATCGCGCAGATGCGCTACACCGACGGCCGCTGCGGCATGTCGACCGCTCTCCTGATCCTCAACGAGGACATGCCTTACCTGGTCGATTCCTTCGTGATGGCGCTGCGCCGCCAGCGCGTGGTGGCCTCGGGCGTGATGAACGCCGTGCTGCCGGTGCGCCGCGATGCGAACGGCGTCGTGGTCTCGGTCGGCGAAGCCGGCGCGCCGCTGGAATCCTATGTGCTTTGCCTGCTGGCCGAAGACCTGCCGCAGGATGAACTGGACGCCCTGATCGGCCGCATCCAGATGGTGGCGCGCGACGCCGCCGTCGTGCACCGCGACCTGGTGGCCATGCGCGACCGCATGAGCGCCGTCGCCGCCGACGCTGCCGCGCAAGGAACCCCGGACGGCCAGGAAGTGGCCGCCTTCCTCGAATGGGCCCGCAACGAAGGCTTCGAGCCCTTCGGCTACGCCTACTACTTCGTCAAGCCGGGCGTGCGCGAACTCGAGCGCGACATCCCGAGCCGCATCGGCGTGCTGCAGGACACCACCCATCCGGTCTACGCGACCAGCATCCAGAACATCCCGGGCGACTTCGAGATCCTCTCCAAGCGCGCCGACACCCTGTCGATCGTGAAGGCCGACGTGGCCGGCACCTTGCACCGCGACCAGCCGCTCGACTTCATCGGCGTGCGCGCCACCGACGCCCAGGGCAACACCGTCGGCGAGCACTGCTTCCTCGGCCTGTTCACCCGCGCCGCCACCTCGACCCCGCTGGCGCGCCTGCCGTTCGCGCGCGGCCGCGTGGCCAAGGTGCTCGGCATCGCCGGCGTGCGCCAGGAAGGCTTCCGCGCCGAGAAATTCATCGAGATCCTCGAATCGCTGCCGCGTACCGAAGCCCTGGAAGCCGATCCGGAATGGCTGGCCCAGGTCTGCAGCGCGGTGGTGTCGCTGTACAAGCAGCCGCGCGCCAAGGTGTTCGCCCGCCGCGACGTCTACGGCCGCCACCTGAACGTGCTGATCTACCTGCCGCGCGAGCGCTACAGCGCCGCCGTGGTGGCCTCGCTGGCCCAGGCCCTGAAGGACAGCTCGGGCGCCACCGACGTGCGTACCCAGACCATGGTCGCCGACGGCCCGCTGGCCCGCGTCTACCTGATCGCCGAGGCCGCGCGCAATCCGCTCGACCTCGAAACCGACATCCAGCAGCCGCTGCTGTCCGTGCTGGACGGCTGGCACGACCGCTACACCGTGCTGACCGAGGACATCGCCGACGTCCCGACCCGCAACGCCCTGCGTAAGCTCATGCCGACCCTGCCGGTCAACTACGTCGCCGCCACCAATCCGGAAGTCGCCTTCCGCGACCTGTGCGCGCTGCTGAACAACGGCAAACCGAACCACGTGTCGGTGCGCATCGAAAGCGACGCCTCCACCGGCGCCTCGCTGCGCCTGTATTCGACCGGCAGCGTGCCTTCGCTGTCGCGCATCCTGCCGGCCCTGCAGAACGCCGGCATCGCGATCGACCGCGAGCAGGCCTTCGCCATCACCACCAACGACGGCGCCCGCCACTTCGTGACCAGCCTGATCGTCGATCTCGAGTCCGCCGCCAAGCTGGCCAAGCCGGGCATCGCGGACGTGGCCGAAGAGCTGTTCGAAGCCCTGTTCAACGACGCCGCCGAAGATGGCCGCCTGAACGGCCTGACCATCGAAGGCGGCCTGTCGACCCGCGAAGTGCAGCTGGTGCGCGCCTACATCAGCTACTGGCGCCAGGCCGGCAGCAAGTTCACCACCCGCTACATGGCCGAAACCCTGCGCGACCGCGCCGCGCTGGTCAAGCAACTGGTCGAAGGCTTCAAGCTGCGCTTCGATCCGGCGCTGTCGGAAGAAGAGCATGCGTCGGGCAACGCCAAGCTGGCCGAGCTGAAGGCCGGCCTGGCCCAGGTCAACCACGCCGACACCGAGGAAATCCTGGCTGCCCTGGTCGACCTGATGATGGCGACCGTGCGCACCAACTACTTCCAGAACGACGGCGAGAAGATCATCTTCAAGTTCGACACCAGCAACCTGATGCTGGTGCCGGAGCCGCGTCCGTTCCGCGAAATCTACGTGTTCTCGCGCCGCTTCGAAGGCGTGCACCTGCGCGGCGGCCCGGTCGCCCGCGGCGGCCTGCGCTGGTCGGACCGCATGGAAGACTACCGCACCGAGGTGCTGGGCCTGGTGAAGGCGCAGATGGTCAAGAACGCGGTCATCGTGCCGGCCGGCTCGAAGGGCGGCTTCGTCTGCAAGCAGATGCCGAAGGACGCCGCGCGTGAAGTGGTGGCGGCCGAGGGCGAAGCAGTCTACCGCCTGTTCATCGCCAGCCTGCTGGAAGTGACCGACAACCGCGTGCGCGGCGAGATCGTGCCCCCTAGCGACACCGTGCGCTACGACCAGGACGATCCTTACCTGGTGGTGGCCGCCGACAAGGGCACCGCGACCTTCTCCGACATCGCCAACAGCATCGCCGTCTCGCGCGGCTTCTGGCTGGGCGACGCCTTCGCATCGGGCGGCTCGAACGGCTACGACCACAAGAAGATGGGCATCACCGCGAAGGGCGCCTTCGAAGCGGTCAAGCGCCACTTCTACGAAATGGGCCACGACATGGCCACCACCCCGATCACCATGGTCGGCGTGGGCGACATGTCGGGCGACGTGTTCGGCAATGGCGTGCTGCTGTCGCGCCAGCTGAAAGTGCTGGCCGCCTTCGACCACCGCCACATCTTCCTCGATCCGACCCCGGACGTCGAAGTCTCGTTCAAGGAACGCGAGCGCATGTTCGCCCTGCCGCGCTCCTCGTGGGACGACTACGACAAGCGCCTGATCTCGGCCGGCGGCGGCGTGTTCCCGCGCTCGGCGCGCCACATCGAGCTGTCGCCGGAAGTGCGCGCGGCCCTCGACATCCAGGAAACCAGCCTGACGCCTGAAGAGCTGATGCACCGCATCCTGCTGGCGCCGGTCGACCTGTTCTACAACGGCGGTATCGGTACCTACATCAAGTCGTCGAACGAGACCCACGCCCAGGTGAAGGACCGCGCCAACGACAACATCCGCGTCAACGGCAACGAACTGCGCTGCAAGGTCGTGGCGGAAGGCGGCAACCTGGGCGCGACCCAGGCCGGCCGTATCGAATTCGCGCTGGCAGGCGGCCGCATCTTCACCGATGCGATCGACAACTCGGCCGGCGTGGACTGCTCGGACCACGAAGTCAACATCAAGATCTGGCTGGACACCGAAGTCAACGCGGGCGAACTGCCGGAAGCGGACCGCAACCGCATCCTGAACGAGATGACCGGCGCCGTCGAAGACCTGGTCCTGCGCGACAACACCCTGCAGACCCACCTGCTGGTGCGCGAAGCCCAGGCCCAGTCGAACAGCGCGGTGGTCGACGGCTATGCCGCCCTGATCGCCAGCCTGGAGCTTGAAGGCGCGGTGTCGCGCGAGCTGGAGCAGCTGCCGTCCGAGACCGAGCTGGCGCGCCGCAAGGCGCTCGGCCTGGGCTTGACCACGCCGGAACTGGCGGTGGTCATCGCCAACGTCAAGAACCGCTTCAAGCGCGTGCTGGCGGCCCTGCCGCTGACCGAGCTGCCGTGGGCCGAAACCATGCTGCGTCCCTACTTCCCGGAACAGCTGGTCGCCACCCGCAAGCCGCTGGCGCATCCGCTGGCCAACGCCATCCTGGCGACCGTGCTGGCCAACGAGTCGGTCAACCGTTGCGGTCCGCTGATGCTGCGCGACCTGGCGCTGGAGCACCGCATCGACGACGCCGAAGTGGTCAAGGCCTGGGGCCAGGCCTGGTCGGCCCTGCACCTGGCGCCGGTGTTCGACGCGCTCGACGCCGACGCCCTGAAGGTGCCGCGCGACGTCTCGCAGACGGTCGACGCCCGCACCCGCACGATGCTGCGCACCGTGATCGAAGGCGTGCTGTCGCTGCCGGCGGAGCAGGCCGGCGCCGGCGGCATGGCCGAGCTGTCGAACCTGTTCTCGCAGCCCGAGCAGCTGGGCAGCCTGAATTCGACCAAGTCGGATGCCGACACCCACACCGGCCTGTCGCCGTCCTTCGTGCAGGCCTGGAAGACGGTCGACACGATCGAATCGCTGGCGGCCTTCCTGTTCGCCGCGGTGTCGGTGCAGCGTCCGGGCGGCATGTCGCTGGCCGAGTTCCTGCAGGTCGGCATGGTGCTGCGCGCCGCTTCCGGCATCGACACGCTGGAGCGCGGCCTGAAGCTGCCGGCCACCAGCAAGTCGCAGGAACAGCTGCGCAACTACGCGATGCAGGCCCTGCGCCGCACCCAGCAGCGCCTGCTGCTGACCGTGCTGGAACGTACCAGGCAGACCGGCGACATGCAGGCTGCCGTGCGCGACACCACCGGCGCGATGGGCCTGACCGGCTTCGCCCAGCCGACCGACCTCGAACAGGCGATGCTGAACGTCTGGTCGCTGTCGGAAGGGGCGAACCCGGAACGCCTCGCGGCGTAAGCGGGCGATGAGCGACGCTTCCTTCGACGCGCTGCCGGCATCGGTACGGGCCCTGGCCCGCGCCGATTTCGGCCAGGTGGCCGAACTGTTCCGCGCCGCCGGCTTCGCGGTCGGCATGCCCGCCAAGGGTGTGCTGACGGTGAAGGCCGCGCAGCCGGACGCGGCTCGGCCGGCGGTGCTGCTGTCGGTGGGCGTGCACGGCGACGAGACCGGGCCGATCGAAATGGTCGCGCACACGGTCGACACGCTGTCGCGTTCTCCGCACGAGCTGAAGGTGGACCTGATGATCTGCGTCGGCAGCATCGATGCGATCGCCGTCGGCAAGCGCTTCATCGACGCCGACCTGAATCGCATGTTCCGCCACGACCGCGGCGACCTCGCCCACACCTTCGAGGCGGGCAGGGCGGACACGCTGATCGCCGCCACCCGCGATTTCTTCGACGGCGCCGGCACGCAGCGCTGGCACCTCGACCTGCACACGGCGATCCGCGCCTCGCGCTATCCGAAGTTCGCGATCGTGCCGGAGCTGATTGCGGTGCAAGCGCGTAATGCGCTGATCGACTGGCTGGGCCAGGGCGGCATCGAAGCCGTCATCATGAACCCGAAGTCGGCCGGCACCTATTCGTACTGGACCGCGGAGCAGCACGGCGCCGCGTCCAGCACGGTGGAGCTGGGGCGCATCGGCACGCTGGGGCAGAACGATTTGTCCCAGTTCGCGGCGATGAGCGCGGCCCTGCATGCGCTGCTGCGCGGGCTGCCGGCGCCGGAAGGACGGGCGCCGCTGGTCTTCAATACCGCGCAGTCGATCACCAAGCTGTCCGATGCCTTCCGCATGAGCTTCGGCAAGGAGACCGAGAACTTCACGCCCCTGCAAAAGGGCGAGACCATCGCCACCGACGGCGACACCGTCTACACCGTCAAGCACGACGAGGAATTCGTCGTCTTCCCGAACCCGGACGTGCGTGTGGGCCTGCGCGCCGGAATCATGGTGGTGCGCGCGTAAATTCGACGTGCGCGCTAAACTCTCCCTTTCGACCGAAAGGGGGAGTTTTTCCATGAGCATGCTGTTTTCTCCGATCAAGCTGGGCCCGCTAGAGCTGGCCAACCGCATCGCCATCGCGCCGATGTGCCAGTATTCGGCCGCCGAAGGCCATGCCACCGACTGGCACATGATCCACCTGGGCCACCTGGCCTTGTCCGGCGCCGGCCTCCTGATCATCGAAGCCACCGCGGTCACGCCGGAGGGCCGCATCTCGCCCGACGACCTGGGCCTGTGGTCGGACGAACACGCGGCCTCGCTGGAGCCGGTCGTCAACGCCATGCGACAACATTCCCCGATCAAGATCGCGATCCAGCTCGGCCACGCCGGCCGCAAGGCCTCCAGCGAGGTGCCGTGGCAGGGCGGCGCCAACATCCCGCCGGACCGCCAGCGCGGCTGGCAGACGGTGGCGCCGTCCGCGGCGCCGCATGCGGAAGGCGAGACCGTGCCGCTGGCGCTCGATGCCGCCGGCCTGCAGCGCGTGAAGGAAGGCTTCGCGGCGGCCGCGCGGCGCGCCGATGCGCTGGGCCTGGATGCGATCGAGATCCATGGCGCCCACGGCTACCTGCTGCACCAGTTCCTGTCGCCGCTGGCGAACAGGCGCAGCGACGACTACGGCGGCTCGCTCGAGAACCGCATGCGCTTCCCGCTGGAGGTGTTCGATGCGATCCGCGCGGCGGTCTCGCCGGAGATGGTGGTGGGCATGCGCATCTCGGCCACCGACTGGGTCGAGGGCGGCTGGGACCTGGGGCAGAGCCTGGCGTTTGCCGAAGCGCTGGAGCAGCGCGGCTGCCAGTTCATCCACGTGTCGAGCGGCGGCGTCTCGCCGCAGCAGAAGATCCCGGTGGGGCCGGGCTACCAGATCGAGTTCGCGGCCCGCATCAAGCAGGAGAGCGGCATGCCGGTCATCGGCGTCGGCCTGATCACGGAAGCCAAGCAGGCCGAGACCATCGTCCAGACCGGCCAGGCCGACATGGTGGCGCTGGCGCGCGCCATGCTGTACGACCCGCGCTGGCCCTGGCATGCGGCGGCCCAGCTGGGCGCCAGCGTGAGTGCGCCGCCGCAGTACTGGCGCTCGCAGCCCCACGAATTCAAGAACCTGTTCGGCGATACCCGCCTGGGGCAGCGCTAGAAGGTGCCAATCCGGCGCTGATCCGGCGGAATCGCCGTTCGTTCCGCATTTTTTGCAGTTTGTCGCATGGGGCGGGATGGCTGGAATCCGGCTTGTTAGAGTACATCGTCACTCACCAACAAGAACGAAGAAAGGCTTCCCATGCGTACTCTGATTGCCATCGCCTGCCTCGCCGCCCTCGGCGGCTGCGCCATCGTCGTCGCGCCCGGCGCGGACGGCGACTACATCGTCCGGACCCCGTTCAACGGCAACACCGTCGAAGGCGACGGCATCGCCGCGCGCGAGCAGCGCACGATCGGCACCGTGAACGGCCTGGACGTCAACGGTTCCTTCGTGGTCGACGTGCGGGTCGGCCCGGCGGCCTCGCTGGTGGTGGAAGCCGACAGCAACCTGCTGCCGCTGATCCGCACCGACGTGCGCGGCGACACCCTGAACATCTATACCGACCGTTCCTGGCGCAGCCGCAATCCGGTGCACGTGATCTACACGGTGCCGCGCCTGAGCGACCTGCGCCAGAACGGCTCCGGCCGCATCGCGGTGCAGGACCTGCGCGGCGCGCCGCTGACCGTGCGCCGCAACGGCTCCGGCGCCGTCACGCTGTCCGGCCAGGTGGCCAGCCTGGACGTCGAGAGCAACGGCTCCGGCAGCGTCGACGCCAGCCGCCTGCAGAGCGCCAGCGCGCGGCTCGCGCTGACCGGCTCCGGACGCCTGGAAGTCGGCCAGGTACGCGGCGACTACGCGATCGTCAACCTGAACGGCTCGGGCCAGCTGCACGCGAGCGGCGCCGTGCATTCGCTGACGGCGCGCGCGAACGGCTCCGGCCAGCTCGACCTGGGCCGCCTGTCCAGTGACCAGGCCGATCTGTCGTCGAACGGCTCGGGCGGCATCACGGCCAACGTGCGGCAGTCGCTGATCGCGCAGAACGGCGGCTCGGGCGGCATCCGCGTGTACGGCAATCCGGAGCAGCGTTCGGTGAGCGGCAATCACGTGCAGATGCTGAATTGACCCTTACAGCAGGTGGTCGAGCAGCTCCGGCCCGAACACCTCGCGGTGCAGCTTCGCCGGCGGCACGCCCGCGTGCAGCAACGCCAGCCACTGCGCCTGCATGAATTTGTGCGGACCGCACAGCCACACGGTCGCTTCCTCGCGCGGCCAGGCCGGCAGCTTCGCCACGTCCATGCGGCCGTTCCCGTCTTCATAAAAATTCACCACCGACAGGTTCGGCATCGAGGCCTGCAGCGCCTCGACGTCGGCGCGCAAGGCATGGTGGGCCGCATCGCGGGCCGCGTGGGCGAAGATCACGCGGCGCTGCGGACGCACGGCGGCGATGCGCTTCAGCGCGGACACCATCGGCGTGATGCCGACGCCGGCCGACAGCAGCACGATGGGCTGCGCGCCTTCGGTATCCGGGGTGAATTCGCCGAAGGAATGCGAGACCTGCAGGATCGAACCAACCTGCACGTTCTGGTGCAGCCAGTTCGACACCATGCCGGCCGGCGTCTCGATGGCGGCGTCTTCGCGCTTGACCGAGATGCGCCAGGTATCCATGCCCGGCGCATCCGACAGGCTGTACTGGCGCAGCTGGTGGCGCCCATCCGGCAGATCCACCGCGACGCTGACGTACTGGCCCGCCTGGAAGGCCGGCAGCGGCTTGTCGTCGGCTGCCGCCAGGCGGAACGACTTCACGTTGGCGCTTTCGGCGACCACGTCAAGCACGCGCATCGGACGGGTCTCGCCCGGCTGGATGCCGGCGGTGCCGTACATTGCCGCTTCGGTCTCGATCAGCAGCCTGGCCAGCGAACCATAGGCTTCCTTCCAGGCGTCCAGCAGCGGCTTTGTCGCGGCGTCGCCCAGGGTCTCGGCGATGGCTTGCAACAGATGCTGGCCGACGATCGGGTAGTGCTCGGCGCGGATGCCGACCGAGACGTGCTTGTGGACGATACGCTGCACCACCGGTCCCAGCGCACCCGGATTGCCGATGTTGGCCGCATAGGCGAACACCGCCGACGCCAGCGATTGCTGCTGCGCCCCGCTCGCCTGGTTGCCCATGTTGAACAGGCTGGTCAGCTCGGGATGAGCCTTGAACATGTTCGCGTAAAACAGCCTGGTGATCGTCAGGCCGTGCTGGCGCAGGACCGGTACGCTGGCGTCGATGTAGAGGCGGGAGGCGTCGGAAATCATGGTTCTTCCTTATTGATGCATTTAAAATGCAGATTTAAAGTTCAAAAAAATGCCCTCGATAGGGCGTTACTAAGGGGCTTGGTCAAAGCTAGTACTTACTCTTTTCCAACAGCAGCTGGCGCGCCGCTCCAGAACATCCGGTGCATCTGGATGACCTTCTCGCCGGTCGCACCCGCCGTCGCCTGGGCCAGCGTGTAGCGGTCCATGGCTTCGTAGAAGGCGCGCATGCCGGCGCGCAGCATGCCGCGCAGCTGGCAGTCGAATTTCAGGGCGCAGCGCGTGCCCTCGCAATCGACCAGCTCGTCTTCCTCGCCCTCCAGCTTGCGCAGCACCTGGCCGATCGTCAGCGTGGCGGGGTCGGCCGCCAGGCGCAGGCCGCCGTTGCGTCCGCGCGTCGCCTTCACCCAGCCCAGCTTGGCGAGCTGGCCGACCACCTTCACCAGGTGGTTCAGCGGGATGTCGAACTGCGCGCCGATCTCGGCCACGGTGACGGGATGCGGGCGTTCGCCGGCCCGCTCCAGGTACATGAGCACACGCAAACCAATATCGGAGAAACGGGTGAGGCGCATCGTCTAGTCCCTTTGCATACAGGCGTATTCTACTTAAACCTGCATAAAAAATGCAGATTAAAGGAAATATTTTTTCTGAGCATTGCAAAATGTTATCTATAAGTGGTCAGCAACTGGCCCTATAATCGCAAGCTTTGGAAGTGCGACCAGAGGATACGCCGTGAATCAGACATTGGGCCAGAAGCTGTTGAGAACCAAGACATCGGAGCGCAAGCTCGACGATGCGCATGCCCACGGCGGCGGTCTCGGGCGCACGCTCGGCCTGTTCCCGCTGACGATGATCGGCGTCGGCGCCACCATCGGCACCGGCATCTTCTTCACCATGGTCGAAGCGGTGCCGAAGGCCGGCCCGGCGGTCGTGCTGTCGTTCCTGCTGGCCGCCATCACCGCCGGCCTGACCGCGCTGTGCTATGCCGAACTGGCGGACCGCGTGCCGGCCTCCGGCTCCTCGTATTCCTTCGCCTACGCCACCGTCGGTGAGTTCGCCGCTTTCGTGGTCGCCGCCTGCCTGCTGCTCGAGTATGGCCTGGCCGCCAGCGCCACCGCGATCGGCTGGTCCGACTACCTGAACAACTTCCTGCAGAACGCGATCGGCTGGCAGATCCCGGATGCGCTGCGCTCGCCGATGATCGTCTCGGGCAAGGACGGCATCGAATTCCACGCCGGCCACATCAATTTGCCGCCGATCCTGCTGGTGGTGCTGTGCTGCATCCTGCTGATCCGCGGCACCAAGGAATCGGCCACCACCAATGCCGTCATGGTCGTGATCAAGCTGGCGATCCTGGTGTTCTTCGCGGCGATCGCCCTGACCGGCTTCGACATCAACAACTTCCACCCCTTCTTCTCGGGCGCGAACACGCATAGCGCGGGCGGCATGGCCGGCGTGACGGCCGCCGCCGGCACCGTGTTCTTCTCCTTCATCGGCATCGACACCATCGCCACCGCCGGCGAGGAAACCCGCAATCCGACCCGCGACGTGCCGCTCGGGATCCTGGCGGCGCTGGTCATCGTGACCGTGTTCTACATGCTGGTGGCGATTGCCGCCATGGGCGCCCAGCCGGCCCACATGTTCGAGGGCCAGGAAGCGGGCCTCGCCGTGATCCTGCAGAACGTGACGGGCAAGGCCTGGCCGGCGCTGGTGCTGTCCGCCGGCGCGGTCATCTCCGTGTTCTCGGTGACCCTGGTGACCATTTATGGGCAGACCCGCATCCTGTACGCGATCTCGCGCGACGGCCTGATCCCGAAGGCCTTCCAGAAGGTGAACCCGCGCACCCTGTCGCCGGTGGCGAACACCCTGATCGTGTCGGTAGTGGTGGGCATCGTGGCCGGCCTGGTCGACGCCACCTTCCTGTGGGACATGGTCAGCATGGGCACCCTGGTCGCCTTCATCGTGGTGTCGATCGCGGTGCCGGTGATCCGCCGCAAGCAGGGCGAGACGGGCCGTAAAGGGTTCCGCGTGCCCTTCGGCCCCTACCTGGTGCCGGGCCTGTCGATCCTGGCCTGCCTGTACCTGGTGTTCGGCCTGTCGAAGGTGACCTACACCGTGTTCGCGGTGTGGATGACGGTGGCGATCCTGACTTACTTCGGCTACGGGCTGCGCAACAGCCGCCTGAACAAATCGGGCGCCGAGCAGGCCGAGCTGACCCACTAAACCTATCGCATGAAGATGAGGACGGCGTGCTGCCGGCGCGGCGCTGGTGGGCCCCTATTTCACTAGCGGCTTCACGTAGCGCAGCAGGCTGACCAGGGTCTTGCCCGGCTCCTCCCACGGAATCATGTGGGCCGAATGCTCGAACCACACCGCCTTCTTCGACGGCGCCTTCACCCGCGCCAGCCAGGCCTCAAGCGGGGCGGTGGGCGTGGTGTAGTCGTGCCGTCCCAGGAACATCACGACCGGGATCGGGAAGCGTTTCACGCCCGTGAAATCGACCTCCACGAATTCCGGCAGCACCCGCCCCAGGGTCAGCAGGCTGCCCTGGTCGATGTCCCGCACCTGCTTGCGGTCGTACTCGGGCGAGAGCAGCGGACCGTCGAAGAAGTAACCGGAGCTGCTGCGGAAGGCGCTCAGGCCGCCGTAGTATTGCGGCCACTTGCGGGCGACGACGATGCGCTCGCGCGTGATCGGCTGGCTGCCGGGGTAGGGCGCGATCGAGGCCAGCTCGCGCAGCGCTTCGTCGTTCTTGTGCGCTTTCGCCTGCGCCAGCGCGTACTCGAAGCTGATGCGCTCGTTCTCGCGCGTGCTGATCACCTGGCCGATGCCGACGTAGGCGTAGAACAGGTCCGGCCTCTTGAGCGCCGCCTTCATGCTCACGATGGTGCCCCAGCTGTGGCCCATGAGGATGAGCTTCCGTTTGCCGTAGCGTTGGCGCAGGTGCTCGGCCACCTCGATCGCATCGTCGACGTAGCGTTCGATGCGGATCGTCTCGCCGACCGCCTGCGGATCGGTCTCGCCATAGCTCTTGCCGGCGCCGCGCTGGTCGTAGTTGGCGACCGTGAAGTATTCCTCGATCGGGCGCTGGAACTGCCACATGGTCGGTGTGATGGGCGAGGCCGGACCGCCGTGCACGAACAGGATCATCGGATTCTCTCTGTCCTGGCCGCGCACGCTGATCCACTGGGCTATGCCGCCGATGCGGGTTTTATACGCGTCCTGCACGCCGCCCGGCGCGGCGATCTTTTCCAGGTCGGCGACGGCGGCGCGGGCGTCGCGCCAGTCCTTGAGCTGGGCCTGCGTGTCCGTATCCTGCGCAGAAGCGCTTGAAGCGCCCGTTCCCAGCATGCCGAGCAAGGCCCAGCAGGCGATCCATGTCTTGTTCATGCGTTCTCCGATAAAAAAAGCCACGCGCCTTGCGGCAGCGTGGCTTTCGTCAGGCATCGATGCGATGCGCTTTATTTGACGCCCATTTCCTTCAGCAGGTTGTCGGCGTGGTCGACCTTCTCCATGTTCCACAGGATGTAGCGGATGTCGACCTGGATGTCGCGGGTGGCGGCCTTGTTGAAGTCCCAGTCCGAGATGATCGAATCCAGGGTGCCGTCGAAGGCCAGGCCGATCAGCTCGGCCTTCGCGTTCAGCGCGGCCGAACCCGAGTTGCCGCCGGTGATGTCCAGCGTCGCCAGGTAGTCGACCGGCACGGTGCCCAGTTTCGGATCGAGGTACTTGCCGAAGTCCTTGGCGCGGATCGCGGCCAGCTGCTTTTCCGGTGCGTTGAATTCGCCTTCGCCGGTGTGCTTGGCGACCACGCCCTTCACGGTGGTGAAGGCGGTCCAGGAACCGGTGCCGTCGGCGCCGTACGGACGGCCCTTGACGTTACCGAAGGTCACGCGCAGGGTCGAGTTGGCGTCCGGGTAGACGGCTTGTCCCTTGCTGTTCATGTAGGCGATCTTGGCCTTCATGTAGCTGGCATAGGCCTTCTGGATGTTACCGTCCAGTTCCTCTTCCTCAGCCTCGTCCTTGCGGTCGGCGTCGTACATGGCGACGGCGGCCTTGATGAAGGCGTCGTTGCTGGACTGGAAGTCGGCCGGGGTCTTGTTCAGCCACTGGACACGGAAGTCCTTGTTGGCAAGCTGCGAACCGGCGTACAGCTTGTCCAGCGCGGCCTTCAGCTCGGCCTCGTTCATGCCCGGCTTGATGCCCAGGGCGGCGTCGAAGGCGGCGTTGTGCTCGTTGCCCGGCTGGGCGTTGTACTGCTTCAGGAAGTTCAGCACCAGCGCCTTGTCGACCTTCTCGTCGTAGGTGCGGTCCTGGCCGGTGATGCTGGAAGTCAGGCGCGGCAGATCGCGTTCCTGGAAGCCCGACTTGCGCTCCTCGTTCGGCTTGGTGCGCTCGTTGGCCAGGCGGTACAGGGTGCGGGCCGAGTTCAGGAAGCGCGGGGTCGCGTAGCCTTGGTAGAACTCGCGCTTGGTATTCGCGTCGCGCTCGGCGATCAGCTTCTCGACGGCTTCGATGTCGGCGCCGAATTCGGCCTTGCGCTGGGCGTTCGCGTTGACCCAGGCCTTCAGGGCGTTGTGCTCGGCGGTCTTGCGCGCCAGGATGTCGCTGCCTTCGTAGCTGGCGATCATGCCCTTGCGGTTCTTGTAGTAGTTGTTGACGCCCGCGACCTGGCTTGCGTATTTCAGCTTGGCGGCCGGATCGTTCTTGGTCTCGCGCTCGATGATCGCCAGGGTCTCACCCGATGCCTTCACGAAGGCCGGGTAGTTCCAGTCGAAGGTGAACGCCACTTCAGACGGCAGGCGGTGGCGGTTGGTGCGGCCCGGGTAGCCCAGCGCCATGATGAAGTCGCCTTCCTTCACGCCTTCCTTGGCGATCTTCAGGAAGTGCTTCGGCTTGTAGGGCACGTTGTCCTTCGAGAACTCGGCGGCCTTGCCGTCGCGGCTCACGTAGGCGCGGTAGAAGCCGTAGTCGCCGGTGTGGCGCGGCCACATCCAGTTGTCGGTGTCGCCGCCGAATTTACCGATGCCGGCCGCCGGCGCGTGCACCAGGCGCACGTCGCGGATTTCCAGCTGCTTGATGCGGTAGAACTCGAGGCCGCCGTAGAAGCTCGGCACCGTGCAGCGGTAGCCCGCATCCTTTTCGCACTCGGCCACCAGCGCTTTCTGGTTCTTCTCGATCGCTTCGACGCGCGCCTTGCCGGTCAGCTTCTCGACTTCCGGCGTGATCACGCGCTTGCTGACGTTGCTGACTTCCTCGGTCACGAACACGCGGCTGCCCGGCGCGGCCGGCAGTTCCTCGCCCATGGTCTTGGCCAGGAAACCGTTGGCCAGCAGGTCGTTCTGCGGGGTCGAGTTGATCGCCACGCTGGAATAGACACAGTGATGGTTGGTGATCACCAGGCCTTCCGGCGACACGAAGGAGGCCGAGCAGCCGCCCAGGCTCACGATCGCGCCCATCGGGAATTCGGTCAGTTTGGTGAGGCTGGCCGGATCGAGTTTCAGGCCGGCGGCTTTCAGTTGCTTGGCTACTTGTGGCAGCTGCTGCGGCATCCACATGCCTTCGTCGGCTTGTGCGGCGAAGCTGGTCAGGATGGCGAGCGAGAGAAGGGTTTTTTTCATCAGAATCTGTCGGTAGGGTGAATGGTCTCCACTGGCTCCGAAGAGCTCGCGACAGTATGCGGATGTGAAAAATCACCGTCAACCCATATTTTCCCCAATCATTACAGCTGGGCGCCGATCAGGTCCGCCAGCTTGCCCGCCGCCTTGTCGTGCAGCGGGCGGTTTTCCCATTGCTGCAGCGAAACTGGTTTTGCCTGCAGCCAGTCGCGTTCGAAGATCGCTTCCTGTTCCTTGGCGAACACCGGGTCGAGCACGTTCAGGTTGGCCTCGTCGTTCAGGCTGAACGAGCGGTTGTCGAAGTTGGTCGAGCCCACCGAGACCAGCAGCGAATCGACTACCAGCGACTTCACGTGGTACATGGTCGGCTGGTACTCGGCCATCTTGACGCCGGCCGCGAGCAGCTCGCCCCAGCGTTCGCGCGAGGCGGCGCGCACCACGTCCGAATCGATGATCTTGCCGGGCGTGATGATGCGCACTTCGACGCCGCGCTTGGCCGCCGCGACCAGCGCCTTCACCGCCAGCTCGTCCGGCACGAAATAGGAATTCGACAGGTGGATCGTGTGGCGCGCGGCGGTGATCGCCATCAGGTACATCAGGTGCATGCTCTCGCCGCCGCCGGTAATGGAGCTGGAGAACATCTGCGCCGGCGAATCGCCCTGCGGTGTGAGCGCCGGGAAGTAATCCGCGCCATCCAGCACCTTGCCGGTGGCCTTGGTCCAGTTGTCGTTGAACACGGCCTGCATCTGGCCGACCACCGGGCCCTCGACCCGGAAATGGGTGTCGCGCCAGTGGTCTTCGTCCTGGCCGTTGCCGCGCCATTTGTCGGCGATGCCGACGCCGCCCGTGAAACCGATGCGGCCGTCGACGATCAAGAGCTTGCGGTGGGTGCGGTTGTTCAGGCGCGCCAGCTTCCACCACACCGGCTTGTGGTAGCGGTGCAGCTGCACGCCGGCTCTCTTCAGCGACTCCATCGAGGCGTCGTCCATTTTCAGGCTGCCGATGTAGTCGAGCATCAGGTGCACCTTGACGCCGGCGCGCGCGCGTTCGGCCAAGGCGTCGGCGAATTCCTTGCCGATCGTTTCCGACCAATAAATATAGGTCTCGAAGGTGATCGTCTTTTTCGCTTCCCGGATCGCCTTCAGCATGGCGGGGAAGATCTGGTCACCATTGACCAGAACCTCGACCTTGTTGCCTTCGACCAGAGGCGGGCCGAGCAGCACGCCGAGGGAGCGGCGGAACTGTGGATCGTCGGTGTCGTAGAGACGGGTGAGCTGGGTCTCGATCTTCTTTTCGGTTGGCATGAAGTTGAGCAGAAGCAAGCCTGCCACGATCGTGGCGATGCAGGCGATCAATGCAACCATAGGACGTTTTATACGCATGAGCAGATTTTGGACATAAAAAAAACCAACGCTATGGAGAGCGTTGGTTTTAGCCGGGCATAAGCACCGATTAACGTGCGCGGCCGCGACGCAGCAGATTCACGATGGCCAGCAGGATGACGGCGCCCAGGAAGGAAACCAGCAGGGACGAAACGCTGAAGTCATTCGAGTTGATGGTGCCGGTGCCAAACAGCGGCGACAGCAGCCAGCCACCCAGGAAGGCACCAACGATACCGACCACGACATTGAGAATCATGCCTTGCTCAGCGTCCGTTTTCATGACCATGCTGGCGAGCCAGCCGAGAATACCACCGACAACGATCCAGATAATGAATAACATGTTGATTCCTCCTCAAGTTGGAAAAACATACTCCAGGCCAATTGATTGCCGAGGCCATGGAACAAAGTCTAGTGATCCGTACGTACCCGGGTCGGTGCGGCAACGAACGTTAGACGCGCAAAGTGGTGCAGCGTTCTTTTGATGAACGGAATGGTGCAGGTAGGGTGCGTCAGCGAACAGAAGCGCGCAGATGGGCAGGCGTACTGTTGTCAGACGCAATACCAAATACAGCAAGACATATTCAGTACACCGACCTTGAGAGGACAGACACCATGAGCATTTTCGATACCGACAAGCAAAACACCCAGAATCGTATGGTTACCGGCCTGTTCCCGGACCGCGCCAGCGCCGAACGCGCCTACAACGCCATCTCGACCCGCGGCTATACCAAGGACGACGTCAACCTGATGATGTCGGACTCGACCCGCAAGACCCACTTCAATGACACCGAAACCGAACTGGGCAGCAAGGCAGCCGAAGGCGCCGGCATCGGCGCCGGCATCGGCGGCACCATCGGCGCCGTGCTGGCCGGCGTCGCCGCCCTGGGCACCACCCTGGTCCTGCCGGGCGTGGGCCTGGTAGTTGCCGGTCCGCTGGCAGCCGGCCTGGCCGGCGCGGGCGCCGGCGGCATCACCGGCGGCCTGATCGGCGCACTGATCGGCGCCGGCATTCCGGAAGAGCGCGTCAAGCACTATGAAGAAGGCATCAACCAGGGCGGTATCGTGATGGGCGTGACTCCGCGCTCGGACGACGACGTCGAATACATCAACAAGTCCTTTACCGACAACGGCGGCTCGCACGTGATCGGCACCGGCGTCGGCGCACTGGCCGGCGCAGCGACCGGTGCAGCGATCGGCTCGGCTGCCGGTCCGATCGGCACCCTGGCGGGCGCCGCGATCGGCGGCATCACCGGCGGCATGGCCGGCAAGGGCGTCGGCGAAGTCGTGAACCCGAAAGCGGGCGACGACCTGGGCGAACACTACATGGCCAAGGGCGTGGGCGCCGGCGCCGGCGCCGCGATGGGCGCTGCCGCGGGCGCGGTGGCCGGTCCGATCGGCATGGCTGCCGGCGCCGCGATCGGCGGCCTGGCCGGCGGCGCTGCCGGCCGTGGCGCGGGCGAAGTGGTGAATCCGCATGCGGAAGACCGCCTGCATGAACACAACCTGGCCCAGGGCACCGGCGCTGCCGGCGGCGCGATGGCCGGCGCAGCGATCGGCGCCGCGGGCGGCCCGATCGGCGCGGTGGCCGGCGCCGTCGCAGGCGGCATTGCCGGCGACCTGGCCGGCAAGGGCGCGGGCGAAGTCGTGAACCCGAAAGCGGGCGACCAACTGCATGAGCACAACCTGGCCGGCGGCGTCGGCGCGGGCGGCGGCGCGGCTGCCGGTGCGGCGCTGGGCGCGGTCGGCGGTCCGGTCGGCATGGCGGCCGGCGCGGCGATCGGCGGCATCGCCGGCGGTGCGCTGGGCAAAGGCGCCGGTCACCTGGTCAACCCGACCGAGGAAGACAACTACTGGCGCGCCAACTACCAGACCCAGCCGGGTTACACCCCGGGCTACACCTACGACGACTACTCGCCGGCCTACGCGCTGGGCTACAACAACGCCCGCCGCTACCCGTCCTACGACCTGGCCGAGCCGCACATGGCCGACGAATGGGATCGCGTGAAGGGCCATTCGCGCCTGTCGTGGGAGCAGGCCAAGGCGTCCAGCCGCGCCGCCTGGGACAAGGTCGAGCGCGCCATGCCGGGCGACTTCGACCGCGACGGCCGTTAATCTGTTTTAAATGAAAAAAACCTCGGCGCCGCAAGGCGCCGAGGTTTTTTTACCATCCGGTCAAAGATTACTGCTTGACGGCTTCCACCTGGATCGCCAGCTTGACTTCCGGATTGAAGCCCATCTGGGTGCCGTAGGCCACGCCGAAGTCGCTGCGGTTGAAGGTGGCCGAGGCGTCGGCGCCGCACACTTCGCGCTTCAGCATCGGGTGCTGGATGCACTTGAACTTGTTGATGGTGAGGGTCACCGGCTTGGTCACGCCGTGCAGGGTCAGTTCGCCGTTGACGGTGGCCGGGTTGTCGCCGTTGAACACCAGCTTGCCCTTGTAGGTCGCGGTCGGGAACTTGGCGACGTCAAACATCTCCGCCTTCTTCGCGTGCTCGTTCAGCTTGTCGTTGCCGAAGTCGATGGTGGTGGTGTCGATGACGATGTCGACATTGCCGGTCTTGGCGGCGCGGTCCACCACGATGCTGCCTTCGGTCTTGTTGAACTTGCCGCGCCAGACCGACAGGCCGCCGAAGTGGTCGGCTTCGAAGCTCGGGTAGGTATGCGACGAGTCGATCTTGTAGGTGTCGGCGGCGAAGGCGCCGGTCGCCATGGCGGCGGCCAGCAGGGCGATGCTGAGGTTCTTCAGTTTCATGTGACGGGTTCCCTTGGGTTGAGATGAGGACTAGGTTTATTGTCCCGCGGCGACGCGGAACTTGATGACGACTTCATCGGCGACCATGCTGGTGTCATGCCATTCGCCTTCGCCGACGTTGAAAGCCAGGCGCTTGATCGGCAGCTGGCCTTCGAACACTTGTTTGCCGCCTTCCGGCTTCACGCTGAGCGGGAAGCTGACGTCAAGCGTCTTGCCCTTGATGGTCAGCTTGCCCGTGACCTTGAGCTTGTTGCCGCCTGCCGGCGCGATCGAGGTCGATACGAACGTCGCCTTCGGGAACTGGGCCGAATTGAACCATTCCTTCTTTGCGATTTCCTTGTTGTAGTCGGCCTGGCCCATGTCGAAGCTGGCGGTGTCGATGTCGACGCGCGCGCTGGCCTTGTCGGGGTGCGCGGCGTCGTAGTCGATTTGCGCGCTGAAACGCTTGAAGTTCGATTCGACCGGCACGTCCATCTGCTTGAACACGGCCGACACGCTGCTGTGGGCGACGTCGGTCTTGAGCGGGGCGGCGCTGGCGATCAGGGTGACGCCGAGCAGGGCGCCAGCCAGGGAACGGGGGAATGTCATGGTTTCTCCTTCAAATGGAACGGCCGGGCAGCATGCGGCGCAGGGTGCCGTCGCGGTCGATGAATGCGTGCTTCAGGGCGGCCAGCACGTGGACGGCCACCAACGCGGCCATCAGCATGTTCAACCAGTAGTGCACGCCTTTCAGGGTCTCGGCCAGCGGCGGGTTCTTGGCGATCAGGACCGGCAACTGGAAGAGGCCGAAGTAGACCACCGGGAAGCCGGAGGCCAGCGTATAGAAATAACCGGAAACCGGCACCGCGAAGATCATCACGTACAGCAAGTGATGCAGGCCGTTCGCGGCCTTGCGCTGCCAGGCCGGCATGGCCAGCAGCGCCGGCGGACGGTTCTTCAGGCGCCACAGCAGGCGCAGCACGGCCAGCAGCATCACCGTCACCCCGGTCCATTTGTGCCAGGAATAGTAGCGCAGCTTGGTGGGCGAAAAGCCCGGGATGTCCGTCATCACCAGTCCGAGCGAGAAGGCGCCTACGATCAGCACGGCGATCAGCCAGTGCAGGACGATCGCGGTCGTGGTGTAGCGCTCTGCCTTCTGTGCCTGCATGCCGTGCTCCGTCAATATGTGCTTATTTGAAACATAATCTTACCAAAGGGCTCGACTCGATGCCGGTACTTTAACGATTCCATCAGCTGCAAGGAAGACAGCTGTACGGATAACATTGTTCAGCAGGCGGCACAATCCGGGCTCGCCGATGGCGCACCCGGCGCACGTTAGTCCTCGAACAGGGCAGTTTGGCCGGGGCGAAGGTAAAATATCGACGAGATCGATTTATAAATGATAATTTTCGGACATGAATATTTCCACGGAAAATCGATGACCCCGCCTGCCTTCGGCCGCGCCCGGTTCGCGCTCCGCCTGCTGCCGCGGCTGCTCCCGCTGCTGATCGGGATGGCGCCGGCGGGCGCCGTGTCCGCGGAGGAGAACGATAGCGCCCGCGACAACCAGCGGCAGGCGGCCGAATTCGCCGACCTCTCGATCGAGGAGTTGGCCAACATCGATGTCACCTCGGTCTCCAGGCGGCCCGAGCGCCTGCAGGATGCGCCGGCCTCGGTGTTCGTGATCACTGCCGACGACATCCGCCGCGCCGGCAGCCGCAGCCTGCCGGAAGCGCTGCGCCTGGCGCCCAACCTGAACGTGGCGCGCGCCGACAATACCGACTACGCCATCTCGGCGCGCGGCCTGAACGGCACCAGCAACAGCCCCGCCAACAAGCTGCTGGTGATGATCGACGGACGCTCCGTGTATTCGCCGCTGTTCTCCGGCGTGTTCTGGGACGAGCCCGACGTGATGCTGGAAGACGTCGAGCGCATCGAAGTGATCAGCGGTCCCGGCGGCACGCTGTGGGGCGTGAACGCCGTGAACGGCGTCATCAACATCATCACCCGCCATGCGGCCGGAACCCAGGGCGACCTGCTCATGCTGCGCGGCGACAGCGACGGCGCCCAGGCCGCGTTCCGCCATGGCGGCGGCGGCCCGGGCGCCGACTGGCGCGTCTACGGCAAGGTATTCGGCGCCGGCCACAGCGAGCTCGAGACCGGCGCGCGCATCGACGATGCCTGGGAAAAGAGCCAGGTGGGCTTCCGCGCCGACTGGGAGCGCGCTGACGACCGCTTCAGCGTCAACGGCAATGCCTGGCGCGGACAGCAGGGCCAACCGGCGCCCGGCGTGATCGTGACGCCCGGCGGCGGCGCCGGCATCGACGACATCGACACCCACGGCGCCAACCTCAGCGGACGCTGGGCGCGCGCGCTCGACGGCGGCGCCGGCCTGTCGCTGCAGGCGTCCTACGACACGCGCTACCGCAGGGTGCCGCCGACCTTCACCGATTCGGTCGACATCGCCGACATCCAGTTCCAGCATGCCCTGGCGCCGCTGGGCAGGCACGCCATCGTGTGGGGCGCCGAATACCGTTACAGCTGGGACCATGTCGACAACAGCCGCTTCGTGGCCTTCCTGCCGGAAAGCAGCAGGCAGGCGTGGGCCAGCCTGTTCGCCCAGGACGAGATCGCGCTGCGCGACGACCTGCGCCTGACCGGCGGCGCGCGCTACGAGCGCAATCCCTATACGGGCGGGGAGTTCCTGCCGACCCTGCGCCTGTCCTGGCGCCTGTCGCCGCTGCATTCGCTCTGGGCCGCCGCCTCGCGCACCGTGCGCGCGCCTTCGCGCCTGGACGTCGACGCCTTCGTGCCCGGCGCACCGCCCTACATCCTGGCCGGCGGTCCCCAGGTCCGCACCGAGGTGGCGCGCGTGTTCGAGCTGGGCTACCGCGGCCAGGCCGGGCAGGGCCTGTCGTATTCGGTGACGGCCTTCCGCAACCTGTACGACCACCTGCGCACCCTCGATCTCGATCCGGGCGGCGCCAGCATCGTGTTCGGCAACCTGATGGAAGGCCAGGCCCATGGCATCGAAGCCTGGGGCAGCATGCAGGTGAGCGATGCCTGGCGCCTGTCGGCCGGCGCCACCGCGCTGCACGAGGAATTCAGCCTGAAACCGGGCAGCAACGATACCGGCAGCCTGGCGACCACCGGCCGCGACCCGGCCTACACGGCCCAGCTGCGCGCCAGCCATGCCATCGATGCCGCGCGCGAGCTGGAGTTGGCGGTGCGCCGCGTCGGCGCCACCGGCCTGCCGCAAGTGCCCGGCTACACGGCGGTCGACCTGCGCTTCGGCTGGCGTTTCGCGCCGGGGATGGAGCTGTCGGTGACCGGTGCGAACCTGAACGGCGGGCACCGGGAGTATGGGGCTCCGCAGTACGGCAGCGAAGTGCCGCGCACGGTGGGCATCAAACTGGTGTGGCAGCGATAGCGAACGGCCGCGCTTCGCTTGTCGTGATACCGTGAGGTTTTCGACATCGAAGGAGCGCGAACATGAAAGCATTCGTTGGCCTGATGATGCTGGCGGGGTTCACCGCGGCCCATGCGGGCGCCGCCGCGGACCTCAGCAAAAGCGATCTCAAGTACATGAACGAATCGGCCCAGGGGCTGATGTCCGAAGTGAAGCTCGGCGCCCTGGCGGAGCAGCGCGCCGGCGACGAAGGCGTGAAGAACTACGGCAGGCAGATGGTGGCCGACCACGGCAAGGATCTGAAGGAACTCCAGGCGCTCGCCGCCCAGAAGAAGGTGAAGCTGCCCGACACGGTCAGCGGCGAGCAAGGCAGGGAAGCCGCCAGGCTGGAAAAGCTGTCCGGCAAGGACTTCGACCGCGAGTACGTGAAGTACGAGGCGAAGGACCACAAGGACGATATCAAGGAACAGAAGGAAGAGATGAAAAAGACATCCGATCCTGACCTGAAGCGCTTCGCCGGCAAGGAGCTCGAGACCGTCACCAGGCACAAGCAGGCCGTCGACGCCCTGCAGGCCAGCATCAAATGACGACGGCCGCCGACGCCCGCGCCTATTCGGGCGCCGCCAAGGGGCTGCACTGGCTGATCGTCCTGCTGCTGGCGATCCAGTTCACGACGGCCTTCCTGCTGCCGCACATCGGCCGGAATACCCCGCCCAGCACCGTCATCAGCCTGCATTTCTCGTTCGGGGTGCTGATCCTGGCCGTCATGGCGGTGCGTTTCGTGCACCGGCTGATGTATCCGGTGCCGCTGGAAGCGAAGGATGCGCCAGCCTGGGAGCGCCTGCTGGCGAAGACGGCGCACCGCCTGTTCTACCTGATCCTGCTGGTTGGCCCTTTCCTCGGCTGGGCCTCGGCGTCGGCGCACCGGCTGCCGGTCAGCCTGTTCGGGATCCCGCTGCCGCCGCTGGCACAGCCGGGCGCCGGCTGGGCGCACAGCGCCGGCGACATCCACGGCACCGCCATGTGGGTCTTGTTGTGGCTGGTTGGCCTGCACGCCGCGGCCGCCCTGTATCACCACTTCGTCCGCCATGACGGCACCCTGCGCCGCATGCTGCCGCAGCGCTGAAACGTGCTGAACGGCCGTAAAACCGGCGGTTTTCTCGGAATCGTTCCGGCGAAACTCGGTTAGACTGGGCAGTTGAAAGGACCCAGAATGACTGTTGAAAATGTATTCATCGCCGGGATGGAAAAATGCGGGACGACGGCGCTGTCCGACTGGATGGTGGCGAATGGCCTGGCCGAGGACAGGCTACCCGGCGAAAAAGAACCGAACCTGTACGCGAACGACGCGCCGCACCCGATGCGGCTGCGCACCCCGGGCCTGCCGCTGCTCGACGCCAGTGTCGGCTATGCCAGCAACCCCGCGGCGATCGCGCGCATGCCGGAATACGACACGCGCATTGTCCTGTGCCTGAGAAACCAGTTCGACCGGGCCTGGAGCTCGTACAAGATGAAGAAGCTGGTCAGCTTCGACAATGAGCAGGCCAACGATTATTGCCTGACGTATCAATCCGGCGACGGCGCCGGCCGGCGATCCGCGACCAGGCTGCCTGGGTCGAATTCGTCCACAAGATCAACAAGAAACATTTTCCGCGCCGTTCGCACCACTTCATCGAGCGCTATGGCCAGGCTGAGCTGGAGCATGTCCGGACGCATGACTTCGCGGTTAGGATCGCCTACGAGCTCGCGTTCTACCTGTCGCGGCGCACTCTCCCGCTGTTTTCGGTCATCGCCGCCAGCCTGTACTATTACCCGGTCAGGAACTTGTTGGAGAAATACCAGCCTGCGGACGTCTCCGTGATCTCCGTCGCACGCCTCGCCGATGCCGGGAACCGGCGGCGCTTTGTCGAAGCCGTGTTCGAGAAAGACGTGGACACGCCCGCCATCCCCTTCGCGTTCAGCAGCGCCGAGATCGAGATCGAGGAAGCAAAGCCCGATTTCGACAGCAGGGCGTTCGACCTGCTGCGCACCAGTTTCAGCTACGATCTCGCCCAGGCCCGTGGGCTGATCGCAACAACCCGTTTCGGCGACGAACTGCTGGACAACGCGGCGCTGGATCGCCACATGGAGGCGCGATGATCCCGCATGAGACGAATGGCAATGCACTCTTCTGGCAGCGCCAGGCCATCGGACCCGGCGAGCGCCGGCGGCTGCATGGCCACGCGCCGGCGGTACTGTGGTTTACCGGCTTGTCCGGGGCGGGCAAGTCGACCCTGGCGAGCCTGGTCGAACAGCGCCTGCATGCACTGGGCTGCCGTACCTTCGTACTGGACGGCGACAACCTGCGCCATGGCCTGTGCAGCGACCTGGGTTTTTCGAGCGAAGACCGGCGCGAGAACATTCGCCGGGCCGGCGAAGTCGCCTCGCTGTTCGTGCAGTCGGGCGCGATCGTGCTGACGGCGCTGATTTCGCCCTTCGCGCAGGATCGCGAGCGCGCACGCCGGCTGGTGCCGGATGGGCATTTCTTCGAGATTTATTGCAATGCCAGCGTGGACGATTGCGAGCGGCGCGACGTCAAGGGCCTGTACCGGCGCGCGCGGGCCGGTGAAGTGAAGGAATTCAGCGGGATTTCGTCGCCGTACGAACCGCCGTCCGCGCCGGAGCTGGTGCTGGACACCGCCAGCGCCAGCATCGAGCAGTGCGTCGAAGCGGTCCTGAAGATTTATCACGAACGCCTGGCCCGGCCGCGCTGATGCGCGGCCGGAAGCGGTTCAAGGTCAGATCGCCTTTGCCAGCTGCGCCGCCAGACCGGTGTAATTCGCCGGCGTCATCGCCAGCATCAGGTCTTTCGCTTCCTGCGGCACCGCCAGCTGCTTGACGAATTCCTGCAGCGCCTCGCGGGTGATGCCCTTGCCGCGGGTGAGTTCCTTGAGCTGCTCGTACGGATTCTCGATGCCGTAGCGGCGCATCACGGTCTGCACCGGCTCGGCCAGCACTTCCCAGTTCGCGTCCAGGTCATCGGCCAGACGCTGCGGGTTCACTTCCAGCTTGTTCAGGCCGCGCAGGCAGCTGTCGTAGGCCAGCAGGGCGTAGCCGAAGCCGACGCCGATGTTGCGCAGGACCGTGGAATCGGTCAGGTCGCGCTGCATGCGCGACACCGGCAGCTTGTCCGCCATGTGGCGCAGCACCGAATTGGCCAGGCCCAGGTTGCCCTCCGAGTTCTCGAAGTCGATCGGGTTGACTTTATGCGGCATGGTCGACGAACCGATTTCGCCGGCCTTCAGCTTCTGCTTGAAGTAGCCCAGCGAGACATAGGTCCAGATGTCGCGGTTCAGGTCCAGCAGAATCGTGTTCGTGCGCGCGATGGCGTCGAACAGCTCGGCCATGTAGTCGTGCGGCTCGATCTGGATGGTGTAGGGATTGAACACCAGGCCGAGGCGCTGCTCGATCACGTTCTTGCTGAACGCCGGCCAGTCGAAGTTCGGGTAGGCCGACAGGTGGGCGTTGTAGTTGCCGACCGCGCCGTTCATCTTGCCGAGGATCTCGACGCCTTCGATGCGCTTGACGGCGCGCTGCAGGCGCGCGACCACGTTGGCGAACTCCTTGCCCAGGGTGGTCGGGCTGGCGGTCTGGCCGTGGGTGCGCGACAGCATCGGCAGCTCGGCGTTGGCGTGGGCGATCTCGGTCAGCTTGCCGATAATGCCTTGCAGGGCCGGCAGCATCACGCCGTCGCGCGCCGCTTTCAGCATCATGCCGTGCGAGGTGTTGTTGATGTCTTCCGAGGTGCAGGCGAAGTGGATGAACTCGCTGGCCGCGACCAGTTCCGGCACGTCCTTGACCTTCTCCTTCAGCCAGTATTCGACGGCCTTGACGTCGTGGTTGGTGACGGCTTCGATTTCCTTGATGCGGGCGGCGTCGCTGTCGGAGAATTCGGCGCCCAGCTTGTCGAGCAGGGCGCTGGCATTAACCGAAAACGGCTTCAGTTCCGCAAAGCCCGCCTGCGACAGCGCCTGCAGCCAGGCGATCTCCACCTTCACGCGGTGGTGCATGAAGCCGGCTTCCGACAGGATCGGGCGCAGCTTGTCGGTCTTGGCAGCGTAGCGGCCGTCCAGCGGGGACAGGGCCGACAGGGTCGAGGAGGAGGCAATAGAAGTCATGGCAGGCGGGGATGGATGCAAAAGCGCGATTTTACCATCCGATGCCCGGTCGGGCCGGCGTTTGTCAAGTGTCATTTTTACTGACGTTGCAGGCCTTCCTCGGCCGGTAAAGCATGCGGAGGCCGATGCTATACTGTCAGCCAATCCCCTAATCTGAGCATTTATGAAACTCATCGGTTCTGTCACCAGTCCTTATGTGCGCAAGGTGCGCGTCGTGTTGGCAGAGAAGAAGCTCGACTATGCATTCGAGCTGGAAAACGTCTGGTCGCCGGACACCAACATCGCCGCCTCCAACCCGCTCGGCAAAGTGCCCTGCCTGGTCATGGAAGACGGCAGCGCGATGTACGATTCGCGCGTCATCGCCGAATATCTCGATACGCTGACCCCGGTCTGCAAGCTGCTGCCCGCCAACAGCCGCGACCGCGCCAACGTGAAAGTGTGGGAAGCCCTGGCCGATGGCGTCGGCGATGCCGCCGTGCTGGCCTACCTGGAACGCACCCAGCGTCCCGCCGAGCTGCAGAGCCAGGCCTGGATCGACCGCCAGATGGGCAAGGTCAAGAATGGCCTGCAGGTCATGTCCGACAACCTCGGCGAGCAGCCCTTCTGCATGGGCATCCACTACACCCTGGCCGACGTCGCCGTCGGCTGCGTGCTGGGCTGGCTGTCGCTGCGTTTCCCGGACATCGACTGGCGCGGCGCGCATCCGAACCTGGCCCGCCTGTTCGATAAATTGTCCGAGCGTCCGTCCTTCAAGGACACCGTGCCGGTCGTCGCCAAGTGAGCGCCAAGTGAGCGCAGCCACGCCGACCGCGGTCGTCTTCGGCGAAGCCCTCGTCGACGAATTCCCGACCGAGCAGGTGGTCGGCGGTGCGCCCTTCAACGTGGCGCGCCACCTGGCCGCCTTCATGGCGCCGGCCCTGATGATCAGCCGCATCGGCCGCGACCGCAACGGCGCCGCCGTGCGCGCCGAGTTCGAGCGCTTCGCGATGCGCGACTGCGGCCTGCAGACGGACCCGATGGAAGAAACCGGCCGCGTGGTGGTCGAGCGCAACGGCCAGGGACACAGCTTCCACATCCTGCCGCGCCAGGCCTACGACTTCATCGACCCTGACGCGGCCGCGGCCGGCGTGGCGGACGTGGATGCCGGCATCGTCTACTTCGGCACCCTGGCCCAGCGCGAACCGGGGTCGCGCGCGGCCCTGCAGGCGGTGCTGGCGGCGACCTCCGCCAAGCGCTACCTCGATCTGAACCTGCGCAACGGCCAGTACGAAGAGGGCACGGTCACGCGCTCGCTCGAAGCGGCCGACATCGTCAAGGTCAACGAAGAGGAATTGCAGGCGCTGTTCCAGTGGTATTTCCAGATCGGCCCGAGCGAGGCGCCGCTGTCGACCGAAGAAGTGCACGCGGCTTGCCGCGCACTGATGGACCGCTTCGGCCTCGAGACCCTGATCGTGACCCTGGGCCATCGCGGTTCGGTGGTGTTCCTGCAGGATGGCGGCCTGATCGCCAACCGCGACAATCCGGCGCCGCCCTTCGTGATCGACACGGTGGGCGCGGGCGATGCCTTCTCGGCGATCTTCCTGCTGGGACGGATGCGCGGCTGGCCGCTCGAGCTGACGCTGGCGCGCGCCAACGAATTCGCCGGCGCGATCTGCGCGGTCGCCGGCGCGGTGCCGCGCGACCTGAATTTCTACGACAAGTGGGTCACGCGTTGGCGCGAAACCACACCGGCGATGCCCGGCGCGTTCACATCTCGCTGACGTCGCCCATCTGGCTTTGTAAGTAGTTCTGCAGGCCCACCTTGACGATCAGGTCGAGCTGGGTCTCCAGCCATTCGATGTGTTCCTCGGTGTCTTCCAGGATGTCCAGCAGCAGGTCGCGCGAGACGTAGTCGCGCGCCGCTTCGCAGGCGGCGATGCCGTCCTTGACGCACTGCTGGGCGCCGCGTTCCAGCTTGAGGTCGCATTCCAGCATCTCCTGCGCCGACTCGCCGATCAGGAGCTTGTGCAGCGCCTGCAGATTGGGCAGGCCATCCAGCATCAGGATGCGGTCGATCAGGCGGTCCGCATGCTTCATCTCGCCGATCGACTCGTCGTACTCCTTCTTGCCGAGGCGGGTGAAGCCCCAATGCTTGTACATGCGCGCGTGCAGGAAGTACTGGTTGATCGCGGTGAGCTCGTTGGTCAGCTGCGCATTCAGCGCGCGGATGATGTTGGGGTCGCCCTTCATGTATGTCCTTTTTATTGGTTCAGATCGAAGCCAGCGCCACGCCGCCGGCCAGCAACAGGGAAACGGAGGCGATCGCGATGCCGACCGTGCGCCGGCGGTTGGTGAGCGTCCACAGCACGACGCCGGACAGCGACAGCAGGATGATCGAGCCGGCCAGGGTGTCCACCAGCAGGATCCAGCCCACGCTCATGCCGACCCCTTTGTGCAGGTTGGTCAGGGTCGCGAAGACGTTGTTCTCGTTGCGCTTGAGGGTCACGTAGCTGTTGCCGACCCAGTATTCGGCCTGCACGGCGCCGCTGGGGGAAGTGAAGCTGGCGCTCCAGCGCGCCGGCTGCAGCACCGCGCGGTCGCCCCAGGCCACCGGACGCGCCGGTTCGGCCTTGACGCGCGCCGGATCGGGGGCGAGCTTGAGCGAATTTTTCAGCCAGGCCGCGAGCGCCTGCGGATCGGCCGGGGCCGGATTGGGCAGCGGGATCTGGACCGTGCTTTCCTCGACCTGGGCGGCGGGAATCTTCAACACGGCGCGGTGATTCAGGAGGATGCCGGTGCCGCCGAACAGCAGGCCGAGCACGGCGCCCCACAAACCGATCCAGCCATGCGTCTTGCGCAGCCACTTGACGGCGATGGCGCGGCGCGAGGGTGTGGGCGGCGGTGGCACCGTGAAGGGCTGCTGCGGCGTCCTCGGAGAGCGAAACGGGATGACGGGCATAAGACGGACAAAAAGGCTGCTTTGGAAGCTCCATGGTAGCAGGACCCGCCGTCCGTCGGCTGTTATGCGCATCGATATGTGCGCAGCAATCGACGGATGGAAACCCGGGGTGCGCGAGGGCCATTGCGCACGAAAATCCGGACCGGTGTCGCTGGCGCCGCGGGCGCGGCGACGGCCGGGACGATGCGGTGAAAGCTCAGGCCGCCACGCTGTCTGCCGGCGTGCGGCGCAACTCGGTCACGGTGGTGGCCGCGCCGGCTGTCGCTTCGAGGTGTTCGTGCATCACTTCGCGGGCATAGCTGACGCACTTGCCGCAGCAGGTGCCGACGCCCAGTTCCTTGTACAGGTCGGCCATCGAGCTCAAGCCCATTTCGACGGCCTGGCGGATTTCGCGGTCGGAGATGTTGTTGCAGACGCAGACGATCATGTGCTTCGTTCCGATGTTGATTGGTGTATAATGCGAATCATTCTCATTCAATTTCGTATTTTCCTGAACTCGGTCCCTGAATGCAAGCGTTTTGTCGCGAATTTGAAGCAGAGTGAACAGAAGTAGACAAAGCGCAAATAGAAATAATTCGCATTTAGGTTTATGATGCTCACATGTCTCATCAGCGCTGCATCCAAACCCGACTGGAAGCGACAACATGACTCTTGCACCCACCCTGACCACGCTCGACGCCCTGAAGGCCGGCCAGAGCGCCACCGTGATCCACCTCGCGCCGACCCACGCCCATGGCGGCGACGACGCCGGCGCCGACGTGTCGCGCCGCCTGATGGAACTCGGCTTCGTCCCCGGCGAACGGATCCGCATGCTCAAGCGTGGCCTGCCGGGCGGCCCGGTCGCGGTCAAGGTCGGCCAATCCACTTTCGCCCTGCGCCGTTTCGAAGCGGCGCTGATCTCGATCCAGCCGGAATAACGGAATACACGGAACACACATGGGAGCAGTAGAACAGCAGGTCCAGGCGGCGACTGCGACAAAGGCGCCGCTGATCGCCCTGCTGGGTAATCCGAACTGCGGCAAGACCGCGCTGTTCAACCGCCTCACCGGCGCGCGCCAGAAGGTCGCGAACTACGCCGGCGTCACCATCGAACGCAAGGAAGGCAGCTTCACGCTGCCGGGCGGCCGCGCCATGCGCGTGCTCGACCTGCCGGGCGCCTACAGCCTGTCGGCCCACACCCCCGATGAAGCCATCACGCGCGACGTGGTGGCCGGCCTGCGCGCCGGCGAACAGGCGCCGGACGTCGTGGTCTGCGTCGTCAACGCCACCAACCTGCGCCTCAACCTGCGCCTGGTGCTCGAGATCCAGCGCCTCGGCCTGCCGATGGTGCTGGCCCTGAACATGGTCGACGTCGCCAACAAGCGCGGCATCGAGATCGATACCGCGAAGCTGTCGCGCGAGCTGGGCATGCCGGTGGTCGAGACCGTGGCGGTGCAGTCGGGCGGCGAGAAGGCGCTGCTGAACGTCCTCGAAACCCTGTCCTTCGACACCCCGGTGAAACCGCGCGCGCTCAGCGCGATCGACGCCGTGCCGGTCGAGGAGACCCAGCGCGAAGTGCGCCGCATCATCGAGGCCTGCGTCAGCTTCGACAAGGACACCGGCAACCTCAGCGAGCAGATCGACCAGGTCGTGCTGCACCCGGTGGCCGGCCCGGCGATCCTGGCCGTGCTGATGTTCCTGATTTTCCAGGCCGTGTTCAGCTGGGCCGCGACGCCGATGGACCTGATCAAGACCGGCGTCGAATCCGCCGGCGCCTGGATCGGCGCCAGCATGGCCGACGGTCCTTTGAAAAGCCTGATCGTCGAAGGCATCTTCGGCGGCGTCGGCAGCGTGCTGGTGTTCCTGCCGCAGATCCTGATCCTGTTCTTCTTCATCCTGGTGCTGGAAGACTGCGGCTACCTGCCGCGCGCCGCCTTCCTGCTCGACCGCATGATGGGCAGCGTCGGCCTGTCCGGGCGCGCCTTCATTCCGCTGCTGTCGTCCTTCGCCTGCGCGATCCCGGGCGTGATGGCGGCGCGCACCATCCAGAACCCGCGCGACCGCCTGGTGACGATCATGATCGCGCCGCTGATGACCTGTTCGGCGCGCCTGCCGGTGTACGCGCTGGTGATCGCCGCCTTCATCCCGAGCCGCAAGCTGGCCGGCGGCATCAACCTGCAGGGCCTGGTCCTGTTCCTGCTGTACGCGGCCGGCATCGTCAGCGCGATGGGCGTGGCCTGGTTCTTCAAGCGCACCGCGCGCGCCAAGGGCCAGCACCCGCTGATGCTCGAGCTGCCGGCCTACCACTGGCCGCACCTGCAGAACCTGTTCCTCGGCCTGTGGGAGCGCGCGAAGATCTTCCTGACCCGCGTCGGCACCGTGATCCTGACCCTGATGGTGCTGGTCTGGTTCCTGTCGAGCTTCCCGGGCGCGCCGGAAGGGGCGACCCATCCGCCGATCTACTACAGCGTGGCCGGCATGCTGGGCCGCGCCCTGGCCGTGATCTTCGAGCCGATCGGCTTCGGCTGGCAGATCTGCATCGCGCTGGTGCCGGGCATGGCGGCGCGCGAAGTGGCGGTCGGCGCGCTCGGCACCGTATACGCGCTGTCGTCCTCGGGCGACGACGTGGCCGGCTCGCTGGCGCCGCTGATCGCCCAGTCCTGGAGCATGGCGACCGCGCTGTCGCTGCTGGCCTGGTACGTGTTCGCGCCGCAGTGCCTGTCGACCTTGTCCGTGGTGCGGCGCGAGACCGGCAGCATCCGCTGGGCCTTCATCATGGCCGGCTACATGTTCGCGCTGGCCTACGCGGCTTCCTTCATCACTTACCACGTGGCGCGCTGGGCCCTGGGGAGCTGAGATGATCGTCCAGTACCTGGTGGTGGGCCTGATCGTGCTGCTGGCAGCGTTCTACGCCGCCGGCAAGTACCTGCCGCTGTCGGTGCGCCGCAGGATCGTCTACAAGTTTTCCGACGGCAGCGGCAAGGGCTTGCTGGCGCGCTGGCTCGACAAGGACGCCGGCTGCGGCAGCGGCTGCGATACCTGCGGGACCTGTGCGCCGGCGCCGATGCCGGAGAAGGACGAGCAGGGCCGCAAGATCATTCAGGTGCACGTCAAACGGTAGCCCGTCCTGCTCAAGCCGCAGGCCGCCATTCCAGATCCGGCAAGGCCATCAAACGCCGGCTGCTTCCCCTCGCTCCACCGGCGGATCTTCGCCGCCCAGCGTGCCAGGGACTCGTCCTCGTAGCCGCTGGCATACAGCGCATGCTCGCCGTGCAGGCGGATGTAGACGAAATCCGCGGTCACGTCCTCCCAGTCCGGCCACTTGCCCGCCGTATCGGCCACCACCAGCGCCACGTTGTACTTCCTGCGCATCGCGCACTTCCACCGCATGCCGCAGCGGGCGCACGGCGTCGATTTCCAGCAGTTCGCGGCCCGCCATCTTTTCGTCGTGCCACGCGCCATCGCCAGTGCGACGCCGGTGTCCCGCGGCAGCAGGGAGAGCAAGCGTTCGGTTTTCCCGGGGTCGAAGCGCAACTGCGGCGGGAGCTGCCACAGGATCGGCCCGAGCTTTTCGCGCAGCACGAACACGCCCGAGGCCAGCACATTCGCCAGCGGCGTCTCGATGCCGCGCAGTTTGAGCATGTGGGTGATGCAGCGGTTGCCCTTCACCGCGAACACGAAGCCGGGCGGCGTAGGGTGCGTAGCGCCAGCCCGAGATGCCGATGAAGATGTTGCCCATGACCCGATGGTAGGCCGGGCAGGGCTAGGTTTCGGTACGTTGACGAACCGTGATCAATCCGGATTCTTTTTTGCGCAGTTTGCGCTATACTCCCACTTGTACAATTTGTTGTACAAGTTATCTTGGTGAGAAGGGGAACATCGCAATGAGAATCGTCAACTTTTCCGATGCTCGGAATAGTCTTCGGACTGTCATTGACCAAGTAGTTGAAGATGCAGACGTCACCGTCATTTCGCGCCGCGATGCGCCGGATGCCGTTGTCATGTCCTTTGATTACTACAGCAGCCTCATGGAGACTGTGCACTTGTTGAGTTCGCCTGCGAACGCGGCTCACCTTGCGAAGTCGCTGGCCCAGGCCCGTTCTGGTCAGGCCCAGCCGCGCGAGTTGATCGACATCCCGGACGCCGAGGAAACGCGAGATGCGACACCTGAAGTTCACGGATGAAGCCTGGCACAGCTACATTTATTGGCAAACGCAAGACAGAAAAACTCTCAAGCGCATCAATGACTTGATCAAAGATGCGCAGAGAAGTCCGTTTGAAGGAATCGGCAAACCCGAGGCCTTGAAACACAGCCTGAGCGGCTGCTGGTCACGCCGGATCGACGAGACCAACCGCCTGGTCTACCAGGTACACGACGAGGAGTTGGTCATCATCTCCTGCCGTTACCATTACTGACGGCTGAACGCCGCAAGCTTCGCCGGCCGCCGCCGCCACAAACCAACCGCCCCCAAGCCCGCCGCCAGCATCGCCCAACCCGGCGCCTCCGGCACCGGCGACACCGGCGAGGCCGACAGCATGCTCAGGGTCGTATCGCCGGTCCACAGCAGGTGGTGCTCGGTGCTGGTGCGCGGGTCGAACGCGTATTCGTAGCGCATCTTGCCCGATTCGACCAGGTAGCCGCCGCCGCGCCAGCCTTCGGGATCGCTGCCGTATTCGCCGACGCTGAAGGACAGGCCCTGGTTCGGCGAGAACGTGAAGCGGTCGGCGCCGCAGTGGTAGTACGTGTTGCTGCCGGAGGCGCAGGCGACGTAGTCCATCGAGCCGATGGTGAGCGAGTTCAGTTCGCCGATATCGAGCACGCCGTCGGCGTTCGCATCGGTGCCGGTGAAGGATCCCGCGATCTGCATGTTCGGCAGGAACACGGCGGCTTCCTGGTCGTAGAAGCCGGTGTAGGTGAAGGTCCAGTGGGCGGATTGGGCGTGAGCAAGCGCACTACCGAACAGCAGTGCGGTGGCGGTGATGAAGTGCTTCATGGAGGACCTCGCAAGGGGTGTAGCCGTCGGCTACGGTGAACGAAACGCTGGGTTCACCTTACGCCATTCTGTGACGAAAGTCCTGCCTGTCTTTAACATTTGTCGCCGGCCGGCCACAGCGCGTGGCCGGCGCGGCGGAAGCTCATTTCCCGGCAGAAACCACAGGCAGTTCGAGCGTGCTTTCCATGCCCGGTGCGTGATAAATGCGCTGGGTCGCCTTGCGGTAGTCGCCCGGCTTGGCGTGGAAGATGTTGTCCACGTAGGTCTGCGGATTGCGGTCGTAGAGCGGGAACCAGCTCGACTGGATCTGCACCATGATGCGGTGGCCCGGCAGGAACACGTGGTCGACGTTCGGCAGGGCGAAGCGGTAGCGCTCGGCCTTGTTGGCCGGGATCGCCATCGGTTTGTCGAAGCCCTGGCGGTAGCGGCCGCGGAAGATGTCCATCGAGATCGGCAACTGGTAGCCGCCCAGTTCCGGCTGGGCCGCCACTTCGTCCGGGTAGACGTCGATCAGTTTCACGACCCAGTCGCTGTCGGTGCCGGAGGTCGACGCGAACAGGTTGACCATCGGCGCGCCCGCCAGTTCGACCGCCCTGGCCAGCGGCTCGCTCACATAGGTCAGCACGTCCGGACGGTCGGCATACGAACGCTGGTCGGTCACCAGCCAGGGCTTCCACACCGTGCCTTCGCTCATGCGCACTGGGCGCGGCACGAAGGGCACCGGCTTCGCCGGATCGGACACGTACTCGTCGAAGGCGGCGGCCTTGCCGTCCGACTTCTCGAAGCCGAGCTTGAGGCCCGGCTTCAGGTACAGCGTCGACGAGGCTGCGGCCAGCGGCCACTGCTCCAGCCGGCGCCAGCGGTTTACGCCGGTCTGGTAGGACCACACCGGCGGCGTGTCGAACTTCGGTGCGCCGTCCTTCAGGTACTGGTTAAAGAAGGGCAGCATGACGTCGCGGCGGAACTGCTGGGCGGTGTCGCCGGTGAATTTCAGCGCGCCCAGCGAAGAGCCTTCGTAGTTCACGCCGCTGTGGCGCCACGGGCCCACCACCAGCGAATTCATGCGGTTGTCCTTGTCCTTCGGCTCCACCGCCGCATAGGTCGCGTAGGCGCCGTAGATGTCTTCCTGGTCCCAGCGGCCGACCACGGTCATGGTCGGCACCGTGAGGGGCTTCTTCGCCAGGATGCGGTCCAGCGCCTGCTCCTGCCAGTAGCTGTCGTAGGCCGGGTGCTCGAAGATCTTCTTCGTGAAGTTCAGTTGGTCGACGCCGTAGATGTGGGCGAAGTCGGCGGTCGACCCGGCACGCAGGAAAGCGTCGTAGTCGTCGTAGGTGCCGGTGACGATGCGCTCGCCCGCGCCGCGCGCCGAGTTCTGGCCGGCGATGTAATCGAGGTTGGTATTGCGGAAGGCGCCGTTGTGGAACCAGTCGTCGCCGCGCCAGCCGTCGACCATCGGGCTCATCGGCACCGCGGCCTTCAGCGCCGGATGCGGTTCGACCAGCGCCATCAGCACCGTGAAGCCCTCGTACGAGGAGCCGACCATGCCGACCTTGCCGTTCGATTCCTTCACGTTCTTCACCAGCCAGTCGATGGTGTCCCAGGCGTCGGTGCTGTGGTCGACCTGGGTGTTGTTCAGCGGGCCGCGCACCGGGCGCGTCATCACGTAGTCGCCTTCGGAACCGTACTTGCCGCGCACGTCCTGGAACACGCGGATGTAGCCGTTCTCGATGAAGGCGTCGTCGCCGTCGCCCAGGATCGAGGTGATGTGCGGGCTCTTCATGCGCGCCGTGCGGCCCGAGGCGTTGTACGGGGTGCGGGTCAGCATGATCGGCGCCTTCTGGCCGCGCATGACAGCCTTCGGGATCACGATCACGGTGTGCAGCTTGACGCCGTCGCGCATCGGGATCATGACTTCCTGCTTGACGTAGTCGGCGTTCGCCACGGTCAGCGAGAACTTGTCGGCCGGGATGTCGGGCGCCATCGGCGGCGTCTGGGCCATGGCCGCGCTCCCGATGGCGGCAAGCAGCAGGGAGAGGGCGGACAGGGACGGCAGGCTGGGGCGCGACATCGGGTTCTCCGGCATGTTAAAAGTTGCATTAAAGCACATTAAGCGGGCCCGTGCTCACCGCCGCAGGGCTGGCGTGCGGGCATCTGGAGGCCGGCAACTACTGATAAAGACGCAACAGTGCTAAGCTAACGCCATTTCATCCGACCCTGGCCGCATCAATGATCATCGTCCACCACCTGAACAACTCCCGTTCCCAGCGCATCCTGTGGCTGCTGGAAGAACTCGGCCTGGACTACGAGATCAAGAAGTACCAGCGCGACCCGAAGACGATGCTGGCGCCGCCGGAGCTGCGCGCCGTGCACCCGCTCGGCAAATCGCCGGTGGTCCAGGACGGCGACACCATCGTGGCCGAATCCGGCGCCATCATCGAGTACCTGGTCGGACGCTACGGCGACGGCCGCCTGGCCCCGCCGGCCGGCACGCCCGAGCGCCTGCGCCATACCTATTTCCTGCACTACGCCGAAGGCTCGGCCATGCCGCCGCTGCTGTTGAAACTGGTGTTCGACCGGGTCGAGAGCAGTCCGGCGCCGTTCTTCGTGCGCCCGATCGCGCGCGCCATCGCCAGCAAGGTCAAGGAGAGCTTCGTGCTGCCGCAGATCCGCCAGCACCTGGCTTTCCTCGAGGGCGAGCTGGCGGAACGCGACTGGTTCGCCGGCGACGCGTTCAGCGCTGCCGACATCCAGCTCAGCTTCCCGCTGGAAGCCGCGGCCGCGCGCGGCGGGCTCGATGCCAGGTATCCGAAACTGAGCGCCTTCCTCGAACGCATCCATGCGCGCCCGGCCTACCGCCGCGCGCTCGAACGGGGCGGCAAGTACGATTTTGCGAAATGAGCGTGAAATAAGAGAGCATGGCAAAGCTGCTGGCCATCGACGGCCTGAACATCGTCCGCCGGGTGTACGAAGCCAGTCCCGAACCGGACTCCGACCTGAAGGCGAGCATCGCCCTGCGCCACGCCTTCTCGTCGTTCCGCCACGTGCTGGACGCGCATGCGCCGACCCACGTGCTGGCGGCCTTCGACTACGGCGGCGAGAACTGGCGCCACGCGCTGTATCCGCGCTACCGCGAAGGGCGCGCGCCGATGCCGGCCGACCTGCGCAAGGCGCTGCCGGAATTCCACGAGCGCCTGCGCGCGGCCGGCCTGCACGTGCTGATGATTCCGGAAGTCGAAGCCGACGACGTGATCGCCACCGGCGTGATGCGCTGGCTGCATGAGGGAAGAGGGGACGCCATCGTCGCCACCACCGACAAGGACCTGCACGGCCTGATCGCGCACGGCGCGCTGGTGTGGGACCACTTCAAGGGCGAGTGGCACGACGACGCCTGGGTGCGCAACAAGTTCGGGGTCGCCCCCGAGCGCCTGCACGACCTGCTGGCGCTGATGGGCGACCCGACCGACGGCGTGCCGGGCGTCTCGAAGATCGGCATGAAGACCGCGGCGCGGCTGCTGAACGCCTACGGCGATCTGGACGCCGTGATGGCCGGCGCCGGCATTCTCAAGACCCCGCTGGGCGAGCGCCTGCGCGCCGAGAAGGACATCCTCCAGATCTCGCGCAAGCTGGTCGAACTGAAGACCGACGTGAAGCTCGGGGTGAGCTGGAACATGCTGGCGTGGGACGCCGGCTGACACAAGGACGAATGATGCTCAAGGCAGTGATTGTCGACTCGAACGCGATTTCGCGCGGCCTGCTGAACACCGTGCTGCTGGACGGCGGCTACGACGTGGTCGGCCAGACCCATACCGGCCATGCGGGTTGGGTGCTGGCGCAGAAGCACAAGCCGCACCTGTTCTGCATCGCGCGCGAGCAGGTCGAAGACGGCGAGGACGTGGTCGAGAAGCTGAGGGCCGAGATGCCGAAGACCATGATCTTCATGGTGTCCGGCACCCTCGATGCGGCGGCCGTGCAGGCGGCGCTGGCGCGCGGCGTGCAGGGATTCATCGTCAAGCCCTTCAAGGCCGACGCGGTGCTGAAGACGATCCGCAATACGGTGCTGGCGATCGTCAGGCAGCACCGCGGCGCATGAGGCGCCGCGCCGCGCCGCAGCGCTTCAGAAGCTTTCCCAGTCGCTGGCCGCCGTCACCGGCTCGCGGCGGCCGGCCGGGCGCGGCGAAGGCATGCGTGGCGGCGTCGCCGCCGGCGCCCGCCGCGGCGCCGCGACATGCCTGGACGGCGCCGCCGGCTGCGCGCCGCCATCCAGGCGGAACACGCTGACCGCCTGCGCCAGGCGCGCCGCCTGGTCCTGCATCGCTTCCGCCGCCGCCGAGGTCTGCTCGACCAGCGCGGCATTCTGCTGGGTGACCTCGTCCATTTGCGTGATGGCCTGGTTGACCTGCTCGATACCGCTGCTCTGCTCGGCGCTGGCGGCGCTGATTTCGCTCATGATGTCGGTCACGCGGCGCACGCTGTCGACAATCTCGCGCATGGTGCTGCCCGCATCGCCGACCAGCTTGCTGCCGGCTTCGACCCGGCCCGTCGAATCGACGATCAGGGCCTTGATCTCGCGCGCCGCCGCGGCCGAGCGCTGGGCCAGGTTGCGTACCTCGCCGGCCACCACCGCGAAGCCGCGGCCCTGTTCGCCGGCGCGCGCCGCTTCCACCGCCGCATTCAGGGCCAGGATGTTGGTCTGAAAGGCGATGCCGTCGATCACCCCGATGATGTCCGCCATCTTGCCCGAGGCCTGGTGGATCTCGCGCATGGTGCCGACCACTTCCTCGATCACGGCGCCGCCGCGCGCCGCCACGTTCGAGGCCGAGTCCGCCAGCATGTTGGCCTGGCGCGCGTTCTCGGCGTTCTGCTTGACGGTCGAGGTCAGTTCTTCCATCGACGATGCGGTTTCTTCCAGCGAGCCTGCCTGCTGCTCGGTGCGCGACGACAAGTCCATGCTGCCGGCCGCCACTTCGCCGGATGCGCTGGCGATGGTCTCGGTGCCGCTGCGTACGGTCTGCACGGTGCGCGCGAGGCTCTCGTTCATCGCCTTCAAGGCCTGCAGCAGCTGGCCCATCTCGTCGCGGGTGTCGACCTCGATGCGGCTGGTCAGGTCGCCCGCGGCGACCGTGTTCGCCACCTCCAGGGCCTTCGCCACCGGGCCGGTGATCGATGCGGAGATGCGCCAGGCGATCAGCGCGGCCGCCAGCAGGATGACGGCGCCCAGCACGCCCATCAGCACGCGGGTCTCGTCATAGGTGTCGGCAGCCTGTTCGCTGGCTTCCGCCACCGCCGCCTTCTGCAGCTTGATCTGGTCGTTCAGCACCTTCTTGTAGGCCAGCAGCAGGGGGCGGAAATCGTTGGTCAGGTAGGCCTTGGCGCCGTCGATGTCCTCGACCCCGATCCGCTTGAGCAGTTCATCCTGGTCCCTGACGAACTTCAGGTTGTGCGCGGCGGTCTGGTCGGCCAGCTCGCGTTCGCGGCCGGTGCTGGTTTCGGCGTGGTAGTTGTCGAGGATGGACTGGATCGCGGCGCGCGCCTTCATGACGTTCGCGGTCTGCAGCTTGCGGTCGGCCGGATCGGCGTTGAGCATCATGTTGCGGATCGCGATCGAGACATTGTTGGTCTGGTCGAGGATGGACACGGCGGATTCGATCTTCGGCATGCGGAGCTGCACGATATCCTTGGTGCTCTGGTTGACGCGGCCCAGCATGGTCATGCCGAGCACGAGGACGACGATCAGCATGGCGCAGATCACGCCGAAGCCCAGCGCGAGCCGCGTGCGCAGTTTGAGATTACGGAGATTCATATCGATATGGCATTGAAACGGGAAAACGAAAAGCCGCGGCGCTGGCCGCGGCTGACGGGATCGGCGGGGGAGCTCAGGCTGCGCGGCGTGCGGCGGCCAGCAGGCCCATGTCTTCGGAGCTGAGCAGCTTGTCGATGTCGAGCAGGATCAGCATGCGCTCGCCGACGGTGCCCAGGCCCTGCAGGTATTCGGCCGCCACGCTGGAACCGAGATCCGGCGCCGCCTTGATCTGGTCCGGCGTCAGGGTCACGACGTCGGACACGCTGTCGACCACCACGCCGATCGTGTGGCCGTTGATGTTCAGGACGATCACCACGGTGAACGCGTCATAGGTCGGGGTGCCGACGTTGAACTTGATGCGCATGTCCACGATCGGCACGATGATGCCGCGCAGGTTGATCACACCCTTCAGGTACTCGGGCGCGCTCGCGATGCGGGTGACGGCGTCGTAGCCGCGGATTTCCTGGACCTTCAGGATGCTCAGCGCGTACTCTTCGGCGCCGAGGCGGAAGGACAGGACTTCGGTCGTGTCGTTATTGATGAAATCAGCCATTGCTGCTCCGTGTCTTCGGTTATTTTTGCCGTGCGGCAACATAAATGAAGGTTACGGCATTTCGGAACGCAATTCGATGGAGAAATGGCAAGTGGAGTGAAATTTGTGACGTTTTGCGTAGAGGATGCAACAGTCAATACGGCAATGTGGCCATGAACGCCATCCCCGCGGAGGCGGGGACGACGATCACAGTGCGCTGGCCTGGTCGATGATCCCGCCACCCAGGCAAACATCGCCGTCATACAGCACCGCGGACTGCCCCGGCGTCACCGCCCACTGCGGCTCGTCGAAGCGCAGCGTGAAGCGGTCCGGTCCTTCCGGCGCCACGCTGCAGGCCACGTCGGCCTGGCGGTAGCGGGTCTTGGCCGATAAGGCACGTGGCGCGGGCGGCTCGCCGGCGATCCAGCTGGCCTGGCCGGCGCCCAGTTCGGCGGACAGCAGCCACGGGTGATCGTGGCCCTGCACGATGTACAGGGTGTTGTTGGCGATGTCTTTTCGCGCCACGAACCACGGCTCGCTGGTGCCGTCCGCGTTCTTGTGCGACTTCAGGCCGCCGATGCCGATGCCCTTGCGCTGGCCCAGCGTATAGAAGGAGAGGCCGACGTGCTCGCCGACCGTCTGGCCGTTGTCCAGCTTGATCGGGCCCGGCTTGTGCTGCAGGTAGCGGCCCAGGAATTCGCGGAAGGGGCGTTCGCCGATGAAGCAGATGCCGGTCGAATCCTTCTTGGCCGCGTTCGGCAACTGCAGCTTTTCGGCGATCTTGCGCACCTCGGTCTTGGCGATCTCGCCGAGCGGGAACAGGGCCTTCGACAGCTGCGCCTGGTTGAGGCGGTGCAGGAAATAGCTCTGGTCCTTGGTGTGGTCGAAGGCCTTCAGCAGCTCGAACTTGCCGGTCCCACCGTTCTGGCGCACGCGCGCATAGTGGCCGGTCGCGATCAGGTCGGCGCCCAGCTTCATGGCGTGGTCGAGGAAGGCCTTGAACTTGATTTCGGCGTTGCACAGCACGTCCGGGTTCGGCGTGCGGCCGGCCTGGTACTCGCGCAGGAATTCCGCGAACACGCGGTCCTTGTATTCGGCGGCGAAGTTGACGGCCTCGATGTCCACGCCGACCACGTCGGCCACGCTGGCCGCGTCGATCCAGTCCTGGCGCGTGGAACAGTATTCGGAATCGTCGTCGTCTTCCCAGTTCTTCATGAAAAGGCCGACGACTTCATAGCCCTGTTCTTTCAGCATCCACGCCGCGACCGAGGAGTCGACGCCGCCCGACATCCCGATCACGACTTTTTTCTTGCTCATTGTAGGTTCCAGCGATTGATTAGCTTACGTCCGGTTGGAGCGGCAGGCCGCCCTGAAAGACGGATTCATCCGTGTAGATCAGGTCCAGCGAGGTGCGCTTGCCGGCCAGGTAGTCGTCCACGCATTTCAGCACGGTCGGGCTGCGGTGGCGTTCCTGGCAGGCCGCGAGTTCGTCGCGGGTCATCCACAGGGTGCGCAGGATGCCTTCGTCGAGCGGCCGGTCGTACTGCTTGCCCGGCTTGCCGCAGAAGGTGAAGCGCAGATAGGTGACGTCGGCGCCGCGCGACTTCGAGTGGTAGCGCGAGATGTACATGCCGACCAGCGCCTCGGGGATGAATTCGTGCGCGGTTTCTTCCATGGCCTCGCGCACCACCGCCTGCTCGAGCGATTCGAATGGATCGAGGTGGCCAGCCGGCTGGTTCAGTCGGATGCCGTCGCTGGTTTCCTCTTCGATCAGCAGGAAACGGCCGTCATCGCGCTCGATGATGGCGGCGACGGTCACCGATGGTCTGAAGGTATGGGTCATGCGCGTCCTTGAAAATGTGCCGACATTCTACCTTGATGAAAAGGTCGTTGCTTGCACGCACGCTGCATTGCAACAGTTCGGGCCGGGCTTTTTGCTTGATTTGATACAAAAAACGGTGGGATAGCACTAGGTCTGTAACACCTTAGCCGGGAAAATTGCCGATCTGTTTACGAAATACCACTGATCGGTATTGACAACGGGTCATGTCGACTTCTACATGCTAGATTGTAGACAGTTTATCAATTTAATGGGGGCATCATGAGAATTGGTGTGCCGGCCGAATCGCGGCCGGGCGAGACACGCGTCGCGGCAACTCCCGAAACCGTCAAGAAGCTGGCTGCCCAGCACGAGGTGATCGTGCAGTCCGGCGCCGGCCTGCATGCCTCCGTGCCCGACGATGCCTACGCGGCCGCCGGCGCCCGCATCGTCAGCGCCCGGGAGGCCTTTGGCGCCGAGATGGTGCTCAAGGTGCGCGCCCCGAACGCCGACGAACGCTGCCTGATGCAGCCCGGCGCCGTCCTGGTCGGCATGCTGAACCCCTTCGATACCGAGAACAATGCCGCGATGGCCGACAAGCGCCTCACCGCCTTTGCCCTCGAAGCCGCGCCGCGCATCACCCGCGCGCAATCGATGGACGTGCTGTCCTCGCAGGCGAACATCGCCGGCTATAAAGCCGTGATGCTGGCCGCGAACGCGTATCAACGCTTCATGCCGATGCTGATGACGGCCGCCGGCACGGTCAAGGCGGCGCGCGTGCTGATCATGGGCGTCGGCGTGGCCGGCCTGCAGGCGATCGCCACCGCGAAGCGCCTGGGCGCCGTGATCGAAGCCTCCGACGTGCGCCCGCCGGTCAAGGAACAGGTGGAATCGCTGGGCGCCAAGTTCATCGACGTGCCCTTCCTGACCGACGAAGAAAAGGAGATCGCGCAGGGCGTGGGCGGCTATGCGCGCCCGATGCCGGCCGACTGGATGCGGCGCCAGGCCGAACTGGTGCACGAGCGCGCGAAACTCGCCGACATCGTCATCACGACTGCCCTGATCCCCGGCCGCAAGGCCCCGGTGCTGATTTCCGAGGACACCGTGCGCGCCATGAAGCCGGGCTCGGTGATCGTCGACATGGCGATCGAGCAGGGCGGCAACTGCCCGCTGACGGAACTCGGCAAGACGGTCGTCAAGCATGGCGTGACCATCGTCGGCGAGCCGAACCTGCCGGCGCTGGTGGCGGCCGATGCATCGAGCCTGTACGCGCGCAACGTGCTCGACTTCCTCAAGCTCATCGTCGACAAGGAAGGCAAGCTGGCCATCGACCGCGAGGACGAGATCGTGCGCGCCGTGATGGTGTGTGCGGACGGCGAAGTGCTGCGCAAATAGACAAGATCGTCATTCCCGCGCAGGCGGGAATCCAGGTCCTGCGATCTGCCATCGACTTGGATCCCCGCCTCCGCGGGAATGACGTTCATTGAAGTTCCTAAGGAGCAGAGTATGGAAATCAACCACACGATCATCAACCTGATCATCTTCGTGCTGGCGATCTACGTCGGCTACCACGTGGTGTGGACCGTCACGCCGGCCCTGCACACGCCCCTGATGGCGGTGACGAATGCGGTGTCGGCCATCATCATCGTCGGCGCCATGCTGGCGGCCGGCCTCACCGAGGGATTGACCGGCCAGGTGGCGGGTACGCTGGCGGTGGCGCTGGCGGCCGTCAACGTGTTCGGCGGCTTCCTGGTGACCCAGCGCATGCTGGAAATGTTCAAGAAGAAGGAGCCGAAGGCCAGGCGCGCCGAATCGGAGACCGCCCCGGCGGTCAAGGCCAGGGAGGCCGCATGAACATGATCAGCATGAACGTGGTCACGCTGCTGTATCTGGTGGCGTCGGTGTGCTTCATCCAGGCCTTGAAAGGATTGTCGTCGCCGTCGACGGCGCGCATGGGCAACGTGTTCGGCATGAGCGGCATGGCGATCGCCGTGGTCACGACCATCGCCCTGATGTTCAAGCTGCAGGAGCAGATCCGGACCGGCGGCATGGGGTTCGGGCTGGTGCTGCTGGGCGTGGTGGTCGGCGGCGCGATCGGCGCCGTGGCCGCGCGCCGCGTCGAGATGACCAAGATGCCGGAACTGGTGGCGGCCATGCACTCGCTGATCGGCCTGGCCGCGGTGTGCATCGCGATCGCCGCGGTATCGGAACCCTGGGCCTTCAACATCGCCGCGCGCGGCGCCGGGCTGCCCTTCGGCAACCGGCTGGAACTGTTCATCGGTACTTTTGTGGGCGCCGTGACCTTCTCGGGCTCCGTGATCGCCTTCGGCAAGCTGGCCGGCAAGTACAAGTTCCGCCTGTTCCAGGGCGCGCCGGTGCGCTATCCGGGCCAGCACCTGATCAACCTGCTGGTGGCCATCGCCATCGTCGCACTGGGGCTGGTGTTCTGCTTCTCGGATGGCGCCGCGCCGGCCTGGACGCCCTACATCGTGATGGCCGCGCTGGCGTTCGTGCTGGGGGTACTCATCATCATCCCGATCGGCGGCGCCGACATGCCGGTGGTGGTATCGATGCTAAACTCCTACTCGGGCTGGGCGGCGGCCGGCATCGGCTTCTCGCTGAACAACTCGATGCTGATCATCGCCGGTTCGCTGGTCGGTTCGAGCGGCGCGATCCTCTCGTACATCATGTGCAAGGCGATGAACCGCTCCTTCTTCAACGTGATCCTGGGCGGCTTCGGCGGCGAGGCGGTTGCGCTCGATACCGGCGCCAAGGAACAGCGCCCGGTCAAATCGGGTTCGCCCGAGGATGCGGCCTTCATCCTGCAGAACGCGGAATCCGTGATCATCGTGCCGGGCTACGGCCTGGCGGTGGCGCGCGCCCAGCACACGGTGAAGGAGCTGGTCGACAAGCTGACCGAGCACGGCGTGACGGTGCGCTACGCGATCCACCCGGTGGCGGGCCGCATGCCCGGCCACATGAACGTGCTGCTGGCGGAGGCCGAAGTACCCTACGACCAGGTGGCCGAGATGGAAGACATCAACGGCGAATTCGGCCAGACCGACGTGGTGCTGGTGCTGGGCGCGAACGACGTCGTGAACCCGGCCGCCAAGGACCCGAAATCGCCGATCGCCGGCATGCCGATCCTGGAGGCCTATAAAGCCAAGAGCATCATCGTCAACAAGCGCTCGATGGCGTCCGGTTACGCGGGGCTGGACAACGACCTGTTCTACCAGCCGAACACGATGATGGTGTTCGGGGATGCGAAGAAGGTGATCGAGGCCATGGTCAAGGCGGTGGAATGAACAGCCTGGATACCGACGAATCGCGGCAGGACCTCAGGCCTGCCCGCACCGCGTCAAGCGGCAGCCCTTCAATGACGCTCGACGCCGCATTTTTCGCATGGCTGGTTCTGGCGTTCTTCGTGACCAATCTGGTTCACGAAGCGTCTCACTGGCTGATGGGGGCGGCACTCGGCTTCGACATGCGCTTTGGCCTGAATGGCGTCAGTTACCTGTCGCCGAGCGCCCCGTGGCAGAGGGCGCTGGCGGACATTGCTGCGCCGGCGGTCACGGTCCTGCAAGGCTTCGTTGCCTATGTACTGGCGATGCGGTCCGCCTCGACCAAGGCGTTTGGGTTTCTGTATGCGGCCTTCTTCATGCGCCTGGCGGCCAGCCTGGTAAGTGTCGTATATCCGAACGACGAGGCGCGGGTCAGCCTGTTTCTCGGTCTGGGAAAGTGGACGCTGCCGTTGATCGTGACAACGGCGCTTCTCATCCTGGTCGCGAAAGCCAGCAGGCGCCTGCTGCTTGGCTGGAAAGACCAGTTGGCCTCCTATGCCGTCGCGTCCTTGAGCATTGCCGCCATCGTCGCGCTGGACCGGATGATGCGTTAGCCGCGCCGCCCGAACATCATCAATTCCGCCAGCAGCATCCGCGCCGGCTTGACCGTGTCCAAAGCCGCCAGCGCCAGCCCGAACAGGGCTTGCTGCGGTCCGCGATCCGCAAACACCCGCGCCATCGCATCGGTGGCGCGGATCACCATGCCACGGTCCTGCTGGCGTTCGGCAGCGAACTGCGAGACCGCCGCCGGCGTCAGCTCGCGCGCCAGCAGCTTGGCCAGCACGGCCGCATCGCGCAGGCCCAGGTTCAGGCCCTGGCCGGCCACCGGGTGCAGGGTCTGGGCCGCGTTCCCGATCGCCACTGTGCGCGCGGTGGCGCGCGGGTCCGTGTTCAGGCCCAGGGGGAAGGCCACGCGCGGCGAGACCTTCGTGAACCGTCCCAGGCGCTCGCCGAAGGCCTCGCCCAGCTCGTGCAGGAAATCGTCTTCGCCCAGGTCCAGCAGGCGCTGGGCGCGTTCCGGCTGCACGCACCACACCAGCGCGTACTGGTGGCCGTCGGCGCCATCCTGCGGCAGCAGGGCCAGTGGTCCCTCGTCCGTGAAGCGCTCGAAGGCGCGGTGGGCCAGCGGACGGCTGGCGGACACGCGCGCGATGACGGCGGTCTGGCCGTAGTCGCGCGTGCTGGTTTTCTCGGCCTGGTCGCCGAACACGCCGCCTTCGGCCTGTACGGCGATCTTCGCGTGCAGGGTACGGCCGTCGTCCAGGCGCAGATCCACGCCGTCCGCACGCTCGTCGATGCCGCTCACGCGCAAGGGCCGCAGCACCCGCACGCCGGCGCGCTCGCAGGCGCGGGCAAGAAAGTCGACCACGTCGCCGTAGCGCGCCACATAGCCCAGCGCTTCCAGATCGTGCTCGGCGCGGTCCATCAGGCTGCGGCCCAGGTGGCCGCGGCGCGAAACGTGGATCTGGTGGATGGCGGTGGCAGGCAAGGGCCAGGCGCCCAGGTCTTCCAGCAGCAGACGGCTGCCCCAGGCCAGCGCGATCGAGCGCGGGTCGGCGATGGCCTGGCCCAGCGCCTTGCCGTCGATGAGGACGATGCGCGCGCCCGGCACGCCGCGCCGCGCCAGCAGGGCGGCCAGCGCCATGCCGACCGGGCCGGCGCCGCAGATGGCGACGTCGGCGTCCAGCGTTTCCTCGATCTTTCCGGCTTGGTTCATGCTCCTGTTCCCACCAATGCTTCGATCTCCTCGATAGCCTTCGGCGCAGCCGAAGTCAGAATGCGGCAGCCATCTTCGGTGACGACCACGTCGTCCTCGATGCGGATGCCGATGTGCCAGTATTCCTCCGGCACGCCCTCCGCCGGGCGCACGTAGATGCCCGGCTCCACGGTCAGCACCATGCCCGGCGCCAGCGCGCGCGACGGCTTGTCGGGATGGGTCAGGTCGCGGTAGGCGCCGGCGTCGTGCACGTCCATGCCCAGCCAGTGGCCGGTGCCGTGCATGTAGAAGGATACGTGAGCCTTCGCGGCGATGGCGTCCTCCACGGTGGCGAACCGCCCCGCCGGGATCAGCTTGAAATCCAGCATGCCCTGCACCAGCACGCGCAAGGCGGCTTCGTGGAAGGCGGAATAGGGCCGTCCCGGGGCGATCGCCGCGAACGCCGCGTCCTGGGCCGCCAGCACCAGTTCATACAGCTTGCGCTGGGCGGGGCTGAAGCGGCCGTTCACCGGGAAGGTGCGGGTGATGTCCGAGGCGTAGCCATCGAGTTCGCAGCCGGCGTCGATCAGCACCAGCTCGCCGTCCTGCATCGGGCGGTCGTTGACGTTGTAGTGCAGGACGCAGGCGTTGGGGCCGGAGGCGACGATGGGCGTATAGGCCGGGAACTGGGCGCCGTGGCGACGGAAGTCGTACAGCAGCTCCGCTTCGAGCGCGTATTCGTGCAGGCCGGGACGGGCGGCGCGCATCGCGCGGGCGTGGGCCCTGCCGGAGATGTCGCCGGCGCGCTGCATGGTCGCCAGTTCGTCGGCGTCCTTGATGAGGCGCATCTCGTCCAGCAGCGGAATCAGATCGTGGAACGCGGACGGCGCGGTCACGCCGCTGCGCGAACGGGCGCGCAGCGCCTTGATCCAGCCCTGGACTTGCGCATCCAGCGCGGCGTTCGAGGCGGTGGCGTAATACAGCGCCGGGACGTTGGCCAACAGGTCGGGCAGGCGGGTATCGAGTTCGGCGATCGGCCAGGCTTCGTCCATGCCGAAGGCTGTTCTGGCGGCTTCGGGGCCGTAGCGGTAGCCGTCCCAGATCTCGCGCTCGCGGTTCTTCTCGCGGCAGAACAGGATCGCCCGCGCGGGACGGTCGCCAAGGGCGGCGACGAGCACCAGCACGCTTTCCGGTTCGCCGAACCCGGTCAGGTAATGAAAATTGCTGTCGTGCCGGTAGGGGTAGTCGCTGTCGCCGTTGCGCAGGACCTCCGGCGCGGTCGGCAGCACGGCCACCGCGCCCGGCGGCATCTGCGCGGCCAGGCGCGCGCGGCGTGCTGCGTAATCGGTCATGGCGTGGCTTTGACTTTGGTTTTGGCGGAATAGGGGGCGTTGAGTTCTTCGAGCTGGCCCATGGTGCCGACGTTGACCCATTCGCCGTCGTAGATTTCGCCGCCGACGCGACCCCGCTCGATGAACTTGCGCATGAGCGGGCCGAATTTCAGGAACTCGCCAGCCTTCACGCCGTCGAACATTTCAGGACGGTAGACGCCGATGCCGGCGAAATTCCACTTCGGCGTTCCCTCGTTCGACAGCGTGTACATGGTCAGGCCGAAGTCGCCCTCCGGGTTGTGCCAGGGGTTCGGTGTCAGGTACAGCCAGGCGATATCCCGCTTGTCGACGGGGATCGGTTGGCCCACCGCATCGGTGTCCTTCAGCGCATCCAGCACCTGTTCGAAGTCGAAGTAGGGCGCGTAGATGTCGCCGGAAACGGCCAGGAAGGGTTCGTCGCCCAGCAGGTGCAGGGCATTGGCGATGCCGCCGGCGGTTTCCAGCGGCGTCGGCTCGTGCGAGTAGACGATGCGCGCGCCGTAGCGGCTGCCGTCGCCCAGCTCCTCCTCGATCATGTGGCCGAGGTGGGAGTGGTTGATGACGATGTCCTTGATGCCGGCGCGGACCAGGTTGACCACGTGGTAGGTAATGAGCGGGCGGCCGCGCACCTTGACCAGCGGCTTGGGCATGGTGTCGGTCAGCGGACGCATCCGCTCGCCGCGGCCGGCGGCGAAAATCATGGCTTTCATCGGGGAGTCGTACCTGGATCAGAAGGTGTAACCGACCTGCGGCGCCTTGTCCTCGAAGGCATCGAGCAGGCGCAGCAGCGGTTTCAGTTCGGTGTAGCGGTTGGCGGTCTTGCGCACGTAGTCCATCACGGTCGGCAGGTCGCCCAGGTAATGCGGCTTGCCGTCGCGGTAGTTCAGGCGGCAGAAGATGCCGAGGATTTTCAGGTGGCGCTGCAGGGCCATGTATTCGAAATCGCGGTAAAAGTCGTCGATGTCCGGATTGACCGGCAGGCCGGCCTTTTTCGCGCTTTGCCAGTAGCGCACCACCCAGTCGAGCACGAATTCCTCGTCCCACTGGATGTAGGCGTCGCGCAGCAGCGAGCCCAGGTCGTAGGTGACGGGGCCGAACACGGCGTCCTGGAAGTCCAGCACGCCCGGATTGCCCTGGTCGAGGAACATCAGGTTGCGGGAATGGAAATCGCGGTGCATATACACCTGCTGCTGGGCCAGCACGTTGGCGCAGATGGCCTCGAACACCTTGTCGAGCTGGGCCTTCTGGGCGTCGCTCATCTCGATGCCCAGGTGGCGGCCGATGAACCATTCCGGGAACAGGTTCATTTCGCGCATGGCGAAGGCGCGGTCGAACTCCGGCAGCACGCCGGGCTGGCTGGCGAGCTGGAACTTGATCAGGGCGTCGACCGCGTCCGAGTACATGAAGGCCGCGTTGTCGGCGTTCAGGCGCTGCAGGTAGGTGGTGGTGCCGAGGTCGGACAGCAGCAGGAAGCCGTCCTCGACCTTGCGGGCGACGATGGCCGGCACGGTGACGCCGGCGTCGAACAGCAGGCCGTCGACGTGGATGTAGGCCGGCACGTTTTCGCGCTCGGGCGGCGCATCCATGGCGACCAGGGTGTCGCCCAGCTTGGCGCGTAGCGCGGGCACAACATCCAGCCGGAAGTAGCGGCGGAAGCTGGCATCGGCCGAGGCAGGACGCAGGCTCCCGACGTCGACCAGGTCCAGGCTGCCCAGCCAGGCCTTCAAATCGGCCAGGCGGACATCCTTATCCAGGGCGGTGGGAGAGTGTTGAGACGGAGAAGACATGAAGCGGCCTGGTGAATCCGGTTGGTGATAGGAATTCCCATATAATAAGGGATTCAATCCAAAAAATCGCCCTCTATGGTGCAACGCGATCTTTCATGAGCTGGATTACGGCCCTTCCTTTCCCGCCGCGGCGCGCCGCTGCCTTCTCCGCCCTCGTCGCCGTGGCCTCCGGGCCGTTGTACGCGCAGACCGCGCCGGCGGCGGCGCGCAACGACGACGACCAGCCCACGACCATGCGCGCCGAGGAGTTCACCGGCCGTCCCGACCGTGAGCTGAACATGTTCCGCAACGTCGAAGTCACGCGCGGCGCCACCGGCATCACCGCCGACACCGCCTGCTACCGCCAGGTCGAGGACGAAGTCACGGCCCAGGGCCACATCAACATGTGGCGCTTCGGCGACCGCTACAAGGGCGACGCCCTGCAGCTGAACCTCGCCACCGGCAAGGGCTGGGTGCTGAATCCGGCCTACCATTTGCAAATGAATAACGGCCAGGGCAAGGCCGCGCGCATCGATTTCCTGGGCGAGAACCAGGCGGTGGTGGTGGACGGCACCTACAGCACCTGCGAAGGCCCGGATCCGGACTGGTACCTGAAATCCAGCACCCTGAACCTGGACAGCGGGCGCGACGTCGGCACCGCCGGCAAGACCGTCATCTATTTCAAGGACGTGCCCATCATCGGCACGCCGGCGCTGTCGTTCTCGCTGTCCGGCGCGCGCCGCTCGGGCTGGCTGCCGCCGTCGATCGGCACCGGTTCCAAGGGCGCGGCCGAGATCATGGTGCCGTACTACGTCAACATCGCGCCGAACCGCGACCTGACCCTGTACCCGCGCTATATCTTCAACCGCGGCCTGCAGATGGGCGCCACCGGGCGCTACATCGGCGAAACCTCGCGCGGCCTCTACAGCGGCGAGACCCACATCGAGGTGCTGCCGAACGACCGCGTGGCGCACCGCGACCGCTGGTGGATCGATACCCTGCACAGCCAGGCGCTGGCGCCGGGCTGGACCTACGGCTGGAACGCGCACGCCGCCTCCGACGACGAATACCCGTCCGACTTCTCGCGCACCGTGGCGGCCAGCGCCGAGCGCCAGCTGCTGCGCGAGCTGCGCACCGACTACTCGGGCCATTACTGGAGCCTGAATGCCCGCGTCCAGAGCTACCAGGTGCTGCAGGACCCGGCGTCGCGCGATCCGAACAACCCGAACGCCGCCGCGCTGACGGTGCCGCGTCCCTACGACCGCCTGCCGCAGATTAACTTCCACGCCGGCCGCTACGACGTGCTTGGCGGCTTCGACTGGGCGGTGGACGCCGAGATGGTGCGCTTCTCGCACCCGACCGACACCCTGGTCCAGGGCAACCGCGCCAACCTGGTCAGCCAGGTCAGCTTCCCGATCGTGCGTCCGGGCTGGTTCTTCACGCCCAAGGTGACCCTGCACGCGACCCAGTACGACCTCGAGAACAACATCGACCCGGACACGAAGCTGCCGCGCAACCAGATCTCGCGCGTGCTGCCGACCGGCTCGCTGGACGCCGGCCTGATCTTCGAACGTCCGACCGGGCTGTTCGGCGAAGGCTCGACCCAGACCCTGGAGCCGCGCCTGTTCTACGTGCGCACCCCGTACAAGGACCAGAGCGCGACCCCGAACTTCGACACCGCGGTGGCCGGCTTCAACTACGCCCAGCTGTTCACGGAAAACCGTTTCGTCGGCGCCGACAAGGTGTCGGACGCCAACCAGCTGACGGCGGCGGTGGTGTCGCGCTTCATCCAGAGCAGCGGCGCCGAGCGCCTGCGCCTGGTGGTGGGCAGCCGCTATTACTTCAGCGATCCGAAGGTCCGCCTGGACAATAACGAGGCCATGAACGTGACCCGTTCGGACGCCCTGCTGGCCGCTTCCGGCCGCATTTCGGAGAGCTGGACCTTCGATAGCGGCGTACAATACGATGCGCAGAGCCGCAGCCTGTACAGCAAGAACGCCGGTCTGCAGTGGGCGCCGGCGCCGATGAAGGTGCTGAACTTCGAGTACCGTTATCAGCGTGACACCGTCGGCGCGGCCAGCGGTTTCCGCAACGTCGACGCCTCGGGCCAGTGGCCGCTGTCGCGGCGCTGGTATGGTGTGGGCCGGGCCAGCTATTCGCTGCGCGACCGCAAGCTGCTCGAGGCCCTGATCGGGCTCGAGTACAAGGCGGACTGCTGGGTGTTCCGGCTGGGCGCGCAGCGCTTCGTGACCGCGCTGCAGACGACCTCGACGCCGATTTTCTTCCAGCTCGAGCTGAATGGCCTGTCGCGCCTGGGCTTCGGCAATCCGCTGGAAACCTTTAACAAGAGCATTCCGGGCTACACCCGGCTGAACACCAATGTCGGCCGCCCTTGAGCGTCTGGCCATGGACAACTAGAAACCTGAAATGAGTGCTTCCCTGAATATGCGTACTACCCGTTTGCATCAAGTCAAGCTGGCAGCAGTGCTGCTGTGTGCCCTCGCAGCCGGCGACGTCCTGGCACAGGCCGCTTCTTCGGCCGCTCCGGCCGCGGCGAAGCCGTCGACGGGCTTCCTGCCGCCGGCCTCGAGCAATGCCAAGGTCATCGACTCCGTGTATGTGATCGTCAACGACGAAGTCATCACCCGCCGCGAAGTGGACAACCGCGTCAACGAGATCAGCGCGCGCCTGCGCGCCCAGAACGCCCAGCTGCCCGATCCGGAAGACCTGCGCCGCCAGGTGGTCGAGGCGATGATCACCGAACGCGCCCAGCTCCAGCTCGGCAAGGAATACGGCATCCGCGTGTCCGACATCGAACTCGACCGCGCTATCGGCCGCATCGCCGAAAGCCAGAAGATGAGCGTGCAGGAGATGCGCAACCAGATGGAAAAAGAGGGCATGACCTTTGCCCAGTTCCGCGAGCAGATCCGCAACGAGATCGTCATGCAGCGCCTGGTCGACCACGAAGTCGACGCCAAGATCCAGGTGTCGGACGCCGAGATCGACACCTACATGGCCGCCGAGAAGGCCGCCGCCGCCGACCGCGTCGAGGTGGACATCTCGCAGATCCTGGTGCGCATCCCTGAAAACGCCTCGCCCGAGCAGATCGCGGCGCGCAAGGCCCGCGCCGACGAGGTCGCGCGCCAGCTGCGCACCGGCGCCGACTTCGCCAAGATGGCCACCACCTATTCCGAGTCGCCGGACGCCCTGCAGGGCGGCGCCGTCGGCTGGCGCGATCCGAACCGCCTGCCGACCCTGTTCTCTGGCGAACTCGGCAAGCTGCAGCCGGGCCAGGTGACGCCGGTGATGCGCACCAACGTCGGCTTCCACATCCTCAAGCTGAACAACCGGCGCAAGCCGCAGACCGCGCAGGAGCAGGGCCAGGACGCCGTGGTGCAGCAGACCCACGCCCGCCACATCATGCTGAAGGTGACCCCGACCCAGAGCGAAGCCGACGACCGCAAGAAGCTGCTCGAGCTGAAGGCGAAGATCGAGTCCAAGCAGGCGAGCTTCGAAGACCTGGCGCGCCAGAATTCGCAGGACAGCTATGCCGCGAAGGGCGGCGACATGGGCTGGGTCGAAGCCGGCGACGTGCCGGACGAACTCGCGGCCGTGATCGCCAAGCTGCAGCCGGGCGAGATCTCGGAGCCGGTCAAGAGCCCGTTCGGCATGCACATCGTGCAAGTGGTCGAGCGCAAGACCCAGGACACCTCGAAGGACAAGGAACGCGCGATGGCGCGCCAGGTGCTGACCGAGCGCAAGCGCCAGGAAGCGATGGAAGACTGGGCGCGCCAGATCCGCGACCGCGCCTACGTCGAGTTCCGCGAGGAGCAATAAGGCATGACGGTCCCGGCACGTCCGACGCTGGCCGTCACGGTCGGCGAGCCGGCCGGGATCGGCCCGGAAATCGCGATCCGCGCCGCCTGGGCTCTGCGCGAACAGGCGCGCTGCGTGCTGGTCGGCGATGCCGCCTTCCTCTCGCTGACCGCTGGCCTGATCGACCCGGCGATCCGCCTGTCGGCGATCTCCACGCTGGCGCTGCGCCACAGCGGCCTGCCGCAGTTCGGGCCGCAGACCATCCCGGTGGTCGACGTGCCGCTGGCCGCCCACGTGGTGCCGGGGCAGCTCGACGCCAACAACGGCCGCGCGGTGCTGGCCACGCTCGACCTGGCGGTGGAGGGCGTGGGCGCCGGCTGGTTCGACGCCATCGTCACCGCGCCGCTGCAGAAAAGCACCATCAACGATGCCGGGATCGCGTTCTCCGGCCACACCGAGTACCTGGCCGAGAAGACCCATACGCCGAAGGTGGTGATGATGCTGGCCGGCTCGCCGGGCCAGGACCAGCCGTATCTGCGGGTGGCGCTGGCCACCACCCACCTGCCCCTGAAAGACGTGCCGGCCGCGCTCACGCGCGAGACGCTCGACCAGGTGCTGGACATCCTGCACGCCGACTTGCGCGGCAAGTTCGGGCTCGACGCGCCGCGCATCCTGGTGACGGGCCTGAATCCGCACGCCGGCGAGAACGGCTACCTGGGCCGCGAAGAAATCGACGTGATCGAACCGGCTTTGGCGGCGGCGCAGGGGCGCGGCATCGATGCGCGCGGTCCGTACCCGGCCGACACGCTGTTCCAGCCCAAATACCTGCAGGATGCCGACGCCGTGCTGGCGATGTACCACGACCAGGGCCTGCCGGTGCTCAAGCACGCCACCTTCGGGCGCGGCGTCAACATCACCCTGGGCCTGCCCCTGATCCGCACCTCGGTCGACCACGGCACCGCCCTCGACCTGGCCGCGCAAGGCCTCGGCCAGGCCGATTGCGGCAGCATGGAAGAGGCGATCCGCGTCGCCCTGTCCATGGTGCGCGCCACAGTACAACATTAAGAATCTTATGAAACACGTAGCCCGCAAGCGCTTCGGCCAGAACTTCCTGACCGATGCCCACGTCCTCCACGACATCATCGACGAGATCGGTCCGCGCAAAGGCGACACCATGGTCGAGATCGGCCCTGGCCTGGCGGCGATGACCTCGCTGCTGCTGAAGGAACTCGACCACATGCACGTGGTCGAACTGGACCGCGACCTGGTGGCGCGCCTGGAAAAAGCCTACCCCCGAGAACGCCTGACGGTGCATTCCGGCGACGCCCTGAAATTCGATTTCGGTTCGATCCCGGTGCCGGAAGGGAAGAAGCTGCGCGTGGTCGGCAACCTGCCGTACAACATCTCGAGCCCGCTGTTGTTCCACCTGGCGGAATTCGCCCACCTGGTCGAGGACCAGCACTTCATGCTGCAGAAGGAAGTGGTGGAGCGCATGGTGGCCGAGCCCGGCACCAAGGCCTACAGCCGCCTGTCGGTGATGCTGCAATGGCGCTACGACATGGCGATGCTGTTCGTGGTGCCGCCCACCGCCTTCGATCCGCCGCCGCAGGTCGATTCGGCGATCGTGCGCATGGTGCCGACCAGGCACCAGCTGCCGGCCGACGCCGCGACCCTGGAAGCGGTGGTGGCCAAGGCCTTCTCGCAGCGGCGCAAGGTCATCAAGAATTGCGTGGCCGGCATGTTCACCGAGCAGCAACTGGTGGACGCCGGCATCGATCCGGGCGCGCGGCCGGAAGCGGTGGAGCTGGCGCAGTATGTGGCGCTGGCCAATATCCTGAAACCCAACTAACGTCGCCCCCGCGCAGGCGGGGGGGGGCCAAGTGGGCTAGCATTTCCCATCCCAGTAACGGCGCGCGCCGTCGAAAGCGCGCGTGCCGATCTTCCTGCCCGCTTCCTGCCCGGCCGAGCCGGCGGCCTGGAAGCGGCTGTCTCCCGAAAAACGCCTGATGACCTCGGCCGCGGCGGCGCCAGGGCTGCCCTGGATGGCCAGCGCGCCGGCGTCGGCAAGCGCATTCGACAGGGCGAAGAACAGGCGCACGTCCTGGTCGTCGCTGTAGCCGTCGTGTTCCGACAACAGGTGGGCCGGCAGGAACCAGCGCTCCGGCGCCGGCTCGATCACCGGCGGCAGATCCGGCGGCGCATCGGCGATGCCGCCGCCGACCAGGCCGCCCAGCCGCCGCACGCCTTCGCGCCGGCAGAATGCCTGCATGGCGGCAGCCTGGCTGCGTCCGATGCCTGCCGGGCTCAGCGGCCCGCCGCCGGCCGCGGGGTCCTGGCCCAGCCCGGCCATCCAGGCATCGAAGCTGCCCGCTTGCGCCGGAAACAGTCCGCTCAGTGTGCGGTGCGCCGCGTGGCTCATGGCGCCGGCCTTGCTGGCCGCGCTGCGTTCGCCCAGCGGCAGCCTGACTGCGACGCCGTGCACGGTCTGGCGCGCGTGGTCGTCGTAGGCCGCCCAGGCGTTGTACATGCAGGTGTGCAGGACCGCCAGCGCGCGCGCGGCCAGCGGCGGGCCGGGCTGCGCATGGCGGACCGCCTGCAGGGCCAGCCGGTTCCAGCCGAGCACGGTGCCGGCCATGCTGGCCGCCGCCCCGGAATCCAGTTTTAGAAAGTTCTCCCGTCTCATTTCGCCTCCACATCTGTGCCGCCGTCGAGTATGGCGAGCACAGGCGCGGAAGCTGTTGAGCGTTCTCAGGCGTGAATCCGCGTCGCGACAACGCGCAGCCCCGGCTTTTGGGCATCCATGCCGCGTTTTTTGCAGTTCGTCGCAGTCCGCTGGAAGCGCGGGACGCGGGCGCCTACAGTGACACCATCGAAACGAAATCCACTTCACCAGCCCGAGGAGAACTGAAATGAACGTCATGAAAAACATGGAAGCGATCTTCCTGGCAGCCGCCTTCCTGACCGGTGTCACCAGCGTGGCCAGCGCCGCCAGCGAAAACGCCCGCGAGCGCTACGACGCCCAGGTGTCGATCCAGGGCAAGCAGATGGCGGTGGTGAGGGTGACGGCCAAGCGGTTGACGGCCGAGGAAAAAGCCCGCATCTGAGCGGCTGCCTGAAGAAATGGGCGAAAAAAAAGCCCGCTGTTGAGGCGGGCTTAAATCCAATTCTTCTGAGGAGAGTTGGAGGAGACAGGAAGCAGTATGCTGCGTTACAGCATATCGGTCCAATTTTTGTTTAGAATATTTGATATAAGAAACAAAAATATCTCCTCCGAAACTCTCTCCCGATCAGCCGTTCTTCGTGCAGGTCACGGCGATGTCCTTGACGCTGCCAGCCGCTTCGGCTGCCGCGCCCACCGTGCCGCTGCCGTTGGCAACGGTACAGGTGTAACCAGCCGGCTGGGTCAGCACGCTCACGCCATAGGTCTTGTCGTACTGGACCGCGTTCGGCAGGGTGAAGGTCACCGGCGACACGGTGGTGCTGCCGGTCACCGTGACCTGGCTGTCGCTGCCGTTGATGAGGGTGATGGTCGCGGTATCGGAATTCAGGCCGGTGATCGTGCCGCCCACTGCGAAGGTATTGACCGTGCAGTTATAGAACACCTCGATCGCCGGCGTGCGCGCCGAGGCGAGCGAGGCCGTCTGGCCGGCCGTACCGTATTCGCGCGGATAGCCGTACTGCGTGGAGCTGACGCAGGTCTGGTGCGCCGGCTGGGCGCCGCCGCCGAGCGCCGTGCCGCCCTTCGGCACCACGTTGTAATAGGTGCCGTAGTCGAGGCTGTTCGGGAACTTCAGGACGACGGGATCGCCGACTTTGGCGGCCGGGTCCACGGCCAGCTCCTGGCCGTTGGTGGTGAGAATCAGGCCCTTGTACAGGACGTTCGAAACCGTCACGTTGATCGGATAGGTTTCCTTGCCGCCGCCGCCGCAGGACGCCAGGACCAGGGAGGAAGCCAGGACCAGGGCCGGGCGCAGGAGGTGGAACTTCATACGGTAATCTCCAGATTATTGGGTCTTGGGACCGCAGGCGACCACTGGCGTGGTGCTCGGGCCGGTGGCGTTCATGGTGCCGCTGCCGCCGCTGACGGTGCAGGTCTGGGTGTCCGGCTGGGTCAGCACGGTGATGCCGTAAGGGCCGTCTTCCGGCACTTTCGCCATCGCCACCGTCACGTCGACACCATTGTTTGCCGTCACCGGCTGCTTGTCGGAGCCGTTCACCAGCACCAGGCCAGCGCCGGTCAAACCGGTCACCTTGACGCTCAGGTCGTGCGTCTTGACCGTGCAAAAGACCGCTGGAGACAGGGTGTAGACCGTGTAGTAGTTAGCGCGCGCCTTGTTGTTGGAGAAGGTGCAGCCGCTGATGTTCGACGGCAGGCTCTTGACGTCGATGTTGAATTCGTCGTCGGTCTGCAGGTATTTCTTGAACTGGACGGCGCTGGTGTTGGCCGGCACCGCGATTTCGTCGCCATTGCTCTTGTTGACCAGGACCAGGCCTTCCTTGCTCACGCCGGCGCCGCTGTTGATCGTCACGGTCAGGGGCAGGTCACCGTTGCCGCCGCCACAGGCGGACAGGCCAAGCACGCATGCCAGCGCAGCGCCGGCATACAGGATCGAACTCTTCATAGAATCTCCGTTGGGCGGGATGCGCACGGCGGGCCGGCGGCATCGCTGAGTAGAATATTGCCCGACATTTTAGAGCATTTGCCAAGTCGCAGCTTCATTTGCCTTTGTATCACGGTGTAACGACGGTGGCGCGGCGTTGATTTTCATGGCCGGCCTCGCTATGCTTGAATGGCCCATCTCCGATTTCCCCAGCATGCCCACGACCCGCCGCGCCTGGCCAAAGGCCGTTCTGTTCGACCTCGACGATACCCTGTGGCCGATCGCCCCGGTGATCCTGCAGGCCGAAGAGACCCTGTTCGCCTGGCTGCGCGAGCACGCGCCGCGCGTCGCCCAGCAATTCACCATCGACAGCCTGCGCCAGGCGCGCCTGGAGCTGCTGGCGCGCCAGCCCGAATTCCAGCTCGATCTCGGCAAGCTGCGCCGCGCCGGCCTGCTCGACGCCTTCCGGCAGGCCGGCGAGGACGCCGCCAAGGTCGAACTGGCGATGGCCGAGTTCTTTGCCGCGCGCAACGCCGTGGTCCCCTTCGACGATGTGCTGCCCGGCCTGCTGCGCCTGAAGGGGCGGGTGCTGGTCGGCGCCATCACCAACGGCAACGCCGACCTGCAGACGATCGGCCTGGCCCACCATTTCGGGGCCTGGGTCGCCGCGCCCCAGCTGGGCGTGGCCAAGCCGGATCCGGCGATCTTCCTGGCCGGCTGCCAGGCGCTGGGCGTGGCGCCGTGGGACGCGGTCTATGTCGGCGACGACGTGCTGCTCGACGTGCAGGGCGCCCAGGACATCGGCATGCGCGGCGTGTGGATGAACCGGAACGGCAGCAACAAGCACGTCGAGCACGGCGTCGTGCCGGACGCGATCGTGCGCAACTTCGACGAATTGCTGGACTGGCTCGAACGTGAGCACACTTGACGCTCCGCGCAAGGCATAATGTGAACCATGCAACTCGATAACCGTGCACAAACCCTGCTGAAAGCCCTGGTCGAGCGCTACATCGCCGACGGCCAGCCCGTCGGCTCGCGTGCGCTGTCGAAGATATCCGGCCTTGACCTGTCGCCGGCGACGATCCGCAACATCATGGCCGACCTCGAGGAGATGGGCTATGTGGCCAGCCCGCACACTTCGGCCGGCCGGGTGCCGACGCCGCGCGGCTACCGCATCTTCGTGGATACGCTCCTCACCGTGCAGCAGATCGACGAGGACGCCGTGGGCGCCGGCATGCGCCTGCCCGCGCACCAGCCGCAGAAGGTGATCGCCAACGCGGCCCAGATGCTGTCCTCGCTGTCGCAGTTCGCCGGCGTGGTGCAGAGCCCGCGCCGCGAATCGGCGTTCCAGCAGATCGAATTCCTGCGCCTGTCCGAAAAGCGCATCCTGCTGGTGATCGTCGACCCGCGCGGCGACGTCCAGAACCGCCTGCTGCTGACCGACGTCGACTATTCGCCAAGCGAACTGATCCAGTCGGCCAACTACCTGAACCAGAACTTCGCCGGCCTGTCCTTCGACCAGGTGCGCGCGCGCCTGACCGGCGAATTGCGCCAGCTGCGCGAGGACATGGGCCGCCTGATGCAGGCCGCGGTGGAGGCGGGCAGCGAGGCCTTGCAGGAAACCGACGACATGATCATTTCCGGCGAGCGCAACCTGCTGTCGGTGTCGGACCTGTCGTCGAACATGAGTTCGCTGCGCCAGATGTTCGAGATGTTCGAGCAGAAGACCGGCCTGATGCAGCTGCTGGACGTCTCCAGCAAGGCCGGCGGCGTGCAGATCTTCATCGGCGGCGAATCCAAGCTGGTGCCGATGGACGAGATGAGCGTCGTCACCGCGCCCTACGAAGTGAACGGCAAGATCGTCGGCACCCTGGGCGTGATCGGCCCGACCCGCATGGCCTACGAGCGCGTGATTCCGATCGTCGACATCACGGCCAAGCTGCTCTCCAACGCGCTCAGTCATTCCTGAACCCGTACTTCTTACAGTTACGGTAGGAAGGCCTCACCGCTATAGTCCAGGCATCGCGCCACGTGCGCCATCTGCCGAGGAATGACCGTGAGACGCTTCGCCCGCCCCTTCATGCTTGCCGCCGTCGTGTTGGCCTGCTGTGCCGCCGCGCGCACCGAGCCGCCATCCGCGGCCGACCGCATCCAGGTCGGCGCCTACCAGGTGCAGATGGCGCAGCAGGGCAGCGGGCGCTACACCGTGATCTTCGAATCCGGCTTCGGCACCGATCTGCGGGCCTGGCGCAAGGTGGCGCCGGAAGTGGCGCAGTCGGCGCATGTGGTGACGTATTCGCGCGCCGGCCACGGCGGCTCGGACGCGCGCCCGGAACCGCGCACCATCCTGCAAAGCAGCCAGGAACTCGACCAGCTGATCGCCGCGGCGCGCTTGCGCCCGCCGTTCATCCTGGTCGGCCATTCCTACGGCGGACTGCTGGCGCGCGCCTTCGCGGTGCGTCATCCGGAGCAGGTGGCCGGCATGGTGCTGGTCGATCCCAGCGACGAGCGCTTCAATCCGGCCCTGCGCAGGCTGGACCCCGAACGGGCCGCGGCCGACGACAGGCAGTTCGCCGCCATCGTGCCGGCCAAATTCAAACCCGAGCTGGAACAGCTGCAGCCGGTGCTGGACGCCGGCATACTGCCGGCGCCCTTGAACGGCAAACTGTCGGACGTGCCGGTGGTGGTGCTGACCTCGGTGCAGCAGGCCGAAAAGCCGATGTTCTTCCTGGAGACGACGGAGGCGGTGGCGATCAAGCGCGACCTGCACGCCGATTTCCTGCGCCAGTTCAGCGAGGCTTACCAGGTGCTGACGATGAACAGCGGCCACAACATCCAGCTCGAGGAGCCGGCGCTGGTGATCGACGCGGTGCGGAAGGTGATGGCCGCGGCCGACCGGCGCGCTGCGCAGTAATCGAGGGGACGAAAAACCCTTAGGGCAAGGCGCAGGGTTTTTAGTGCCGGTGCGGGCAATCCGTCTTCTGGCAATTGCCGTAGATCGCGAGGGCGTGCTCGGCAATCTTGAAGCCGCGCTCCAGGGCGATTTTCTGCTGGCGGCTTTCGATCTCTTCGTCGTAGAACTCTTCGACGTGGCCGCAATCCAGGCAGACCAGGTGGTCGTGGTGCGAGCCGGCATTCAGCTCGTAGATCGCCTTGCCGGTTTCAAAGTGATTCCGGTTCAGGAGTCCCGCCTGTTCGAACTGGGTCAGCACCCGGTAGACGGTGGCCAGGCCCACGTCCATATTCTCGTTCAGCAGGGTCTTGTACACGTCTTCCGCCGTCAGGTGCCGCACCGCGCTGTTCTGGAAGATCTCCAGGATTTTCAGCCGCGGCAGTGTCGCTTTGAGGCCGCTGGCCTTCAGGTCGGTTGGGTTGTTGCTCATGTTTTGTTACTCTTAGATGGGCTCAGATGGGCGTAGTGCTTTATGATATAGCGTTTTTACAGCTCCGCCCAATCAAAAGCTCGAAAACCTGCTGCGCTTTGCACTTGCGGTCCGTGGTTGCCGCTCGCGACGGTTTTGGAGCTTTTTCATCCGTTTTAAGGTTAGATATGCGCGTCATGAATGCCGTTTTCCATCGTTCCCACGCCCGGGCAGCGCTCGTGGCCGGCCTCGCCGTCACGGCGCTGACGGTCTCCGGCTGCGCATCCTGGCGTAACCAGACCAAGCCGGCAGCGCCGGTGAGCACCGCCCCGGCTGCGGTCGCCGCCGATGCCGACAAGGCCGCGGCAGCCGCCAACGCGGGCGCGCAGACCACCACCGTCACCAAGCTGCAGAAATTCCTGTGGGTGTTCTCGCCCTATCGGCCGGACATCCAGCAGGGCAATTTCGTCTCGCAGGAGATGCTGAGCCAGCTGAAGGTCGGCCAGAGCCGCGACCAGGTCAAGTTCATCCTCGGCACCCCGCTGCTGACGGACGCCTTCCATGCCGACCGCTGGGACTACCCGTTCTACCTCGCGCGCGGCAACGGCGAGCTGACCACCAGCCGCGTCAGCGTCTATTTCAAGGACAACCAGGTCGCCAGGATCGACGGCGGCAACCTGCCGACCGAACGCGAATACATCTCGCGCCTGATCGGCATCTCGAAGTACGAGACCAAGACCGAGCAGGAATCGCTGGACGAACTGAAGCGCAAGCGCGAAGACGCGGCCAAGCGCGGCGGGGAGTAAACGCATGACGAAGCTGCATATTGCCGTCGCCGGCGCCAGCGGCCGCATGGGCCGCATGCTGATCGAGACCATCGCCGCGGCCGACGACGCCCAGCTTGCTGGCGCGCTCGATCGCGAAGGCAATTCCTTCATCGGCTCGGACGCCGGCGCCTTCTCGGGCCAGCTGACCGGCGTGAAGGTCCGCGCCGATCTGGCCCAGGGCCTGGCCGGCGCCCAGTACCTGATCGACTTCACCCGCCCGGAAGGCACGCTGCAGCACCTGGCCTACTGCGCCGAGCACGGCATCAAGATGATCATCGGCACCACCGGCTTCGACGAGGCCGGCAAGGCCGCGATCCGCGCCGCCGCCGAGAAGACCGCGATCGTGTTCGCCCCGAACATGAGCATCGGCGTGAACGTCACGCTCAAACTTTTAGAAATGGCGGCCAAGAACTTCTCGCAGGGCTATGACATCGAGATCGTCGAAGCCCACCACCGCCACAAGGTCGACGCCCCGTCCGGCACCGCGCTGAAGATGGGCGAAGTGATCGCCGACGCCCTCGGCCGCGACCTGCAGCAGTGCGCCGTCTACGGCCGCGAAGGCGTGACCGGCGAGCGCGACCCGTCGACCATCGGCTTCGCCACCGTGCGCGGCGGCGACATCGTCGGCGACCACACCGTGCTGTTCGCCGGCATCGGCGAGCGCATCGAGATCAGCCACAAATCGAGCAGCCGCGTCAGCTACGCCCAGGGCGCGCTGCGCGCCGCCCGCTTCCTGGCCGACAAGGCGACCGGGCTGTACGACATGCAGGACGTGCTCGGCCTGAACACGCTGAAGGCCTGAAGCCGAACTGTACGGCTTGGCCGGCGGACTGCTGGCATACTGGCTACAACGTCACCTCGTCGTTCCCGCCTGCGCGGGAATGACGGCTGTTATGGAGATATCCCTATGGCCACCGTCGAACTGAACGGCGCCGCAATCGTCGACACCGAAAGCTTCCACGCCGAGAGCCAGCGCGCCTTCGGCTTCCCGGATTCCTATCCGCACACCATGGATTCCTGGGTCGACTGCCTGAGCTACCTGCGCGACGAGGACGGCATGAGCAGCATCCGCCTCGGCCCGGACGAGACCCTGCACATCGTCGTGCTGCACGCCGACGCCATGCGCGAGCGCGCCGAGGACGTGCTGGAGGAAATGGCCTTCTGCATCATCGGCATCAACGAGCGCTACGAGGACTATGGCGAAAAGCCGGCGCTGGAGCTCGAGTTGCGGTAAAACCTGGCGGCGGCGCCCCGTGCCGACGGTGAAGTTGCCAGTATAATGTTCTGCTCACCTCCCTTAGTCCGCAGAACATCATGCAAGATAAATATAGTCCAGCCGAAGTCGAACAGGCCGCCCAGGCCTACTGGAAGTCGATCGACGCCTATAAAGCGGTCGAAAACGATCCGCGTTTCCCAAAAGGCAAGTATTACGCTTGCTCGATGCTGCCTTACCCGTCCGGTAAGCTGCACATGGGTCACGTGCGCAACTATACGATCAACGACGTGATGTACCGCTACCTGCGGATGAACGGCTACAACGTGCTGATGCCGATGGGCTGGGACGCCTTCGGCATGCCGGCCGAGAACGCGGCGATGGCCAACAACGTGCCGCCCGCCGAATGGACCTATTCGAACATCGCCCACATGCGCGGCCAGATGGAGTCGATGGGTCTCGCCATCGACTGGTCGCGCGAAATGACCGCCTGCAAGCCGGACTATTACAAGTGGAACCAGTGGATGTTCCTGAAGATGCTCGAAAAGGGCATCATCTACCAGAAGACCGGCACCGTGAACTGGGATCCGGTCGACCAGACCGTGCTGGCGAACGAGCAGGTCGTCGACGGCCGCGGCTGGCGTTCGGGCGCGCTGGTCGAAAAGCGCGAGATCCCGATGTACTACGTGCGCATCACGGAGTACGCCGACGAGCTGCTGGACTACGTCGAGAACAAGCTGCCGGGCTGGCCGGAGCGCGTGCGCATCATGCAGGCCAACTGGATCGGCAAGTCGACCGGTGTGCGCTTCGCCTTCCCGCACGTGATCATGGACGAGCAGGGTGAGCTGATCAACGAAGGCAAGCTGTACGTCTTCACCACCCGCGCCGACACCATCATGGGCGTGACCTTCTGCGCGGTCGCCGCCGAACACCCGCTGGCCACCCAGGCCGCGAAGAACAACCCGGCGCTGCAGGCCTTCATCGCCGAGTGCAAGCAGGGTTCCGTGATCGAAGCCGACATGGCGACGATGGAAAAGAAGGGCATGCCGACCGGCCTGACGGTCCAGCACCCGATCACCGGCGAACAAGTGCCGGTCTGGGTCGGCAACTACGTCCTGATGACCTACGGCGACGGCGCCGTGATGGGCGTGCCGGCGCACGACGAGCGCGATTTCGCGTTCGCGAAAAAATACGACCTGCCGATCAAGCAGGTGGTGGCGGTGGAAGGCGAGACTTTCTCGCTGGACGGCTGGCAGGAGTGGTACGGCGACAAGGAGCGCGGCACCCTGATCGACTCCGGCAAGTACGACGGCCTCGATTACAACGCCGCCGTCAACGCCGTGGCCGGCGACCTGGCCAACCAGGACCTGGGCGACAAGAAGGTCACCTTCCGCCTGCGCGACTGGGGCATCTCGCGCCAGCGCTACTGGGGCACGCCGATCCCGATGATCCACTGCTCGACCTGCGGCACGGTGCCGGTTCCGGAAAAGGACCTGCCGGTCGTGCTGCCGGAAGACTGCGTCCCGGACGGCACCGGCAACCCGCTCAAGAAGCACGAAGCCTTCCTGAAGGTCGACTGCCCGTGCTGCGGTTCTCCTGCGCGTCGCGAAACCGACACCATGGACACCTTCATCGACTCGTCCTGGTACTACATGCGCTATACCTCGCCGGGCTCGAACGACTCGATGGTCGACCCGGCCAGAAACGATTACTGGATGCCGATGGACCAGTACATCGGCGGCATCGAGCACGCCGTGCTGCACCTGCTGTACGCGCGCTTCTGGACCAAGGTGATGCGCGATTTCGGACTGGTCAAGTTCGACGAGCCCTTCGTCAACCTGCTCACGCAAGGCATGGTGCTGAACGAGACCTACTACCGCGAAGACGAATCGGGCAAGAAGACCTGGTTCAACCCGGCCGACGTCGACCTCGTGTTCGACGACCGCGGACGTCCGCAGGCGGCGGCATCGAAGCTGGACGGCGCCCCGGTCATCATCGGCGGCACCGAGAAGATGTCGAAGTCGAAGAACAACGGCATCGACCCGGCCGCCCAGATCGAGCAGTACGGCGCGGATACCGCGCGCCTGTTCACCATGTTCGCGGCGCCGCCGGAGCAGACCCTCGAATGGTCGGAGTCGGGCGTGGAAGGCGCGAGCCGCTTCCTGCGCCGCGTCTGGGCCTTCGCCTACGGCCAGCGCGAGAACGTGGCTGCCGCGCTGGCGGGCCAGCAGCAAGGTTCGCTCGACGACGCCCAGAAAACCCTGCGCCGCGAAGTCCACAAGATCCTGCAGCAGGCCGATTACGACTTCAAGCGCATCCAGTACAACACCGTGGTCTCGGCCTGCATGAAGATGCTGAATACGCTCGAGTCAAGCAAGCTGGCCGGGGGCGTGGCCAGCAACGCCGTGATCGCCGAAGGCCTGTCGATCTTCCTGCGCATGCTGAACCCGGTGGCGCCGCACATCACCCACGCGCTGTGGCAGGAACTCGGCTACGCCGGCGTGTATGGCGACATCCTGAACGTGCAGTGGCCGGAAGTCGACCCGGCCGCGCTGGAGCAGTCCGAGATCGAACTGATGATCCAGGTGAACGGCAAGCTGCGCGGCTCGGTCAAGGTGCCGAAGGAGGCCGACAAGGCCGCCATCGAAACCGCCGCGCTGGCCTCGGAAGCGGCCCAGAAGTTCATCGAAGGCACGCCGAAGAAGGTCATCGTCGTCCCCGGTAAACTGATCAACATCGTGGTGTAAGCGATGCGCGCCCTCTACCAGAAAGTAGTGGTGCGTTCCGTCGCGGCCCTGCTCATCGCAGGGTCGCTGGCGGCCTGCGGCTTCCAGCTGCGCGGTTCGAACGGCAGCTACACGATGCCCTTCCACAGCATCTACCTCGGCTTCCCGGACACCTCGCCGCTCGGCGTGGAGCTCAAGCGCAACCTGCGCGCGGGCGACGTCGTCATCGCCGACAAGGTGGAGGGCGCGGACGCGCAGTTCGTGGTGCTGGGCGAAAGCCGCGGCAAGTCGATCCTGTCGCTGAACAGCCTGGGCCGCGTGCGCGAATACCTGCTGACCTACACGCTCACCTTCACGGTGCGCGACCCGAAAGGCGTCGAGCTGCTGCCGGCCACCGAGATCACGCTGCGCCGGAACATGGCCTTCGACGAGACCCAGGTGCTGGCCAAGGAATCCGAGGAAGCGCTGCTGTACCGCGACATGCAGGCCGACCTGGTGCAGCAGATCATGCGCCGCCTGGCCGCCTTGAAGCCGCCGGCAAAGTAAAGAGGAACCATCATGCAGTTGCGGCCTGAGGCGCTCGACGGGCACCTCGCCAAGGGGCTGGCGCCCCTGTACGTGATCACCAGCGACGAACATCTGCTGGCGCTGGAAGCCGCGGACAAGATCCGCAGCAAGGCGCGCAGCGAGGGCTATTCCGAGCGCGACGTGCTCACGGTCGAGCGCAACTTCAAGTGGGGCGAGCTGCTGGCCGCGAACCAGGCGATGTCCCTGTTCGGCGACCGCAAGCTGATCGAGCTGCGCATCCCCGGCGGCAAGCCCGGCAAGGACGGCAGCGCGGCGCTCCAGCACTACGCGAAAGACCTGAACCCGGATACGCTGACGCTCATCACGCTGCCGAAGCTGGACTGGCAGACGGCCAAGGCGGCTTGGGTCGCCGGCCTGCAGCAGGCCGCCGTGTACATCGAGATCCCGAACGTCGAACGCGCCCAGCTGCCGGGCTGGATCGGCATGCGCCTGCAGAACCAGGGGCAGGGCGCGGACCGCCACAGCCTGGACTTCATCGCGGACCGCGTCGAGGGCAACCTGCTGGCGGCGCACCAGGAAATCCAGAAGCTGGGATTGCTGTACGAACCGGGCAAGCTGGGTTTCGAACAGGTCCAGGACGCCGTGCTGAACGTGGCGCGCTACGACGTGTTCAAGCTGTCCGAAGCGATGCTGGCCGGCGACCCGGCGCGCCTGGTGCGCATGCTCGAGGGGCTGAAAGGCGAAGGCGAGGCGCTGCCGCTGGTTTTGTGGGCCGTCAGTGAAGAAATCCGCACGCTGCTAAAATTGAAATCCGGGATGGCGCAGGGGCGGCCGCTGGGCGCGCTCATGAAGGAATACCGGATCTGGGGTCCGCGCGAGCGCATGATGGAACCGGCGCTGCGCCGCATCTCGCTGCCGACCCTCGAAGCAGCCATGCAGCAGGCGGCCCAGGTCGACCGCATGGTCAAGGGCCTGCGCGCGAAGCAGTTCGCGGGCGATGCCTGGGATGCGATGCTGCAGCTGGCGCTGCGGGTCGCTTCATAAGGACGCATCATGGACATCTCTGAATACATGCAAACGATCGGCCGCCAGGCACGCGCGGCCTCGCGCGCGATGGCGCGCGCCGACGGCGCCACCCGCAACCGCGCGCTGCTCCTGATTGCCGACGCCATCGAGCGCGATAGCGCGCAGCTGGTCGCCGCCAACGCGCGCGACCTCGACGCGGCCCGCGCCGCCGGCCTGGCGCCGGCCCTGCTGGACCGCCTGGCATTGTCGGAGAAGGCGATCGCCACCATGGTCGACGGCCTGCGCCAGATCGTCGCGCTGCCGGACCCGATCGGCGAAATCTCGAACATGAAGTTCCGCCCGAGCGGCATCCAGGTCGGCCAGATGCGCGTGCCGCTGGGCGTCATCGGCATCATCTACGAAGCGCGTCCAAACGTGACCGTCGACGCGGCCGGCCTGTGCATCAAGAGCGGCAACGCGGCGATCCTGCGCGGCGGCTCGGAGGCCATCCACTGCAACCGCGCGCTGGCCGCGCTGGTGGCGGAGGGCCTGCGTGGCGCCGGGCTGCCGGAGCAGGGCGTGCAGGTGGTGGAGACGGTCGACCGCGCCGCCGTCGGCGCCATGATCACCATGCCGGAGTACGTGGACGTGATCGTGCCGCGCGGCGGCAAGGGTTTGATCGCGCGCCTGATGAAAGAGTCCACGGTGCCGATGATCAAGCACCTGGACGGCATCTGCCACGTCTACATCGATGCGAAAGCCGACATCGCCAAGGCGCTGCCGATCGCCATGAACGCCAAGACCCACCGCTACGGCACCTGCAACACGATGGAGACGCTGCTGGTGGCGCGCGCCATCGCACCGACCGTGCTGCCGCAGCTGGCGGAGCTCTACAAGACGAAGGAAGTCGAGTTGCGCGCGGATCCGGAAGCGCTGGCGATCCTGCAGGGCTATCCGCACCTGATGGCGGCCGTTGAAGAAGACTGGCGCACCGAATACCTGGCGCCGATCCTGGCGGTGAAGGTGGTCGCGGATATCGACGAGGCCATCGAGCATATCAACCGCTACTCGTCGAAGCACACCGAGGCCATCGTCACCGAGGACTACACGGATGCGATGCGCTTCCTGCGCGAAGTCGATTCGGCGTCGGTGATGGTGAACGCGTCGACGCGCTTCGCCGACGGCTTCGAATACGGCCTGGGCGCGGAGATCGGGATTTCGAACGACAAGCTGCACGCGCGCGGGCCGGTGGGGCTGGAGGGACTGACCTCCTTGAAATATGTGGTGTTCGGCCACGGCGAGATTCGCGTTTGATCGTCGTTCCCGCCTTTGCGGGGACGACGGGCTACCGATAACAATAAGGAAAACATGTACCTCTGGATCAAAGCCTTCCACATCGTCTTCATCGCCTCCTGGTTCGCCGGCCTGTTTTACCTGCCGCGCATCTTCGTGAACCTGGCCCAGGAAACCAATCCCGCGGCACTGGAACGCCTGCTGGGCATGGGCCGCCGCCTGTACCGCTTCACCACCATGCTGATGATCCCGGCGCTGCTGCTGGGCCTCTGGCTATGGCTGGGTTTCGGTATCAACGGCGGCTGGCTGCATGCGAAACTGGCGCTTGTCATCCTCGTGATCGGCTACCATCACGCCTGCGGATCGCTGCTGAAAAAATTCGAACGCGGCGCGAATACGCGCAGCCACAAGTGGTTCCGGGTGTTCAATGAAGCGCCGGTTTTGCTGCTGATCGCGATCGTGATCCTGGTGGTGGTAAAGCCGTTCTGAACTAGTTAGCTTCGAAGCCGTCATTCCCGCGCAGGCGGGAATCCAAGTTGCAGGCAGACCGCAAGACTTGGATTCCCGCCTGCGCGGGAATGACGTTTTTAGGCCAACAAAGCATTGATTTTTTAACTACAACGGACAAAGGGTTCCCCATGACTTCCTATTTTTGCCCCTGCCCACGCGGCATGGAACAAGCACTCGCCGAAGAACTCGCCGAGATCGCCCAGCACACCGGCAGCCCCACGCTGAAGGTCCACAACCAGGTGCCGGGCGGCGTGCACGCCTCCGGCAGCATGCAGGACGCCTACCGCATCAACCTGCATTCGCGCATCGCTTCGCGCGTGCTGATGCGCATGGCGAACAAGACCTACACCAACGAGAACGACATCTACGACCTGGTGCTGGAGCAGCCCTGGGAAGACTGGTTCGACGTCAACCACACGATCCGCGTCGACATCACGGCCGTCAAATCGCCGCTGAAAAGCCTGGAGTTCACGACGCTGAAGATCAAGGACGCCGTCTGCGACCGCTTCCGCGACCAGTTCGGCAAGCGCCCTTCGGTCAACACGCGCGAGCCGGACATGCGCATCCTCGGCTTCCTCGACCAGCGCAACTTCACGATCTACCTCGACACCTCCGGCGAAGCGCTGTTCAAGCGCGGCTGGCGCGAAGAGACGGGCGATGCGCCGCTGCGCGAGAACCTGGCCGCCGGCCTGCTGCGCGTGGCGGGCTGGAAGCCGGGCGTGCCGCTGTTCGACCCGATGTGCGGCTCGGGCACGATCCTGGTCGAGGCGGCCCAGATGGTGCAGGGCATCCCGCCCGGCGCGCGGCGCCGCTTCGCCTTCGAAAAATTCCGCAACTTCGACCGCGCGGCCTGGCAGGAGATGAAGGCGGCCATCAAGCCGAATCCGCTGCCGGGCGAGCCGACCATCTTCGGCTCCGACATCTCCGGCGACATGGTGGCGATGACGCGCCATAACCTGCGCGTGGCCGGCGTCCTGTTCGAGGTCCCGCTCAAGCAGATCGAGGCCCAGCAGGTGCAGGCGCCGACCGGCCAGCCGGGCATCCTGCTGACCAATCCGCCCTACGGCGAGCGCATCGGCGTGCGCGGCGACTCCACCATCCCGCAGGACGAGATGGCGGTCGGCTTCTACCAGGACCTGTCGAGCACCCTGAAGCAGCGCTTCGCCGGCTGGACCGTCTACCTGTTCACCGCCGACCTCTCGCTGCCGAAGATGCTGCGCCTGAAGGAATCGCGCAAGACCCCGTTCTTCAACGGCGCGCTCGAATGCCGCCTGTTCCGCTTCGACATGGTCGCCGGCTTCAACCGCAGGGATGCGGCCAAGCCCGACGCCGGCAAATCCCAACAAGAGTAACGCATGCTGCCCGAACCCGAACCAGACAACCTCCCCAAGGATCCCGTCATCCCGGTTCCGCTGCCGGAGCCGCACAAGGTCACGATGCTGACCGCGGGCGGCCTGGCGGCGCTGCTGGCGGCGCTGGCGATGCTCGGCCCGTTCTCGGTCGACGCCTATTTGCCGGCCTTTCCGCGCATCCAGGCCACGCTGAACGCGACGCCGCTGGAAGTCCAGCAGACCCTGACGGCCTACATGCTGGCCTTCGCCGTCATGTCGCTGTGGCACGGCGCGCTGTCGGACGCCTTCGGGCGCCGCAACGTGGTGCTGGTCGGGCTGATCGTGTTCGCGGTCGGCACCCTGGGCTGCGCCTCGGCGCATTCGGTGCACTACCTGTGGGTGTTCCGCATCATGCAGGGCATTTCGGCCGGGGCCGGGGTGGTGGTGGGACGGGCGATTATCCGTGACCTGTATTCGGACGCGCCGGCCGCGCGCCTGCTGTCGATGGTGACGATGATCTTCTCGATCGCGCCGGCCATCGCGCCGGTGCTGGGCGGCTGGATCGTGACGCTGCTGAACTGGCGCGCGATCTTCCTCGGCCTGCTGCTGTTCAGCCTCGTGCTGTGGTGGGTCTGCTGGCAGCACCTGCCCGAGACCATGCCGAAGGAGCGCCGCCAGCCCTTCAATCCGCGCTTCCTGGCGCGCAGCTACTGGGACATCTTCAGCTCGGTGCTGTTCCAGATGAAGTCGGCGGTGGTGGCCTTCAACTTCGGCGGCATGTTCCTGTTCATCGCCGGCGCGCCGGTGCTGCTGCCGGTGCACCTGCACCTGGGGCCTTCGGAGTTCTACTGGCTGTTCGTGCCGGCGGTGGCCGGCATCTTCCTGGGCGCGCTGGCCGCCAACCGCCTGGCCGGCAAGATGCACTACGGGCGCCAGATCGGCATCGGCTACGCCTTCATGCTCGCCGCGGTGACCGGCAGTGTGCTGTACCACGCGTTTTTACCGCCGGCGCTGCCGTGGACCGTGCTGCCGATGTTCTTCTATAACTTCGGCAGCTCGATCATCAACCCGAGCGCGACCCTGCTGACGCTCGACCTGTTCCCGCACATCCGCGGCACGGTGGCGTCCTGCCAATCCTTCGTCACCACGCTGATGGGCGCCATCGTGGCCGGCGTCATCGTCCCGGCGCTGGATTACTCGGTGCTGGCGATGGCGATGGGGCAGGCGGCCTTCGCGCTGGCTTCGCTGGGGTGCTGGATGGTATCGCGGCATTATCGCCGCAGGCAGGCACTGGCATGAAGTAAATATGCGGTAGATCAATACCGCATGGCTGAGATTTGACTCTAAAACGCGTCACTTTCGCTGGAAAATGTTGTTCCCGGCCAGAAATGTATATATGCTAAGATAAGTTTTTCACATCCAGAACAATGCCCAAAACACAGTGTTGTTTCTGGTTTTACAAGAAGAATGATCGTGGCAGCTGCAGCCGGGGATAGCCGCCACCTATATATCCAGAACAGCAGTGGCGGCCGTGCTTGAGACCAACTACCAACCAGACCAGGATATCCGCAATCGCTTGCTGATCGCACGGCTGCCGGCCATGCCGCAGATCCTCATCAAGCTGCTGGCCCACCTGCAGGCGGACGACCTCGGCATGCCCGAGCTGGCCGCGCTGGTGGCCAAGGATGCCGGCATGACCGGCAAGATCCTGAGCGTCGCCAACAGCTCGGCCTACCACCGCACCGGCCGCCAGCCGAACCTCGAACAGGCCATGGTGGCGCTGGGCACCGACATGATCAAGACGCTGGTGATCAGCGACTCCGTGTTCCAGACCTTCAACAGCTTCCCGAACTCCGGCGCGACCGACCTGCGTGCGTTCTGGAAGAATTCGCTCACTGCCGCCGTGCTGGCGCGCGAGCTGGCGCGTCACCTGAACTATTCGCAGCCCGAAGAAGCCTATCTGGCCGGCCTGCTGCACAACGTCGGCCGCCTGGCCCTGCTGGCGACGGCGCCCAAGGAATACGGTTTCAATTTCACCGCGCGCGACGACGAAGACCTGTGCGCGGTCGAGCAGCGCACCCTGCAGATCACCCACGCCGAAGCCGGCGCCTGGCTGATCGAACGCTGGCAGCTCGATTCCTTCCTGTCCGACGCCGTGCTCTACCACCACGAGCCGGGCGAGCGCCTGGAGGGCGCCCATCCGCTGATCCGCATCGTGCGCGCCGCCCATCTGCTGTCGGGCCACGCCGACGATCCCGACATGATGGTCGAGGCGGCCAAGCTGTGCGACCTCGAACCGGAGGCCGCCGACGAGCTGCTGGCCCAGGCCGCGCGCCAGGTCGAGCGCGCCGCGGTCCACCTCGGCATCGACCTGGCCGGCGCCGACGACATCCCGGCCCTGCCGGCCTTCGCGCCGCCGCCGCCCGTCGACCCGGTGCAGCAGCGCCTGACCGAGGAGATGCGCAACCTGGTGCTGGTCTCGGAAATTGGCCAGGCCTTCGCCCGCCAGCAGGGAGAATCCGGGCTGCTGGAATCGATGACGCGCTCGGCGCGCGTGCTGTTCGACTTCGAGAACGCCGCCGTCCTGCTGGAGAACCCGACCGGCCATGCGCTGGTGGGGGCGCCGACCGCCAACCAGCAGCGCATCGCCGAATTCTCGATTCCGCTGTCGAAGGGCGGGGCCGTGGCCAAGGCCGCACTGGAACGCCGTCTCGCTTTTGTCCACCGCGAAGGCGCGCCGCTCGGCCTGCCCGAAGAGCAGCTGCTGCGCATGCTGGGCACCGAATCGCTGGTCTGCGTGCCGCTGGTGAGCGGCGCCCGCTGCATCGGCGTGCTGATCGGCGGGATCGCGAGCTGGCAGGTGCCGTCCTGCCAGAAGCGCGAACGCTTCATGCAGTCCTTCGGCGCCCAGGCTGCCAGCGCGCTGGAGAACGCGATGCTGGAACGCGGCCAGGCCCGGCGCCAGCTGGCCCACGTGGCCGAGGAATACCGCGAAGCCTCGCGCCGCGTGGTGCACGAGGTGAACAACCCGCTGTCGATCATCAAGAACTATCTGTCCGTCCTCGACGGCAAGCTGGAACGCCAGGAACCGGTGGGCGGCGAACTGTCGATCCTGAACGAAGAGATCGACCGCGTCGGCCAGCTGGTCAACAGCCTGACCGAAGTCCAGCCTGCCGTTGCCTCATCCTTGGAGCGCGGCGTCAGCGCCGATGTGGCCAAGGTGGTGGAAGACGTGCTGCGCCTGTTCCGCGCCACCGACTTCGTGCCGCCGAACGTCGAGATCGTGGTCAGCATGTCGCACGAAGCCGGCCGCGTCGAAGGCGATCCGGACATCCTCAAGCAAATCCTGGTCAACCTGGTCAAGAACGCGATCGAGGCGCTGTCCGCCACCGGCGGGCGCATCGAGATCGCCAACCGCGGCCACGTCAACCGCGAGCGCAGGCTGTACCTGGAGCTGGTCGTCTCCGACACCGGCCCGGGCCTGTCGCAGGAGGTGCTGGCCAACCTGTTCTCCGCCGTGAAGAGCACGAAGGAAGGCCCGCACCACGGCCTCGGCCTGTCGATCGTGCACAGCCTGGTCAAGAAGCTGAACGGGCACATCGCCTGCCGCAGCGGCAAGACCGGCACCAGTTTCGAAATTCTGCTGCCGGCGCAGGCCGGCGCCGGCGCACCGGCCGGTCTGCCGGTGCGCGCGCTCGGATCCGTATAAGGTAAGAATGATTCCCGTGCCCCACGACGCGCTTGCGCCCCAAGCCCCGATCTCTTCCGGACTGGAACAGCCGCGCCTCCTGCTCGTCGACGACGAGCCGCGCCTGCTGTCTTCGCTGTACGAACTGCTGCAGGGCCGCGGCTACCAGCTGGTCACGGCCGCCAGCGGCACCGAGGCGCTGGCCCAGCTGTCCAGGCTGCACTTCGACCTGGTCCTGCTCGACCTCGGCCTGCCCGACATCAGCGGCCACGGCGTCATGGACTTCATCAACGAGAAGGGGATCGGCGCCGATGTGATCGTGGTGAGCGGCGAGGTCGGAATCGACGCCGCGATCGGCGCCCTGAAGCGCGGCGCCTACGATTACCTGCGCAAGCCCTACAGCCGCGAAGAGCTGCTCAAGACGGTCGGCAATGCGCTCAAGGCGCGCCGCCTGGAAGAGGCCAACCAGCGCATGGCGACCCAGCTGGAAAACTCGGAGAAGATGTACCGCTACCTGGTGGACTCCTCGCCGGACATCATCTACACCCTGAACCACGAAGGCCGCTTCACCTTCGTGAACGACCGCGCCTACCAGCTGCTCGGCTACCGGCGCGAAGAACTGATCGGCCAGCACTACTCGGTGCTGGTGCACGAGGAAGACCTGGAGCGTGCGCGCTATTCCTTCAACGAGCGCCGCGTCGACGAACGCGCCTCGCGCAACGTCGAGCTGCGCCTGAAGTGCCATGCCGGCTCGAATCCGGAGCGCACCTTCAACAACACCTTGATGACGATCTCGCTGAACGCGATCGGCATGCACGTGCCCGACCAGGAAGTCAAAAAGCTTGAATTCTTCGGCACCTACGGCGTGGCGCGCGACATCACCGACCGCAAGCGCGCCGAAGAAGTCATCTCCTACCAGGCCTACCACGACATCCTGACCGACCTGCCGAACCGCATCCTGTTCAAGGACCGGCTCGGCCTGGCGGTGATCCAGGCCAAGCGCAAGCAGACCGAGCTCGCGGTGATGTTCATCGACCTGGACCGCTTCAAGCTGGTCAACGACACCCTCGGCCACGTCAAGGGCGACGAGCTGCTGCAGCAGGTGGCGGTGCGCCTCAAGGAATGCCTGCGCAAGGGCGACACCCTGGCGCGCCAGGGCGGCGACGAATTCACCATCGTGCTGCCCGAACTGCGCGACCGCGACGACGCGCGCAGCGTGGCCGACAAGTTCCTCGAATGCCTGCAGCTGCCGTTCGACCTGGACGGCCATCAGGTCCACATCTCGGCCTCGATCGGCATCGCGATCTACCCCGGCCATGGCGAATCGATCGACGAGCTGCTGCGCCACGCCGACATCGCCATGTACCAGGTCAAGGGGCAGGGCAAGAACGGCCACGCTTTCTACGACGAGTCGATGCAGGACGTGTCGCACCAGAAGATCGCGCTGAGCCAGAGCCTGCGGCGCGCCCTGGAAAACGACGAGCTGGAGATGTACTACCAGCCGCAGATCGACGCCGCCAGCGGCCGCATCGTCGGCGCCGAGGCGCTGATGCGCTGGAACCACCCGACCCGCGGCATCGTCTCGCCGGGCGAGTTCCTGCCGTTCGCCGAAGAGAACGGCCTGATGATCCCGATCTCGGACTGGATGATCGGCGCCCTGTGCCGCGACATGCTGCAGTGGAAGGCCATCGCCGGCAACCAGGTGCGGCTGTCGCTGAACCTGTCGCCGCAATACCTGGACCGCGGCGACTTCTTCGAGAAGATGCGCGGCGCGCTGCTGCGCCACGGGATCGCGCCGAGCCAGATCGAGGTGGAGATCACCGAGAACATCTGCATCCGCAATCCGCAGCATGCGATCGAGCAGCTGAATAAACTGGGCCAGCTCGGCGTGTCGGTCGCCATCGACGACTTCGGCACCGGCTATTCGAGTCTGGCCTACCTGCACCGCTTCCCGGTCCACACGATCAAGATCGACCAGTCCTTCGTCAAGGAGATCCACGACGAATACGGCCACTATCCGGTGGTCCTGGCGATCATCTCGATTGCGCGCGGCCTGGGCCTGAACCTGATCGCCGAAGGCGTCGAGACCGAGCCGCAGGCCCGCTACCTGCGCGCCAACGGCTGCATGACGATGCAGGGCTATTTGTACCACCGCCCGATGCCGCTGCCGCGCTTCGTCGACGTGCTGCGCGGCCAGGGCCTGCCGCCCGGCGCCGCCAACGTGCTCGCCTTCCAGGCCTGAGCCTTGCCCCATGCCCGATACCGCTGCTCATCAAACAGCTGAATTCCTGCGCGTGAAAGCGCTGGCCGAGCGCGGCGTCGCCAGCGCCCAGCACAGCCTGGGCTTCATGTACGTGAACGGCCAGGGCGTGCCGAAGAATCACGAGCTGGCCGTGGCCTGGTACCGGATGGCGGCCAGCGCCGGCCTCGAACAGGCCCAGTACAACCTCGGCGTGATGTACCAGAAGGGCCAGGGCGTGGCCCAGGACCTGGCGCAGGCCGTCTACTGGTACACCCAGGCGGCCGAGCAGGGTTATGCGGCGGCCCAGTACAACCTGGGCTGGCTGTACGCGAAAGGCCAGGGCGTCGCGGCCGACGTGCACCAGGCGCTGCACTGGTTCGAAAAGGCGGCCGAACAGGGCGACCCCGGCGCCCAGCACAACCTCGGCATGATGTTCGAAGGCGGTAAGGGCGTGGCCCAGGACGTGGGCCGCGCCATCGAATGGTACCGCCGCGCCGCCGACCAGAACTATGCGCGCTCGCAGTTCGCCCTCGCGTTGCGCTACGACAGCGGACAACTGGCGGGCGAACTGCGAGACCGCGACGTCCAGCAGGCCATCCACTGGTTCCGCAAGGCCGCCGAGCAGGGCTATGCGCCGGCCCAGTTCAACCTCGGCCTGCGTTACGACAAGGGCCAGGACCTGCCGCAGGACAGCGAGAAGGCAATCCTGTGGTACGGCCGCGCCGGCGAGCAGGGCCACGCCAGCTCGCAGTTCAACCTGGCCCTGGTCCACGACAGCGGCCACGGCGTGGCGCGCGATCCGGACCTGGCCCTGCACTGGTTCCGCAAGGCGGCCGAGCAGGGCCACGCCGGCGCCCAGGACAACCTCGGCCTGCGTTACGAACACGGCCAGGGCGTGGACCAGGACCACGCGACGGCCGCGCACTGGTACCGCAAGGCGGCGGAGCAGGGCTTCGCCGGCGCCCAGTATCATCTCGCCCAGCTGATCGACGCCGGCCACGGTGCGGCGCAGGATCCGGCCGAGGCGCTCGACTGGTACCGCAAGGCGGCCGAGCAGGGCCACCTGCGCGCCCAGTTCGACCTCGCGCTGCGCTGCGAAGAAGAAGCCATGCACTGGTTCGGCAAGGCCGCCGACCAGGAATATGCGCCGGCCCAGTACATGCTGGGCCAGTTGCTCGACCGCGACGACAGCGGCGCCGTCGACCCGCGCCGCGCCTACGCCTGGTACCGCAAGGCGGCCGACCAGGGCCACGCGCTGGCCCAGTTCGCGCTCGGCCTGCGCTACGACAGCGGGCACGGCATCGAACGCGATTACGAAGCCGCCCACTTCTGGTACCTGTGCGCCGCCCGCCAGGGCCATGCGCGCGCCCAGTTCAACCTGGGCGTCATGTACGCCAGCGGCCAGGGCGTGCAGAAGGACCTGGTCGAGGCCTATGCGTGGCTGCACCGCGCCGGCGCCGCCGGCGTGATTCCCGCGACTTCCTACATCCAGCGCGTCGCTGCGCGCATGGAGCCGGCCCTCCTCGCGCAGGCGAACGGCTACGCAGGCGTCGCCTGACCATCACACGACAAAAGAGAAGACCATGCAACGGAAGCAGATCGTGCTCGCGCTCGGCCTGGCCGCCGGGCGATCCAGACCGTGATGCACGACTTCGGCGGCATGGCGACCTCGGCCTGCCGGGCGACTGCTGGAGCCGTGCCGTTGACGGCAAGCCGGTGCGCTGAGCGTCAGCGCAAGCTGCGATGCAGGAAAGCGTCGATCGCCCGCGAGCTGGCGTTCGGCGCGCTCAGTTGCGGGCAATGACTTTCGCCCGCGAGCACCTCCAGGCTGCTGTTCGGCAGATGGCGCAGCATGTATTCGCCCACCGCGCGCGGGACGAAGATGTCGTCGGCGCATTGCAGGATCAGCGTCGGCACCGTCGAGTGAGGCAGGTCGGCGCGGTGGTCCGAGTGGAAGATGGTGCGCGCGAAATGGCGGACGATCCCCTGTTCGTTGCGCTGGAAGATGTCGACGAGTTCCTCGCGCAGCTCGGTATGCGACTGGCCGGCGGAGAGGGTCGCCAAGCTCCTGGACCACGTCGGAAAGTCCTCGTCCATCGCCGTCAGCATCGCATCGACCTGCACGCGCTCGAAGCCGCCGACGTAATCGCCGTCGTTGATGTAGCAGGGCGATGCGCCGATCATCACCTGGGCCACGAAACGATCGGGCGCCTTGTTCGCCGCCAGCAGGCCGATCATGCCGCTCACGGAATGCCCCACGAAGACGACCGGACCGGCCGAGCACGCGTCGAGGATCTCCAGCAGGTCGTCGGCGTGGCCGTGCAGGCTGCCATGCCGCATACGGTCATAGGACGCGCGGTCGGATTCGCCGCTGCCGGACAAATCGTACAGGACGGTGCGGAAGCGCTGCTGGTAGAGGGGAGCCAGATAACGCCACATGTGCTGGTCGCATCCCAGGCCATGGGCAAACACCATCGTCGCGTGGCCTGAGCCGGCGATCTGGATGTTGTTGCGGAATTTTAAAGACATAAGATTGCAAAATATCACAATCGATCTATTTTGCATACGTGCGTTCGCGTACGGCCTGGACAGCCTGAATTGCGGTATACTGTTCATCCATACAGTATTTACTGCACAATGGAACTCAAAGACAAGCTCGAGATCCTGGCCGACGCCGCCAAATACGACGCCTCCTGCGCCAGCAGCGGGGCGCCCAAGCGCGATTCGGTCGACAAGGATGGCCTGGGCGCCACCAACGGCATGGGCATCTGCCACAGCTACACGCCGGACGGGCGCTGCGTGTCGCTGCTGAAGATCCTGCTGACCAACTTCTGCATCTACGACTGCCAGTACTGCGTCAACCGCCGTACCTCGAACGTGCCGCGGGCGCGGTTCTCGGTCGACGAAGTGGTCAAGCTGACCCAGGATTTCTATCTTCGCAATTACATCGACGGGCTGTTCCTCAGCTCGGGCATCATCCAGGCCAGCGACTACACGATGGAGCAGCTGGTCGAGGTCGCACGGCGGCTGCGCGAAGAGCACAAATTCCGCGGTTACATCCACCTGAAGACCATCCCGGACGCCGATCCGCGCCTGATCGAACTGGCCGGCAAGTACGCCGACCGGCTGTCGGTAAACATCGAGCTGCCGACCCAGGACAGCGTTTCTCGTCTGGCGCCCGAGAAGAACGTCCACACCATCAAGCTGGCGATGGGTTCCATTCGCACCAAGCTCGATGAGAAGGACGACCATCCGAAGGCGCCGGCCTTCGCGCCGGCCGGCCAGAGCACCCAGATGATCGTCGGCGCCGACGCCAGCGACGACCAGACCATCCTGAATACGGCCCAGACCCTGTACGGCTCCTACAAGCTGAAGCGGGTGTATTACTCGGCGTTTTCGCCGATCCCGCAGAGCCCGTCCAGCGTGCCCTCGGCGCCGCCGCCGCTGCTGCGCGAGCACCGCCTCTACCAGGCCGATTTCCTGCTGCGCGGCTACGGCTTCACGGCCGGCGAACTGATGCCGGCGGCCGGCAACCTGGCGCTCGACATCGACCCCAAGCTGGCCTGGGCGCTGAGCAACCGCGAGCATTTTCCGATGGACCTGAACCGCGCCGACGAAACCATGATCGCGCGCGTGCCCGGCATCGGCCTGCGCTCGGCCAAGCGCATCATCGACTTGCGCCGGCTGCGCCGCATCCGCTGGGAAGACCTGTCGCGCCTGCGCTGCAGCCTGAAAAAGCTGGCGCCCTTCGTGGTCACCGCCGACTACAAGCCGGCGCAGGGGATGGCATCCTCCGAACTGCTGCGCCGGAACATGGCCGACGCGCCGCAGCAGATGAACCTCTGGCCGGAATTGCAGGCAGCATGAGTGCGAAGGGATCAGCAACCGAGCTTCAGCGCGCCGGCCAGCCGCTGCTGGTCGAGACCTTCGCCGAATGGCGCGAGGCGGCGCGCGAGCTGCTGATCCACGACGTGCCGCCGGAAATGGTGACCTGGGGCTCGCCGCTGACGGGCGGCGACCTGTTCTCGGGTGCGCCGCCGGCTGTCGAGCCGCCGCATGATTCTTCCGGCCATCCACCGCCTTCATCGGACCTCCCGCGCCACAGGCCGACACACGGCGCGCCGAGCATTCCGCGCTCGCTGATGGACATGCTGCAAAGCGCCGCCTGCTGCCGCGTGCCGGACCGCTGGGCCTTCCTGTACCGCGTGATCTGGCGCTGGCAGCAAGGGCAGCACGACGTGCAGTCGCCGGCCGACGAAGACGGCGCGCGCCTGAACGCGATGGTGAAGGCGGTTCGGCGTGAGGAGCACGACATGCATGCCTACATCCGCTTTCGCGAGCGCCCGGCCGAAGCAGGGCCGCCGCGCTTCGTCGCCTGGTACGAGCCGCAGCACGACGTGCTGCCGCAAGTGGCCGAACATTTCATCTCGCGCATGGGCAAGGTCAGCTGGATGATCGCCACCCCCGAGGCCAGCGTGCTGTGGGATGGCCAGACCCTGCACAACACCGGGCCGCTGGTGAAGAATTCGGAAGACCTGGAAGACACCGGCGAAGCCCTGTGGCTGACCTATTACCGCAGCGTGTTCAACCCGGCGCGCCTGAACCAGACGGTGATGCAGCAGCACATCCCCTCGCATCGCTGGAAAAATTTGCCGGAAGGGAAAATTGTGCCGCACATGATCTCCGAAGCCGCCCGTGGCGCGCGCAAGGTCGGCCAGTACGAGGCCGTCGGCCAGCGCAAGGGCACCACCATCCCGATCGCCCCCGAAGATGCACAGCCGGAACGCCAGCAGCCCTCGAAGCTGGACGAATGCCGGCGCTGCGAGCTGTGGCAGTTCGCGACCCAGGCGGTGGGTGGCGAAGGCCCGAAAAAGGCGCAGATCATGTTCGTGGGCGAGCAGCCGGGCGACCAGGAAGACCTGGCCGGCCAGCCCTTCGTGGGGCCTGCCGGCAAGCTGCTCGACCAGGTCTGCGACAAGGCCGGCGTCGACCGCGACACCATCTACGTGACCAACGCCGTCAAGCATTTCAAGTGGGAGCCGCGCGGCAAGCGGCGCCTGCACAAAACGCCGGCGCAGAAGGAAATCGAGGCCTGCCACTACTGGCTCGACAAGGAGCTGGACCACGTCAAGCCCACCGTGATCGTGGCGCTGGGCGCGACCGCGCTCAAGTCCGTGATGCGCACGGCCAACGTGACGCTGAAGAACGCGATCGGCCGCCCGGTCTTCCATGAAGGGCACTGGATCGTCACCACCTACCACCCCTCCTATGTGCTGCGGATGCCGAGCGAGGAGGCCAAGCGCGAGGCCTTCCAGACCATGGTGGACAGCCTCAAGCTGGCGCAAGATCTGCTGGATCGCCAGCCCGAGGAGCCGCCCGCTTAGGCGCTCTTGGACATGCACAGCTTGTAACATCCTGTTGCGCGAGTACCCCTCTAGATGCCATTTAGGTAATCTTTGGCAACACAACAACAAAGGGGTCCTCGATGATTGCTGCACGCTTTGCCTGTTTCCTGTCCCTGGGTCTGCTCGCCGCCGCGGCGTTCGCACAGACCGGGCCAGCGTCCGCCGTCCCTGCATCGCAGGTCGAAGCGCCCGCCCAGGTCCTCGTTTCCGGCAAGCGCCCGGGGCCCGGCTTGTGGAAGGTGTCGAAGGATGGCCACGTGATGTGGGTGTTTGCGGTACATTCTCCGCTGCCGCAAAAGATGGAATGGGATTCGGGGCGGGTCGAGCGCCTGGTCGCGCAATCGCAGGAAGTGCTGTTGCAGCCCGGGGTCGGCGTTTCGGTCGGCTGGATGGGCGGCCTGACCATGCTGCCGTCCCTGATCGGCCTGAGGAAGAACCCCGACGGCGCCATGCTGCGCGACCTGCTGCCTGCCGATGTCCATGCGCGCTGGGACGTCCTGAAGCAGAAATATATCGGCGATGACGACGACATCGAGCGCTTCCGTCCTTATTTCGCGGCCGACAGCTTGATGGATGCGGGACTGAAACGGAACGGGCTGTCGAAGGGCGACGATGTCCCTGATTCGATCGTGAAAATCGCCAGGAAGCATGACGTGAAGCTCACCGCGACCGCGGTCTCGGTCACCCTCGAGAATCCTCGGGCGGCGCTGAAGGACTTCAAGAAATCGCAGATGGAAGACCTGGCATGCTTCACCAAAACGCTCGACACGCTCGAGGGCGATCTCGATGCCATGAAGCTGCGCGCAAACGCCTGGGCCAACGGCAACATCGCCGAGATCGGCAAGCTCGATTACGCCGAGCGCCAGGATACCTGCAGCAAGGCCATGCTGAACGGTTCATTCGCGCAGAATAACCCGGCCTTCCAGAACATGCGCGAGCGCGGCCGGGCCGCGTGGCTCAAGGCGGCCGAGCGGTCGCTCGCCGCCAATGCCGCTACCTTCGCCATCCTGTCGATGGGCCAGGTGCTCGGTCCCGACAGCTACCTGGCCGACCTGCAGGCCAAAGGTTATACGGTCGAGAGCCCGAAATAAGCGGGATCACGACGGCGCGTCGGAAGCGCCGCCCAGGCTCTCGAACACTTCTTCGCGCGACGCCGCCTGCGCCACGCGCGCGCCCGGCGCGACGTCGTTGGTCAGCCACACGTTGCCGCCGATGACGGCGCCCTTGCCGATCCTGATGCGGCCCAGCACCGTGGCGCCGGCGTAGATGACGACGTCGTCTTCCAGGACCGGGTGGCGCGGCAGGCCTTTCTGCAGGCTGCCGTCGGCATTCGTCGGGAAGCGCTTGGCGCCCAGCGTGACGGCCTGGTACAGGCGCACGTTGCGGCCGATGATGGCGGTCTCGCCGATCACGACGCCGGTGCCGTGATCGATGAAGAAGCCGGTGCCGATCCTGGCGCCGGGGTGGATGTCGATGCCGGTGGCGGCGTGCGCCAGTTCCGAGATGATGCGCGCCAGCAGCGGCAGGCCGAGCGCGTACAAGCGGTGCGCCAGGCGGTAATGGATCATGGCCAGCACGCCGGGATAGCACAGCAGCACTTCGTCGACGCTGCGCGCGGCCGGGTCGCCCTGGTAGGCGGCCAGCACGTCGCTGTCGACTTCCATGCGGACTTCCGGCAGCGCGGCGCCGAAGGCGCGCGTGGCGTCCAGCGCCTGGCTGGCGATGTCGGCGTCGGTGCGCTGTTCCAGGGCGGCGCTGTACTTCAATTCGATCTGCACCTGGCGCAGCAGGGCGTGCAGGGCCGAATCGAGGGCATGCGCGACGTGGAAGTCTTCGCTTTCCTGGCGCAGGCCCGGCGGGCCCAGCCGCATCGGGAACAGCACGCCCTTGAGCTGGTTGACGATCTCGGCCAGCGCATCGCGCGAAGGAAACTCGATGCCGCGCACCTCGCCGGCGGGACGGTGGGCCTGGCGCCATAGCTGGCGCGTGTCGTGCAGGTCGCGCACGATCGCGCCGATGTCGAAGTCTGCCATCAGTGTCTTCCTGAAAAGGATGGAAAGGTGTTGCGAGTCTACCCGCTCCATCTTATGCGCATCGCGCCGACGCCGGTCGGGATTTGTCAAATGGGCCAGAACCCGCGTAGAATGCGGGCAACGCGGGTGTAGCTCAATGGTAGAGCCGAAGCTTCCCAAGCTTATCTACCTATTTAAACGCCACTGTTCATGCGCGTGTCAAACGTATTGATATACGATCTCCAGAAATTCCTACCTTTATCAACAACTTAGCCGCCATCACCGTTTCGACCCCACATATTGTCGAAAAAGCTGTCTATACGCTGTGATGGCGGTTCGGAGAAATTAAGCAGGCGAAATTACCAGGTGTGTGCCCTGGCAGCCAAGATCTCTGCAAACTCATAGGCTTGCCTCTTGATTTGCTCAGGAATCTCCTCTGAATTCTCAAGAAGTGGATTTTCAATCCATAACCTTTCTTGCCAGGGAAGAGCAGAAATTCTCTTTGCATCAGCTCCAAAGTCATTGCTCCAAAATACCCCTGCGACGTTATATGCTCTTGCGGCAAGCTCATACATTATTTGTTCAATATGTTCAAGAGATGGGGGATTGGAGTGGGAAGACAATATGCAAATATCCGCGTCTTTGAAGAATGAGTTAAAGTAATTTTCAACTGATTCATACTCCGTTATTTTCTCTTGATAACTGCGATTAGCTGTGAATAATGTTTTCAGCTTTTTAGGTGCTCTTGGGTGGTTAATCTCTTTTACAATGTTGCGCGGAAGCCTGTTATATCTTTCGCCGCAAAGAGATTCTACGAGATAGCGCTGAAATGAAGTTTTTCCTGTATTGTTGTCTCCTACAAGAATAAAGGCCCAATTTGAAAACATTTAATAATTCCTTTGAGTGCTGATTTTGGATTGCCAACAGTTTAGATCATGTAGGCGCATGGAAGATTTGAGGCAACATGTTCGATATTCCTAGCATGTCAGAAATGAAGAGAACTTCGAGACCAAGCATTATTGCCGGCAGCAAGAGTTCCCCACCAATACCAAGAAGACCAACAACATTGTAATATACTCTTCTAAGTCCACGTATAGGGTAATCATTTGGCATATCTAATTTGGTGAAGAGATAGTCAAGTCGAGAGTGCCCTTCGGTATCTGTTGTTAAATCTGAGTAGCGTTTGTTATATTTTTCCAGTTCTGTTGCAATGTTATTGCTGTTGTGAATTATTTCTCTGTCCAGCTCTCGACCAAGGTTTTTCAAGTGGTCCCCTGATTCATTTAATTTTTCAGCGCGAACGTCTAATCCAGCTTTGGACATAACAATTGAATACACCAAAACTGCGACCGCCAAAAAAATCTGCATCATGTTTAAAACTTGGGATGCAAGTGCTAGTTTAACATTCGAGTTTTGCAATAAAGGAACTAGGATAAGCCCTAGTGATAAAATTGTCGTTGTGGTAAAGGCTATTTTGCTTGCTCTTTTTAATCGCATTGATGAGTTGAAGCGGCATTTTGATGTCGCACGGATGCTAATAAGAAGTTTCTCAGCTGGGCTCTTTTTCGCTCGTTGAGGAATGGAAAGTCCCAGCCATTCAGAAATGGCTATAAATTTTTGAGGATTAATTTGCATCATTTTTTTGGAGAGGAACAATAAATCGAGATCGCTAAATTGCCAATGATGGAAGTGGCGTTGTCAAATAATATCATCTTATCCATGGGAAAAATACGTGGAATCTACCCAAGCGGGCCCGGAACCTCAGGGACGGACGTAAACCCGCTCAACCACTTGGCGAACTGCTTCTTCCCTAAATTCCGGCATGTAACGCTGTTTACTCATTCATTTCTCCTATGCTAAAGTCATAGGTCAGAAATGTCTACCGGAGTGGAAGAAGTCCACTTGTTTGCCACAAAATTTTCCCTAATCTCATCGTATCCATGGAGAGAAAAACCATCACAGCTCGGTACCGTTAGCTGTCGAGTTCCGTCCGATCATGAACGCGTCTGACGAATAACTCCGGCCGCTTCTGCTGCCATTCCTTGAGTGCGAGGATGGGTGTTTTGCTGCCGATAGCGCGTTGTGGAAGGTGGTGGTTGTACAGCTTCAGATAGTTCAGCAAAATGGCCTGCAGATCAGCCCGGCTATCGAAACAGATTTGCTACAGCAATTCATTGATGCGCCCGTTGAAGCGCTAGACCATGCCATTGGTTTGCAGATGGCGCGGCGGCGCCAGACGATGCTCGGCAGGCATGGCTGCACAAGCGATGTCGAAGGCGTGCTTCCCACTAGGCTTCTTGTCTTTGGTAGCGAAGCGGTCGGTAAATCGTGAGGCGTTGTCGGTAAGGATCTTGCTGATTTTGATGGGCGAAGCCAGCTTGAGCCGACCTAGAAGGAAGCTCAAAGAGCCGACGCTTAGTCGTAATCTGTTGCTGATGGGAGTCGTTCAGTTCGCGCTTTCTGAGCCCACGGATGAGGCAGAATGTTTGTGGTAGTGCAAAGCATGTTGGAGAGCTGCCGAGGTTCAGCTCGACATAGGAGGCTGCATACTGTAATGGCCATCACACGTCGCTGTCGGCGGCCATTGCATTTTCCATCACACCCGCCGCGCTCGGCATTTGTCAAATGGGCCAGAACCCGCGTAGAATGCGGGCAACGCGGGTGTAGCTCAATGGTAGAGCAGGAGCTTCCCAAGCTTAAGACGAGGGTTCGATTCCCTTCACCCGCTCCATCGCTCGCATCGCTTTTTCTCCCCAGACACGCTTTCTTTCGGCTGCCTCAAGCATTCGCGCCGGCGTCCTTGCGCGCCGGCGGACTCGTTCCTATGCTGTGCTCATACCCATCCATTGCGCATGAACGGATGCCGGAGGAAGGATTTCCCACGCCTGAGGAGAGCTGTCATGACATTGTTGTGGAAACGATTCACCTGGCTGGCCTGCCTGCTGGCCGCGATGCTGGCGGCGGAAGCGCAGGGCGCCGCGCCCGCCGCCGGACAGGTCGGCGATGCCGGCACCGCGCGGCGCGTCATGTACTGGAACAACGCCACCATCAGGGCGGTCCAGTTCGATTACGTGCCGCCGGCCGCCGGCGAGAGCCGCGCCTACCTCGAGCAGCCGGGGCCGACTGCCGGCAGCCGGGCCATGGCGATCGTCCAGCTGGCCGTGTTCGACGCCATCAATGCCGTCGGCCGGCGCTACCCGAGCTATGCCGGCGTGCCGCGCGCGCCGTCGGACACCTCGCCCGCCGCCGCCGTCGCCCAGGCCGCGCACGATGCCCTGGCCGCGCTGTGGCCGGCGCAGAAGGCGCGCTTCGACCAATGGCTGGCGAACGACCTGTCCGGCATTCCCGCGGGCCGGGCCAAATGGAATGGCGTCGACCTCGGGCGCCGTGCCGCGGCGGCCGTGCTGGCGCTGCGTGCGAACGATGGGTCGGCGAACACCAACCGGACCGTCGGCGTCGACTACTTCCCCAGCAATGAGCCGGGCAGGTGGCGGCCCGATCCGGTCAGCATGAGCACGGTCGCGCTCGGCGTCACCTGGGGGCAGGTGCGTCCGTTCGCCGTGCCGTCGGTGGACAAGTTCGGGGTGCCGCCGCCGCCGGCCCTGACGAGCGCCGAGTACACCAATGCGTTCAATCAGGTCAAGCGCCTCGGCGGCGATGGCCGGATCACGCCCACCATGCGGACGGCCGCGCAGACCTGGGCCGGCATCTACTGGGGCTACGATGGCGCGCCCTGGCTTGGCACGCCGCCCTGCATGTACAACCAGATCATCCAGCGTATCGCGCAGGGCCGCACCACCGACCCGCTCGAGCTGGCGCGCCTGTTCGCGCTGGCCAACGTCGCCATGGCCGATGCCGGGATTGCCGCATGGAACGACAAATGGCGCTACGACTTCTGGCGTCCGGTGACCGGCATCCGTGAAGCCGATCCGGGTACCGGGCCGACCGGCAAGGGCGACGGCAATCCGAACACCCACGCCGATCCGCGCTGGACGCCGCTGGGCGCCCAGGCCAGCAATACCCGCAACCCCGACTTCACGCCGCCATTCCCGGCCTACCCGTCGGGCCATGCGAGTTTTGGCGGGGCCATGTTCCAGACCCTGCGCCGCTTCTATGGCACCGACAGAATTGCTTTCACCCTGACCTCGCAGGAGTGGGACGGCATTACCCGCGACAACGAGGGCTGGGTGCGGCCGTGGAAACCGCGCAGCTATTCGACGCTGTCGCAGGCCGAGCTGGAAAACGGCAACAGCCGCATCTACCTCGGCGTCCACTGGCAGTTCAACCTGGAGGGGATCGAGCAGGGCAACCGCGTGGCGAATTACGTCTTCGACCATGGCCTGGCGCCGGCGGGCGGCGTGAACGCCTGCAACTGCCGATGAGGAAGCGCGCCGTGCGGCCTGCCGCTTGAAGATATGGCAAACTTGGGACTCCTTCCCATCAGTTTTGACCATGCAACAACACGCTCCACGGCCCGCTTCACGGCTCGACCCCGCATCGCACGACGCCGACAGCCTCGCCGGCTCGCTCATGTTCCTGAGCGGCGGCGGCGAGGTTGGCGCGATGATGCGCACCCAGGACTGGAGCGAATCGCCGCTCGGCCACCCGCGTACCTGGCCACAGGCGCTGCGCACCGTGGTCGGCCTGATGCTCAATTCGGGCTTCCCGATGTTCGTTGCCTGGGGCGAGGAACTCGGCTTCCTGTACAACGACGCCTACCGCGACATCCTCGGCGACAAGCATCCGCGCGCGCTGGGCCGGCGCTTCCACGACATCTGGTCCGAGATCTGGGACGACATCAAACCCCTCATCGACCGCGCACTGAACGGCGAGGCCACCTACGTCGACCGCCTGCTGCTGGTGATGAACCGCCACGGCTACGACGAACCGACCTGGTTCACCTTCTCGTACTCGCCGGTGCCGGACGAGCATGGCGTGGTCCAGGGCATGCATTGCGCCTGCGTCGAGGTGACCGAACAGGTGCTGGCCGAAAAATACCGCAACGAAGAAAACGAGCGCTTCCGCGCCCTGTTCGAGCAGGCGCCCGGCATCATGGCCGTGCTGCGCGGGCCGGAGCACGTGTTCGAACTCACCAACCAGTCCTACCTGCAGCTGGTCGGCCACCGCCAGATCGTCGGCAAGCCGGCGCGCGACGCCTTGCCCGAGGTGACAGGACAGGGCTTCTTCGAACTGCTCGACCGCGTCTACCACAGCGGCGAACCCTTCGTCGGCCATGCCCTGCCGCTGCGCGTGCAGATCGAACCGGACGGCCCGCTGGTCGAACGCTTCGTCGACTTCGTCTACCAGCCGATCCGCGACGTCAACGGCGCCGTTTCCGGCATCTTCGTCGAGGGCAGCGACGTCACCCAGCGCAAGCAGGTCGAGGACGAGCTGCGCGCGGCCAACCGCCAGAAGGACCAGTTCCTGGCCATGCTGGCCCACGAGCTGCGCAATCCGCTGGCGCCGATCATGACCGCGGCCCAGCTGCTGAAGGTCGGCACGCTGGACAACAAGAGCATCGCCAACGCCAGCGAGATCATCGTGCGCCAGGCTTCGCACATGACCGACCTCGTGAACGACCTGCTGGACGTCTCGCGCGTCACCCGCGGCCTGGTCACGCTGGAGAAGGAAGAGCTGGACCTGAACGTGATCGTGTCCGCCGCGGTGGAGCAGGTGCGTCCGCTGGTCGATGCGCGCCGCCATTCGCTGACGCTGCAGCTGTCGGGCCGCAGCGCCCACGTGATCGGCGACCGCACGCGCCTCGTGCAGGTGATCTCGAACATCCTCAACAACGCCGCCAAGTACACCGCGCCGGGCGGCAGCATCCTGCTTTCGGTGACGGTCGACGAGCAGCGGGTGCACGTGGCCGTGCGCGACAACGGGGTCGGCATCGCGCCCGACATCCTGCCCTACATCTTCGACCTGTTCACCCAGGCCGAGCGCACCCCGGACCGCTCCCAGGGCGGCCTCGGGATCGGGCTGGCCCTGGTGAAAAGCCTGGTCGTCCTGCATGGCGGCACCGTGCGCGCCGACAGCCCCGGCCTGGGCAGGGGCAGCGAATTCTGCATCTGCCTGCCGCGCCTGGCTTCGCTCGATGCGGCGGCGGACGACGATGGCGCCGGCGGCGTGCAGGTGCCGGGCGCGCTGCGCGTGATGGTGGTCGACGACAATGTCGACGCCGCCCAGATGCTGGCCGCGCTGCTCGAAGTGCAGGGCCATGCCGTCTGCGTCGAATACGATGCGAAAGGCGCGCTCGAAGGTGCGCGGCGCGAGCGGCCGGACGTGCTGCTGCTCGACATCGGCCTGCCCGACATGGACGGCTACGAGCTGGCCCGGGCCCTGCGCAAGCAGCCGGAAAGCGCGCAGGCGACCCTGGTGGCCCTGACCGGCTACGGCCAGAGCCAGGACCGCAAGGAAGCCGAGCAGGCCGGCTTCGACCACTACCTCGTCAAGCCGGCCGACATGGGCCAGGTCAACGAGGTGCTGGCCGAAGCGGCGCGCGCACGCGGGCGCTGAGCCGTCATCCGCCCGTCATATGGGCTGGCTAGACTTGCGGCATGAGCAAGTCCAGCGCCCACGCCGCTCCACGCACCCACCGATTCCTCGCCCTGTTGTGGCCCGTGCTGGCGCTGCTGGCCTGCGCCGCGCTGTGGACCGCCGCCATGCTGCGCGCGAACGCCGAGCACCGGCGCGCCGAGGACCAGGCCTTCAAGGAAGCCGACGCCTACGCCGAAGCCTACGAGCAGTACGTCACCCGCTCGCTGGCGCAGATGGACCAGATCACCATGCAGCTCAAGCACAGCTGGGAGCACTCGCATGACAAGGCCCTGGTCGAGGACATGCGGCGCGACGGCATGTTCACCGACAGCGCCTTCATCGCGGTGAGCGTGATCGGGCGCGACGGCCGGCTGGCTTCTTCGAGCGGCATCCCCGCCGGTGAAGGCATCGACCTGTCCGCCGCCCGCTTCTTCATCCAGCACCGCGACAGCAACTCGTCCGCGCTGCGGATCGGCATGCCGCCGCCGGAACTGGGCAGGCTGCGCGGCACGCTGCTGTTCACACGGCGCCTCGACACCCTCGACGACGAGTTCGGCGGCGTGCTGCTGATGGCGGTCGATGCCGCCTACTTCACCTCCTTCGTCAGCGCGCCCACGCTGGGTGCGCACAGCCTGCTGGCGCTGGTCGGCAGCGAGAGCCGGCTGCACATCGAGCAGGACGGCAGCGGCGCCGTGCGGACCGATGCGCGCACCTCGCTGCTGCCGGCGAATGCCGAGCGCTGGCCGGTGGCGCGCGGCGTGCAGCTGGTCGAGGCCGGGAATGGCCAGACGGGCTTCGGCGACGGCCGCGCGCGCGTGCTGGGATGGCGCCGTTCAAGCGCCTATCCGGTGGTGGCGCTGGTGGCGCTGTCGCACGAGGCGGCGCTGGCGGGCGCCGAAGCCTACTGGCAGGACAGCCGCACCTACACCTCGATGGCGAGCGCGGTGCTGCTCCTGCTGGCCGGCGTGGCCAGCATGCTGTCGCTGCGCGCGGCGAGCCGGGCGCGCGAACAGGATGCCGTCGCGCGCGCCTACCGCACCGCCACCGAAAGCGGCAACGACGGCTTCTACATGGTTGCGCCGCTGCGCGACCGCAAGGGCCGGATCCTCGACTTCCGCATCGTCGACTGCAACGAGCGCGGCGCCTTCTTCTACGGCATGACGCGCGACAGCCTGGTCGGCAGCCTGGTGTCGCAGGTCGACCGCGGGCTCGGTTCCAGCGAGCTGGTCGCCGACTACCGCCAGGCGATGGCGACCGGTTTTCACCAGGAAGACCGGCGCATGCCCGACGATAACCGGCTCAACATCCGCTGGGGCCACCGGCGCCTGGTGCGGGTCGGCGACGGCCTGGCCGTGACCCTGCAGGACATCAGCGAGCGCAAGGAGCACGAGTCGCAGCTGGCGCGCCTGGCCAACGAGGACAGCCTGACCGGCCTGCCGAACCGCCACTGGTTCCTGCACTTCGTGCCGGCCGCGCTGGCGCATGCGGAAGCGAACGGCCAGGGCGTGGCGCTGCTGTTCATCGACCTCGACGAATTCAAGCAGGTCAACGATTCGCACGGCCACGCGGTCGGCGACCGCCTGCTGAAGGCCGCCGCCACGCGCCTGCTGTCGCAGTTGCGGCCGGGCGACCGCGTGGCGCGCTTCGGCGGCGACGAATTCATCGTCCTGCTCAGTCCTTTCGAGACCGACGAGCAGGTCGGCATGGTCGCGCAGCGCATCATCCAGGCCTTCAGCAAGCCGTTCCGGATCGACCAGGAGCAGCACGCGATCGGCGCCTCGGTCGGCATCAGCGTGTACCCGCGCGACGGCAGCGACGCGGCCACGCTGATCCGCCACAGCGACATCGCCATGTACGCCGGGAAGAACGAGGGCAAGGGCCAGTACCGCTTCTTCGACCCGGCGCAATCGTCGACCCTGAAGACCCGCGCCCAGCTGCGCCAGCGCCTGCTGGAAGCCATCGACCAGCGCCAGTTCGTGCTGCACTACCAGCCGCGCGTGGACACCCGCAGCGGCGAGCTGCTGAGCATGGAGGCGCTGCTGCGCTGGGAGCATCCGCAACTGGGCATGATCCGCCCCGACGAATTCATCCCGCTGGCCGAATCGAGCGGCCTGATCGTGCCGATCGGCGCCATCGTGATCGACCAGGCCTGCGCCCAGCTGGCCGCCTGGTCGGCCCAGGGACTGGCGGCCGCGCCGGTGTCCATCAACGTCTCGCCCAAGCAGTTCCTGCGTGGCGGCGTGCGGCGCGAACTGGCCGAGGCTTTATCGCGCCACGCGGTGCCGGCGCGGCTGCTGGAAGTCGAGATCACGGAATCGGCGATGATGGGCGACCAGGACGAGATCCTGGCCGAACTGGCGGCGATCCGCGCGCTGGGCGTCAAGCTGCACGTCGACGATTTCGGCACCGGCTACTCGTCGCTGTCGCAGCTACAGCGCATGAAGATGGACGTGCTGAAGGTCGACCGTTCCTTCACCGCCGAACTCGGGCGCTCGAAGGAGGGCACGGTGTTCTTCCAGGCGATCGTCTCGATGGCGCATGCGCTCGGCATGGAAGTGGTGGCCGAGGGCGTCGAAAACGAGGCGCAGCTGGCGATCCTGCGCACGCTGGGCTGCAACGAGGTGCAGGGCTACCTGGTGGCGCGGCCGATGGCGGCGGAGGCGATGGCCGCGCTGCTGGCGCGACGGTTTTTGTTTGATGAGAAGTTGGCGGCCTAGCCGTCATCCCCGCTGCCCTCGAACGTCATCCCGCTGCCCTCGAACGTCATCCCCGCGGAGGCGGGGATCCAGGTTTGCGCGCGTATCGACTGCGCATGCAGAGCTTGGATTCCCGCCTGCGCGGGAATGACGTGCGAACGTCAGCTGCCCAGCAGACTCCCGGTCCTGAACGCCGCATCCCCGGCGATCTTACAGACGTGCATCCCGCGCAGCAGGTGCCGGTGCGCCGTGCTCGCGAACAGGATCCCGGGCCGCGACGCGCGCACCTGCGTCACCTTGCCGCTGACCGGATTGACGATGTCGGCCACCGCCTCGTCCTGCTGCACGCGGTCGCCCAGGCGCTTGTGGAACACCAGCACGCCCGCGTGCGGCGCGGCCAGCGGCTCCACGCCTTCCAGCGGCGTCGGCTCGGCAATCAAGGCCGGCAAGGGATCGCGTTCGATGTCGAGCACGCCCTGATAAGCCAGGTATTGCAGCAGGCCGCGGGCATCCTTTTCGGCCAGGTCGTAGCGCACGTCCATCTCGCCGCGCAGTTCGACGGTGACGCCGATGCAGCCCATCGGGATCGGCAGTTCGGGCCCGAAGTGGTCGGCCAGCTCCCACCACAGGCGGCTGCAGGCTTCGTCGAAGGGTTCGCCGCCCGACTCGCGCGCCAGCAGGGTCGCATGGGCGCCCATCAGCGCCGCCAGCGGCCTGACCTGTTCGGCCAGCGGGGTGCCGGTGTACAGGTGCAGCACGGCTTCGTTATCGCAGTGCAGGTCGAGCATGATGTCGGCGTCGATCGCCATGGCCAGCAGGGTCTTCTTGAGGTCCTGGGCCGGACTCTCGGTTTTCCAGCCGGCGATGGAACGGCGCGCATGCTCGCGGATGAGGGCCACGTTGGCTTGGGCGTCCTGGCCCAGCTTGTCCTTCAGCGATGCCTTCAGGTCGGCGGCGACGTGCTTGTAGAAGCGGTTGAAATTCAGGCCGGTGGACAGGTCGTAGCGGCCGAACGGCGCGCCGTGGACCACCTGCGACAGCCCGATCGGATTCGCCGCCGGCACCAGGATGATTTCGCCCTTGATGCGGCCTTCGAGCTCCAGCCGTTCCAGCTCGCGCCGCAGGACGTGGGCGACCAGCATGGCCGGCACTTCGTCGGCGTGCAGCGAGGCCTGGATGTAGACCTTCTTGCCGCTGCCGGACGTGCCGAAGCGGTAGGAGGTCAGCTGGAAGGTGGCGACGTTGTCTTCCGTCGCGATCGGGTGGGACGTGGGCTGCATGCGGCTCTCCGTTGGCAATGCGCCATTATGAAGGAGAACCGCGCGCGGCCCCGTCCCGTTCGGACCTCAGGCGCGCTTGCGGCGTGCGGCGGCGATGCCCAGCGCGCCCAGGCCCAGCAGGGCCAGCGAGGCCGGTTCCGGCACGTCCGACGGCGTGGCCGGATCGGTGATGGTGAACGAACCCGAGACCGGACCGGTGAAGTTGACGTCGTCGCCGATGCTGCCGCTGACGGCCAGGAAGCCCCAGGCCTGGTTGGCCAGCAGGTCCAGCGACACCGTCGTGTGCACGATGTCGCCCTCGGTGCCGGCGCTCAGCAGGGTCCTGTTGTCGGTGCTGCCCTGCCAGATGTACATGCTGGTGGCCGAGTTGTCCCACGACGCGTTGGAGACCAGGTCGATGCCCAGGCTCAGGGCGCCGGCCTTGGCGGCGGTGGTGGTGAAGACATAGGTCTGGATCGGGGTGCCCATCCAGGTGCCCGCGCCCAGGTAGGCATAGGACAGCGCGTTGCCGCTCACCGACACGTCGCTGACGTATTCGGCGCGGTTCCAGCTGTGTTCCTGGTCCCAGATGCCGGTCCAGGTCTGGCCCAGCGCGCCCGTCGCGGTGACAGGGACGTCGGTCCAGACGATATCGGCCGATGCCGGCAGGGCAAAGGCGCTCAGGCAGGCTGCCAGCGCCAGGGCGCGTACAGTGAAGTTCTTCATTCAAATCCTTATGTGAAAAAGAAACGTTGTTTGCATATAAGCAATTTCCATGCCTCAATGGAAAATGTCAGGAAAAACAAACGCTTAGTCTGCCGCCTTGTCCGGCGCTGTAAAGTCTGCCGACAGGCGCTGCTATAATGTCGACCCTTTTCCTTTGTCCAGATCGATCATGTCTTCCGATACGCCCACCAACAGCCAAGGCCGTCCGATGCTCTACGACCCGCTTGATCACCGTATCCGCAGCTTCGTCACCCGTGCCGGCCGGCTGTCGACCGGGCAGGCGCGCGCGCTCGAGGAATTCGGGCCGCGGTTCCTGATCGACTACCGCAAGGAATTGTTCGACTTCCACGCGCCCTTTGGCCGCACCGCGCCGCTGGTGCTGGAGATCGGCTTCGGCATGGGCGGCACTACCGCCCACATCGCCAAGGCGATGCCGGACAAGGATTTCATCGGCGTCGAAGTGCACACGCCGGGCGTGGGCAGCCTGCTCAAGCTGATCGGCGAAGAGGGCATCGGCAACCTGCGCGTGATCCAGCACGACGCGGTCGAGGTGCTGAACAACATGATCGCCGACGCTTCGCTGGCCGGCGTCCACATCTTCTTCCCGGACCCGTGGCACAAGGCGCGCCACAACAAGCGCCGCCTGATCCAGCCGCCCTTCGTCAAGCTGCTGTGCGACAAACTGGCGCCGGGCGGCTACCTCCACTGCGCCACCGACTGGGAAGACTACGCGGTGCAGATGCTGGAAGTGCTGGGCGCCGAGCCGCTTCTGCAGAACACGGCGGAGGGCTATGCCGAGAAGCCGTCCTACCGTCCGCTGACCAAGTTCGAGAACCGCGGTCTGAAGCTGGGGCATGGCGTGTGGGACCTGGTGTTCACCAAGCGCTGATCCCGTCGTTCATCCACGCGGATTCGTGCTTCGTCCCGTTTCGCTGTCCGTGGCGGATAGGGGTGCCTAGACTGTAATCGTTGCTATATATTAACGATCACGGAGGGCATCATGTGGCGCAAGATTTTGGATTGGTACGGTAAATGGGAGGACGAGCAGATCGCGGTGCTCGAAAAGCCGGAACTGGCGTCCACCGTCACGCAAGGCTATCGCCGCTTCTGTTACGGCAAGCTGGTCCAGCGTTCCGCGCTGGAGCGCCAGCAGATGCGTGATTTCTCGATGGCGCTGAAGGGCTGGCGCGGCTGGGCCTGGACCGCCGCGCTGCTGGCCGTGTACACCTTGTGCGGTGTCGCGCTGCACGCCTTCTTTCCGCACCGGAGCCTGGGCGCGGCCATCCTCGCCGCCAACCTGTGCGGCATCGCGGCGACCTTCGCGCTCATCGGCGCCTGGTTCAACTATCGCCATTTCGCCCGGCGAAAACTGAAGTTGCTGCTGGCGGTGCTGGGGTTCGCCGTGTTCGCCGCCGTGACGTCGACCGGCCTGTCGATGTGGCTGGAAGGCCAGTCCTTGGGGCATGCCGTGAGCAGGGTGTCGCACTTCCTGAACGGCGTTCTGATCGGCTCGCTTACCATCCTGGCCCCGGTGCTGGTCATCAGCATCCTTCGCAACCGCCATTACGAAAACCGCAACGCGCAACTGCGGCAGGAAGCCGAGCAGGCCAGGCTGGCGCGCGAACTGTCCGAATCCCAGCTGCGCCTGCTGCGCGCCCAGATCGAGCCGCACTTCCTGTTCAACACCCTGGGCGCCGTGCAGCAGCTGGCCCAGCACGGCGCACCGCGCGCCGCCGAATTGACCGGCAACCTGATCGACTTCCTGCGTTCCAGCATGCGCGACATGCGCAGCGAGCAGGTCTGCCTGGCCGCGGAGTTCGGCCTGGTCGAATCCTACTTGAAGGTGATGCAGGTGCGGCTGGGCGAGCGCCTGCGCTTCAGCTTGCAACTGCCGCGCGCGCTCGAGGACGTGCCGCTGCCGACCATGATCCTGCTGACCCTCGTCGAGAACGCGATCAAGCACGGCATCGAGCCGGCCCTGCGCGGCGGCGAAGTGCGGGTGTCGGCGGAAGCGCTGGACGGCGCGGTGCGGATCCGCGTGCAGGATGGCGGCGGCGGCATGCGCAGCTTGCCCGCATCGGATCCATGCGGCGATGGCGGCGGCACGGGCCTCGACAACGTGCGCCACCGCCTCCGCCTGGCCTACGGGAATGCCGCCGGCCTGCGCCTGCACGACGGCGAACCGGGGCTGATCGCCGATGTCACCATCCCTTCGAAGAACGCATGAACATGGGCGCGACGATCCTGGTGGCCGAAGACGAACCGCTGATGCGCGAGCGCCTGCTGGAGATGCTGGCGCAGTCCTGGCCCGAGGCCCGCGTGGTGCTGGTGGCGGAGAACGGCAACGACGCCTGGGACGGTTTCCTCGAGCACGAGCCGGACGTCGCCTTCCTCGACATCCGCATGCCGGGCCTGTCCGGCCTCGAAGTGGCCGAACGCATCGGCACGATGGCCCACGTGGTCTTCGTCACCGCCTACGACCAGTACGCGGTGGACGCCTTCGACGCCGGCGCGGTCGACTATCTCCTGAAGCCGGTGCAGCGCGAGCGCCTGGAACGGGCCGTGGCGCGCTTGCAGGCCAAGCTGGCGCAGCAGGTCGCGCAGACCCCGGCCGACGGCGCTGCGATGGGCGAGCTGCTGCGCCACCTGAAAAGCGCGCTGCCGGGCATGCGCCAGGAACGCACCAGGTGGATCCGCGCCAGCGTCGGCCGCCAGGTGCGCGTGATCGACGTCGACGAGGTGCTGTTCTTCCAGTCCGACACCCGCTACACCCGCATCGTGCTGCGCGATTACGAAGCGCTGGTGCGCACGCCGCTGAAGGATTTATTGAGCACGCTCGATCCGGAGCGCTTCTGGCAGATCCACCGGGCGACCGTGGTGAACGTGAATGCGATCCAGGCGGCCGAGCGGCTCGATGCGGAGCGGATGCAGGTGCTGGTGAAGGGGAGCGAGGAGAAGCTGCCGGTGAGCCGGACCTTCGTCCATTTATTCAGGGAGTGATCACACCATCTCGGTGATCATCGCGACGATCTCGTCGCCATAGGAACTCAGCTTCTTCGCGCCCACACCCGACACGCCGCGCAATTCGTCCAGCGAGGTCGGCTTGACCTTGGCGATCTCGCGCAGGGTGGCGTCGCCGAAGATGATGAAGGCGGCCACGCTGTGCGCGCGCGCCGTCTCCATGCGCCACCAGCGCAGCTTCTCGAAGATCTTCTGCTCGGCCGGCGACAGGTCCATCTCGGCATAGCCCTTGGCGGGACTGTAGGTGCGCTTCTGCTTGACCGGCTTCTGGTACTGGCGCAGCTCGACCTTGCGCTCGCCCTTCAGCACCGGGCGCGCGCTTTCCGTCAGCTTGAGGGAGCTGAAGGCGTCGTGGTCGACCGTCACCAGGCCCAGCGCGATCACCTGGCGCACGATGGCGCGCCACTCGTGTTCGCTGCGGTCGGCGCCGACCCCGTACACGGTCAGCTTGTCGTGGTGCCACTGGCTGATGCGCTCGGTCTCGGCGCCGCGCAGCACGTCGATCACGTGGCCGGCGGCGAAGCGCTGGTCGACGCGGTAGATGGCCGACAGCAGCTTCTGCACCGGCACGGTCGCATCGAAAGACACCGGCGGGATCAGGCAGGTATCGCAGTTGCCGCACGGGCCGGAGCGCTCGCCGAAATACTCCAGCAGGCGCATCCGGCGGCAGCTCAGGGTCTCGCACAGGCCCAGCATGGCGTCGAGCTTGGCGCCCAGCACGCGCTTGAAATTCTCGTCGGCTTCGGACTCGTCGATCATCCGGCGCTGCAGCACCACGTCCTGCAGGCCGTAGGCCATCCAGGCACTCGACGGCAGGCCGTCGCGGCCGGCGCGGCCGGTCTCCTGGTAGTAGCCTTCGATGGATTTCGGCAGGTCGAGGTGGCAAACAAAACGCACGTCCGGCTTGTCGATGCCCATGCCGAAGGCGATCGTCGCCACCATCACGATGCCGTCCTCGCGCAGGAAGCGGGCCTGGTTATCGGCGCGCAGCGCGTAGTCCATGCCGGTGTGATAGGGCAGGGCGCGGATGCCGTTCTCGTTGAGGAATTCGGCGGTCTCCTCGACCTTTTTTCTCGACAGGCAGTAGACGATGCCGGCGTCGCCCGGGTGCTCGGTCGTGATGAAGTCCAGCAGCTGCTTGCGGCCGTTGGTCTTCTCGACGATGGCGTAGCGGATGTTCGGCCGGTCGAACGACGACACGAACTGGCGCGCCTCGTCCAGCTGCAGGTTGTGGGCGATCTCGGCGCGGGTGAGCTGGTCGGCGGTGGCGGTCAGCGCGATGCGCGGCACGTGCGGGAAGCGCTCGTGCAGGATCGACAGGCGGATGTACTCGGGGCGGAAGTCGTGGCCCCATTGCGAGACGCAGTGCGCTTCGTCGATCGCGAACAGCGCGATGTGCGAGTCCTGGAACAGGTCCAGGCAGCGCTGCGTCATCAGGCGCTCGGGCGCCACGTAGACGAGGTCGATTTCGCCGGTGCGCACCAGCCTTTCGATGCGCAGCGTCTCTTCGAAGGTCTGGGTGGAGTTCAGGAAGGCCGCGCGCACGCCGACTTCGGCGAGGGCGTCGACCTGGTCCTGCATCAGTGCGATCAGCGGCGAGACGACGACGCCGACGCCGTCGCGCACCAGCGCCGGAATCTGGTAGCACAGCGACTTGCCGCCGCCGGTGGGCATGAGGACGAGCGCGTCGCCGCCGCTGGCCACGTGCTCGACGATCTCGGCCTGCTGCCCGCGGAAGTCGGGGTAGCCGAAGACCGTCTGCAGAATGTGCAGCGCGCGTTCCTGGATGTCGCTCGTCATGGTGTTGCTTGGTTCAGTTTAGTCGGCCCAGATCACCCAGCCGAAATGTGCCGTCACGAGGATGACGATACCGAACACGATACGGTACCAGGCGAAGCCCGTGAAGTCGTGCGTGCTGATGAAGCGCAAGAGCCAGCGGACGCACAGGAAGGCCGACACGAAGGCCGCGACACCGCCGATGAGGAACAGCGGCAGGTCGGTCGCATGCAGCTCGTGGCGCGCCTTGATGACGGAGTACACGGTGGCCGCCAGCAGGGTCGGAATCGCCAGGAAGAAGGAGAACTCGGTGGCCGCCTTGCGCGACAGGCCGAACAGCATGCCGCCGATGATGGTGGCGCCCGAACGGCTGGTGCCCGGGATCAGCGCGAAGCACTGGGCGCAGCCGACCTTGAAGGCGTCGAGCATGTTCATGTCGTCGACGGTCTCGACCCGGTGCGAACCCGGCAGCACCTTGTGGCGGCGTTCCGCCCACAGGATCACGAAGGCGCCGACGATGAAGGCCAGCGCCACCGGCACCGGCGAGAACAAATGGGCCTTGATCGCCTTGCTGAACAGGAAGCCCAGGGCCGCGGCCGGCAGGAAGGCGACGATCAGGTTGAGCACGAACTTCTGCTGGCGCGCGTCCGACGCCAGCCCGCCCAGCACGGTTGCGATGCGCGCGCGGTACTCCCACATCACGGCCAGGATGGCGCCGGCTTGGATCGCGATCTCGAACACCTTCGCGACTTCACCCGTGAAATCGATCAGGCTGCCGGCCAGGATCAGGTGGCCGGTGGAGGAAATCGGCAGGAACTCGGTGAAGCCCTCGACGAGGCCCATGATGATCGCTTTCAGGGCGAGAATGATGTCCATGAAGTTTTTGTTAAGGATGTTAGGGTGGTCGGCACGCGGAAGGGATGCTGCGCCGGGAAGCCCGCAAGCTTACCATGCCTGGGTACGCTACCGATGAGTTACCGGCGTCAGATGGTGGCTTTTTTGTTGCACGCAAGGATGCTTTTTCGCGTCCTTGTCAGGCCGTCAAGCGCTCCAGCTCGCTCAGGAAGAACATCGCCTGCCCGTTCGACGCGCCGCACATCTCGCTGGATGGCTGCAGGCCGCCGCAGACCTTCGGCCGTTCCGGCTGCCCGAAGATTTTGCAGCCGTTGTGTTCGTCCAGTTGCACGCAGCGCAGGCCGGCCGGCTTGCCATTCGGCATACCGGGAATCGGGGAGCTGATCGAGGGCGCGATACAGCAGGCGCCGCAGCCTGGGCGGCAGCTGAGGAGTTCGGTCGGGGAGGTCATGGGCCGCGTCAGTATACTACCGCCGGCTTGACTGGCCTAAGCCCCGGGTCTATATTTCCTGACTCAACAGTTAGTTGCCGGACAGACGCATGCCATGCCCATTCGAAGCCAAGCCACGCTGGGAGCGCCGTAAAGACGCGCGGCCCCAGGAGTTGCTGGAGGCAGCCATCGACCTGTTCGTCGAACGTGGCTATGCCGCCACACGCCTGGAAGACGTCGCGCGCCGCGCCGGGGTCTCGAAAGGCACGCTTTACCTGTACTACGAGAACAAGGAAGAGCTGTTCAAGGCCGTGGTCCGCGGCAGCATCGTGCCCGTCATCGGTGAGGCCGAGGCGTCCGTGGCCGAATTCGAAGGCCACAGCGCCGACCTGCTGCGCCACCTGATCCACTCCTGGTGGCAGCGCCTGGGCGCGACCAAGGCTTCCGGCATCATCAAGCTGGTCATGGCCGAGGCGGATAACTTCCCCGAACTGGCCCACTTCTACCAGGAAGAAGTCATCAACCGCGGCACCGCGGCTACCTCGCGCATGCTCGAGCGCGCCATCGAACGCGGCGAATTCCGCCCCATGGACGTCAACCTGATGACCCAGGTGCTGATCGCGCCCATGCTCATGCTGATCACCTGGAAGCACTCGGTCGGTCCCTGTCCGCGTGCGGAACTGGAACCGCTGGCTTTCCTCGGCACCTTCCTCGACATGGCCCTGAACGGTCTGCTGCCGGCCGGCGGCAAGCCCGCCGTGTGAGCGTATTGTCGCGTCAAGACGCCGTTTTCCGGCGTTCATCCCCTCTAAACTGCAGACTGTCGCAATTTCCCGTGGTCTCGGGTGCCATATCGCTAAGATGTGTTTCCCGAGGCCGTTCAACGATAAAATATCGGATTATTTCTTTTCCGCCGAGTATTAAGATGAATATCGAACAAGCCCGTTTCAACATGATCGAACAGCAGATCCGTCCCTGGAACGTGCTGGACACCGACATCCTCGACCTGCTGCACGTGGTCAAGCGCGAACAGTTCGTGCCGGCCGCGTACCAGAACCTGGCGTTCGCGGATGCCGAAATCCCGCTGCCGGGCGGCGAAGCGATGCTGAACCCGAAGGTCGAAGCGCGCATCCTGCAGGAAATCGGCCTGAAGAAGCATGAGAACGTGCTGGAAATCGGCGCCGGCTCGGGTTACATGGCGGCCCTGATGGCGCACCGCGCGGCCAAGGTCACCACCGTGGAAGTGAATGCCGAGATCAAGGCGCTGGCCGAGCAGAACCTGGCCAAGGCCGGCATCGGCAACGTGACCGTGGAGCAGGGCAACGGCGCCGCCGGTTGGGACAAGGGCGCACCCTACGACGTGATCGTCATCTCGGGCGCGCTGGAAGTGCTGCCGGAAGCCTTCCTGAAGCAGGTGAAGGTGGGCGGCCGCATCGCCGCCATCGTCGGCGAACCGCCGGCCATGGAATTCAACATCGTCACCCGCACCGGCGAGAACAGCTGGAACACGGTGAAGGTGTTCGAGACCAACGTGAAGTACCTGAGCGGTGCGCCGGCAGTGTCGCACTTCCAGTTCTGAGGGAAGAGCGCAAGCGATGGAGCACATCACCGCCCCCGAATTGGCAGCCTGGCTGGCCGACCCGTCGCGCCCGCAGCCGCTGCTGCTCGACGTGCGGGAAAACTGGGAATTCGAGACCTGCCATATCGCGGGCTCGACCCAGATCCCGATGAACCTGATCCCGATTCGCGTGAGCGAACTGGACGATGACCAGGAAATCGTCTGCGTGTGCCACCACGGCGCGCGCAGCATGCAGGTCGCAGCTTTCCTGGAACGTAACGGATTCGAAAAGATGACGAATTTGACAGGCGGCATACACGCCTGGGCCGTGCAGGTCGATCCCGCGATGCCGAAGTACTGAGCATCCCGGCGGCCTGTGTCCTTGACTATTGATGACTCCGATGGAGAAAGTAATGCAGAAACCCCTCATCGCCGTGCTGTTGGCCAGCGCGTTTTTCTCGCTCAACGCCCAGGCGGCCGATCTGCTCCAGGTGTACCAGCAGGCGTTGGCGAATGACGCCACCTATGCGAGCGCACGCGCATCGGCCCAGGCCGGCCGCGAGCGCGTTCCCCAGGGGCGTGCGGGGTTGCTGCCGACCGTCGGCATCTCGGGCGGGATCACCCGCAACAACAACGACTTCTCGCCGTTCAACGAAGGCCAGCCGGTGCGCGATGCCAACGGCAACATCACCGGCGTCGTGCTCGGTGGCGGTGCGAACGCGACCACCAAGGACATCAACGTCCAGCTGTCGCAGCCGCTGTTCCGCTGGGACCGCTGGGAAACCTACCAGCAGAGCAAGCTGCAGCAGGCCATTTCCGAAGCCCAGTTCGCACAGGCCCAGCAGGACCTGATCACCCGCGTGGCCCAGGCCTACTTCGACGTGCTGGCGGCCCAGGACACCCTGGCCTCGACCCGCGCCCAGAAAGAAGCCGTGACCGAGCAGCTGGCCTCGGCGAAGCGCAACTTCGAAGTCGGCACCCAGACCATCACCGACACCCATGAAGCCCAGGCCGCCTACGACCTGGTGATCTCGCAGGAGATCGCCGCGGTCAACGACCTGGAGACCAAGAAGACCGCGCTGCAGGCCATCATCGGCACGCCGCCGGGCGCGCTGGCGACCCTGCGCACCGGCGTCAACCTGACCGCGCCGCAGCCGATCGTCGTCGACCAGTGGGTCTCGGCCGCGCAGAACCAGAACTACGCCGTGTCGGTTGCCGAATTGCAGCTGGAATCGGCCAAGCGCGAGATCTCGAAACAGCGCGCCGGCCATTATCCGACCCTGGACCTGGTGGCGAACTCGCTGCACCGCGACGTCAACGGCCAGTATGCGGGCACCTCGGGCCGCACGACCAGCAACTCGATCGGCATTTCCTACAGCATCCCGATCTTCAGCGGCTTTGCCGTCACCAGCCGCGTGCGCGAATCGATCGCACTGGAAGACAAGGCCCGCAACGACCTCGAAGCGAACCGCCGCAACGCCGAGCTGCTGGCGCGCCAGTCCTTCCTCGGCGTGAATTCGGGCCTGGCCCAGGTCAAGGCGCTGGAAGCGGCCGAGGTGTCGAGCAACTCGGCGCTGGAGTCGAACAAGCTGGGTTACCAAGTGGGCGTGCGCATCAACATCGACGTGCTGAATGCCCAGCGCCAGCTGTACCAGACCCGCACCGACCTGGCCAAGGCGCGCTACAACACCATCCTGGCCGGCCTGAAGCTGAAGGCGGCGGCAGGCTCGCTGCGCGAGGAAGACCTGCAGCCGATCAATGCGCTGCTGTCGCAGCCGTAAGCTGTTCAGATTTTGATCGAAAAAATGGCGCTTCGGCGCCATTTTTGTTGTGCGTCATCCCCGCGGAGGCGGGGACCCAAGTTCGTCAAGCTGCCTTCTGCTCCAATTGAGTCCGCCACGCAACCAGCTCGGCAATCGTCAAGATCGGATACCCGCGCTCGCGCGCGAAGCGCTCGATCGCGTCGCCGCGCATCATGCTGCCGTCTTCGTTCATCAGTTCGCACAGCACGCTGGCAGGCTGCAGGCCGGCCAGGATCGCCAGGTCGACCGAGCCCTCGGTGTGGCCCTTGCGGCCAAGCACGCCGGCCGGGTTGGCGCGCAGCGGGAACACGTGGCCCGGGCGCACCAGGTCTTGCGGCTTGGCGTCAGGCGCGATGGCGGTGCGGATCGTGGTCACGCGGTCCTGCGCCGAGACGCCGGTGGTGACGCCCTCGCGCGCTTCGATCGAGACGGTGAACGGGGTGCCGTAACGGCTGCCGTTTTCCTGCGCCATCGGCGGCAGGTCGAGCGCGCGCACCTTGTCGGCGGTCAGGCACAGGCAGACGATGCCGCTGCACTCGCGGATCAGGACGGCCATGGTGTCGACCGTGAGCTTGTCGGCGGCGACGATCAGGTCGGCCTCGTTCTCGCGATCGAAGTCGTCGAGCAGGATCACCGGCATGCCGGCGCGCGTGGCGGCGAGGGCGGCGTCGATGCGGCCTTCCAGGTCGTCGCTCTCGAGGGTGAAGGTATTGATGGTGGTGCTGGTCATGTGAGACGCTCCTTGAAAAATGAAAAAGGAACGCATCAGGGCAAAGCGAAACGGCGCGCCGCCCCATGCCGCAGCGCTAGCGACCAGAGTGACGCGTGTTGACGCACATCTTCTTTCATCCGGACTATACCGTCGGCCCTGGCTTCTCACCAGGTCTGCTGACCCTGCCTTGTTCCTGGCGCAGGCGCTCGCGGGCTCGGCCGTGATGGCCATACCGCCGGTGGGGAATTGCACCCCGCCCCGAAGACGTAATTGGTTGTTGCCTGCCCAGTTGTTCCTGAGCAGGCGAGAAGATTGTAGCAGGGCCGGCAAAACGCTGCCGGGACCGGCCTCGGCGCCCTGGCTGCGCCGTCAGCTGCTCAGGCCGCCACCACCCGCATGGTCGGCGCGCTCGATCAGTTCGACCTTGTAGCCGTCCGGGTCGGTGATGAAGGCGATCACGGTGGTGCCGCCCTTGACCGGGCCCGGTTCGCGGGTGATGTTGCCGCCGGCCGCACGCACCTGCTCGCAGGTCTTGTAGATGTCTTCGGTCGAGATGGCGATGTGGCCGTAGGCCGTGCCCATCTCGTACTTGTCGGTGCCCCAGTTGTAGGTCAGCTCGAGCTCGGCATGGTCCGGGTTGTTGCCGTAGCCGACGAAGGCCAGGGTGTACTTGTACTCGGCGTTCTCGCTGGTGCGCAGCAGCTTCATGCCGAGCACCTTGGTGTAGAAGTCGATGGAGCGCTGCAGGTCGCCGACGCGTAACATGGTGTGCAGGAGGCGCATTGTTGTCCTTGATAGAAATACGTTGAGGCGGGAATTTTATGCGCTCGGGCGAATCTTTGCAGACGTCACGCGTGGGCGGGTAAATCAGTCCCCAGGACTGATTTACGAGCCCTGCATTCAGGATTGGAGCCTGGCGTCCAGGGTGATGTCGGCGTTGAACAGCTTCGACACCGGGCAGCCTTCCTTGGCCTTGCGCGCCGCTTCCTGGAAAGCCTGCTCGTCGGCGCCCGGGATGGTGGCGACCAGCTCGAGGTGCACGGCCGGGATCGCGAAACCGCCGTCGGCCTTGTCGAGCGAGACGGTGGCCGTGGTCTCGAGCTTCTGCGCGGTCATGCCGGCTTCGCCGAGCTGGGCCGACAGGGCCATCGTGAAGCAGCCGGCGTGGGCCGCCGCCAGCAGTTCTTCCGGGTTGGTGCCGGCGCCATCCTCGAAGCGGGTGTTGAAGCCGTACTGCTGCTGGTTCAGCACGCCGCTCTGGGTGGAGACCGTGCCTTTGCCGTCTTTCAGGCCGCCGCTCCAGACGGCGCTTCCTTTACGCTTGATCATTTGATTCTCTCCTTGTGCTCATTTGGTTTGTGCGGCCGGCGTGATCCGCCAGACGATGTTGCCGACGTCGTCGGCCAGCAGGATCGCGCCCTGCCTGTCGACGGCGACGCCGACCGGACGGCCGTTGGCATGGCCTTCGCTGCTGAGGAAGCCGGTCAGCACGTCCTGCGGCGGACCGCTCGGCTTGCCGTCGGCGAAGGGCACGAATATCAGTTTGTACCCGGAATAGGGCTTGCGGTTCCATGAACCGTGCTGGCCGACCAGGGCGCCGTTCTTAAATTGCGGCATCAGGCTGGCGTCGTAGAAAGCCAGGCCCAGCGAGGCCGTGTGGGCGCCCACCGCATAATCGGGCGGGATCGCCTTGGCGACCATCTCCGGCTTCTGCGGCTTCACGCGCGTGTCGACGTGCTGGCCGTAATAGCTGTAGGGCCAGCCGTAGAAGGCGCCGTCCTTGACCGAGGTGATGTAGTCGGGCACCAGGTCGTTGCCGAGTTCGTCACGCTCGTTGACGGCCGTCCACAGCATCCTGGTCTGCGGCTGGAAGGCCAGGCCGTTCGGATTGCGCAGGCCGGACGCGTAGATGCGGCTCTTGCCGCTGGCGATGTCGTATTCCCAGATCGCGGCGCGGCCCTGTTCGGCCTCCATGCCGTTCTCGGCGACGTTGCTGTTCGAGCCGACGGTCACGTAGAGCTTCTTGCCGTCGGGCGAAGCGGCCACGTTCTTGGTCCAGTGGTGGTTGATCCCGGCCGGCAGGTCCATCACCTTGGCGCCCTTGCCGCTGAGCGCGGTCTCGCCGGTCTTGTACGGGAAGCGCCACAGCGCGTCGGCGTTCGCGATGTACAGGTCGCTGCCGATCAGGGTCATGCCGAAGGGCGAGTTCAGGTCCTGGGCAAACACGGTTTTCGTTTCCGCCGTGCCGTCGGCCTTCACGCCGCGCAGCAGGACGATCCGGTTGGGCGACTCGACGCCGGCGCCGGCTTTCTTCTGCATGATTCCCTGCACCTTGGCCTTGATGCCCGATTCCTTCGGCGCATTGCCCGGCTTGTTGCTCTCGGCGACCAGCACGTCGCCGTTCGGCAGCACGTACAGCCAGCGCGGGTGGTCGAGGCCGCTGGCGTAGGCGGTCGCCGCCAGCCCGGCGGCCGGGGTCGGGCGCGTGCCCTTCGGCCAGGCTTCGGCCTTGGCCACGTTCACGGTCGGGATCAGGGTATGCTCGGGCGCGGGCAGGGTCGGATTCGGACCGAAGCCGGGCGCATAGCCGCCGGCGTTGGTCTGCTGCGATACGGCTTGCTGGGCGCAGGCGCTCAGGCTCGCCACCCCCAGCAGGGCGGCGGCCATCACGCGTGGGCTCATCGGTTCTTCCCGCCGTCGACCGGGACGGCGGAATCGTGGTCGCGCATGTCGCGATGACGCCCAGGCTGCGGCTCGGCCTGGCCGGTGGCGCCCGGCTTCGGCTCGACGGCCTGTTCGATGCCCGGCGTGCCGCGGCCGTTGTAGTTCTCGGTGTCGACCAGGCCGTTTTCCAGGTCGGACGCGGCCTGCTGGATGATGCCGCGCGGCTTGACGCCCTGGCCGTCCGGCGATTCGTCGCGCTCGTGCGGCTCGCGCTTGTAGTCCTGTTCTTCGACCTTGCGGGCGGTGTTGACGACGCGGTCTTTGGCTTCTTCCACCATGGCATGCTCCTCAGATATTGCTCAAATTGCTTAAATCCTAACGCGCCCGGTGGAAGACGGTCGCGCAATTGAATACAACAACAGTGATGCTTTTTTGCAATTAAATAGCTACCATGCTGGTTTGTGTGCTGACACCGGAAAATGCCGTGAACTCTCAAGTCGATCTCCACCAAGCCGCCAGCGATTGCCCGAACTGCGGGGCGCATGTCTCCGGGAATTTCTGCCATGCCTGCGGCCAGGAGACCGTGCTGCATCCGCCCAGCACGCGCGAGTTCATGCACGAATTCATCGGCCATTACGTGGCGCTGGAGGGCAAGCTTTGGAAGTCGCTGGGCCTGCTTTTGTTCCGGCCGGGACGCCTGACGCTCGAATACATCAAGGGACGCCGCGTTCGCTACGTGCAGCCCTTGCGTTTGTACCTGACTTTTAGTTTGATCTTCTTCGCCGTCATGAAGCTGGGCAGCCATGGCGGCGACGGTTCCCACATCAATATCGGAACGCCGCCCGCTGTCTCCAAGGCGGCCGCCGCAAAGGAGGAAACGAAACCGGGCGCCGCGGTCCTGAAGGAGGACGAGGTCAACGAAATCAACCTCGGCAGCCAGGAGATCCGCGCCTGGCTGCGGGGTATCAGTCCGCACCTGGGCGACAGGGCCGACGAGTTCGGGGTCATGTCCGGCGAACAGCGTGACACGGCGCTCAAGGCGGCGTTCTATCACTACGTGCCGTACGCGGTCTTCTTCATGATGCCGGTGTTCGCGTTCTACCTGAAGGTGCTCTACCTCGGATCCGGCCGGCGCTTCGGCGAGCACCTGCTGTTCGCGCTGCACACCAATGGCTTCGCCTTCCTGACGATGACGCTGATGATGCTGCCGCTGGTCCCCGGCATCGTCGACTTTGCCTTGTGGCTGTGGCTGGTGTTCTACCTGCCGACCGCGATGCGGCGCGTGTACGGCGGCTCGCGCAAACTGACGGCGCTGCGCTGGATGGTACTGGTGCTGCTGCACCTGCTGACCATGGGCGCGGCGGTCGTCCTGGCCGTGGCCTACGGGATGCTGCACTGATGTCCGCTTGCGTCCCTTGCAGGAAGGGGATCGGCCCAACTATACTGTGCGTTTGTACAGTGTTTGCTGAGTTGCGTTAGTGCAGAAGCCAGACGAATCGGTTAATCTTCTGTCTCCCTAGTCCTGCCGTCGAGAGTTGTATGTCCGCTACGTCCGAACCGCAACAAATCATCGCCCTGGTCGTGCGGCACAACACCGCCGGGATCGACGAGCCGGTGCAGGCCATCGTCGACTTCCTGCGCGGCGCCGGCTACCTGCCCGTGCTGGAATCCGAGACGGCCGGCCACGTCAAGGTGGCGGACGTGGCGGCGATGACGATCGAAGAAATCGGCGAACGCGCCAGCACCGCCATCGTGGTCGGCGGCGACGGCACCATGCTCGGCGTGGCGCGCCAGCTGGCCCGCTACAAGGTGCCGCTGATCGGCATCAACCAGGGCCGCCTGGGCTTCATGACCGACATCCCGATCGACCGCATGCTGCCGGTGCTGGCCGAGATCCTCAGCGGCAAGGCCAAGGCCGAGGAACGCACGCTGCTGGAAGCGCGCGTGATCCGCGACGGCAAGGAGATCCATTGCTCGGTGGCGGTCAACGACGTGGTCGTGGCGCGCGGCTCGGGCGCCGGCATGGCCGAGCTGAAGGTCACGGTGGACGGCGCCTTCATGTACAACCAGCGTTCGGACGGCCTGATCGTGTCCACGCCCACCGGCTCGACCGCCTATGCGTTGTCGGCCGGCGGTCCGCTGCTGCATCCGACCCTGGCCGGCATCGTGCTGGTGCCGATCGCGCCGCACGCGCTGTCGAACCGCCCGATCGTGGTGCCGGACACCAGCGACATCGTGGTCGAGATCATGAATGGCCGCGACATCAGCGTGAACTTCGACATGCAGACCTTCACCAGCCTGCAGCATGGCGACCAGATCGCGATCTCGCGTTCGCCCGATACCATCGCCTTCCTGCATCCCGAGGGGTGGAGCTATTACCACACCCTGCGCGAAAAGCTGCATTGGAACGAGTACCCGTCCAGCGACGGCAAGCTCAAGTAATCGAAAAAAATCCACGATCCTCAGGAGACCTGTTTCTTCATGTTGCGCACACTGATCATCCGCGACTTCGTCATCGTCGACACGATCGAACTCGAGTTCTCGAACGGCTTCTCGGTCTTCACCGGCGAGACCGGCGCCGGCAAGTCGATCCTGATCGACGCGCTGCAGCTGGCCCTGGGCGGGCGCGGCGACGCCAGCATGGTGCGCGAAGGTGCGGCCAGGGCCGACATCAGCGCCGACTTCGCGCTCACGCCGGCCGCTACCGGCTGGCTCGAGCAGAACGAATTCGGCATCGAGGAAGGCGGGGCGCTGCTGCGCCGGGTGATCGACAACGCCGGCCGCTCGAAGGGCTACATCAACGGCATCGCCGCCACCGCCGGCCAGCTGCGCGAGCTGGGCGAGCTGCTGGTCGACATCCACGGCCAGCACGCGCACCAGTCGCTGCTGAAACAGGACGCCCAGCGCGCCCTGCTGGACAACCAGATCGCGGTGCGCGATCCGGAATCGACCGCGCAGGTGCAGGCCGTCGCGACCTGCTACAAGGCCTGGCGGCTGCTTTCGCGCCAGCGCGAGGAATTCGAGACCAATGCGAAGAACGTGCTGCTGGAACGCGAGCGCCTCGAGTGGCAGGTCAGTGAGCTCGACAAGCTCGCGGTCAAGCCCGGCGAGTGGGCCGAGATCACGAATGAACACAGCCGCCTGTCGCACGCGGCCAGCCTGCTCGAGGGCGCGCAGGAAGCGCTGAATGCACTCTCCGAAGCCGAGCAGCCGATCCTGTCGCAGCTGTCCTCGCTGAACCAGAAGCTGACCAAGCTGGCCGACGTCGACGCCGGCCTGCAGAACGTGCTGGACTGCATGGAGCCTGCGCGCATCCAGCTGCAGGAAGCGGTGTACGCCTTGAACGACTACATCGACAAGGTCGAACTCGACCCCGAGCGCCTGGCCCAGGTCGATGCGCGCATGGATGCGATCCACAGCACCGCGCGCAAGTTCCGCGTCACGCCGGAAGAACTGCCGGACGAGCACGCGACGCTGAAGGCCAAGCTGCGCCAGCTGGCCGACGCCAGCGACGTCGAGGGCCTGCGCCGCCAGGAAGACAAGGCGAAAGCCGCCTACATCGAAGTGGCCGCCGCGCTGTCGGCCACGCGCCGGGAAGCGGCGCAACGCCTGAGCGAACAGGTGTCGGAAGCGATGCAGGAACTGTCGATGAGCGGCGGGCGCTTCGTGGTCTCGCTGAACCCCTGCGAGCCGGCCGTGTACGGCATGGAGCAGGTCGAATTCCTGGTGGCCGGCCACACCGGCGTGGCGCCGCGTCCGCTGGCCAAGGTCGCCTCGGGCGGCGAACTGGCGCGCATCTCGCTGGCGATCTCCGTGATCACTTCGCATGCGACCACGGTGCCGACCCTGATCTTCGACGAAGTCGACACCGGCATCGGCGGCGGCGTGGCCGAAGTGGTGGGCCGCCTGCTGAAGCGCCTGGGCCACAGCCGGCAAGTGCTGTGCGTGACCCACCTGCCGCAGGTGGCGAGCCAGGCCAACCAGCACTTCCAGGTGGCCAAGGGCACGACCGGCGACGGCAAGACCGTCTCGCGCATCGACGTGCTGGACAAGAAGGAGCGCGTCGAAGAAGTGGCGCGCATGCTGGGCGGGATCGAGATCACCGAGACCACGCGCAAGCATGCGCGCGAGCTGCTGGCCTCGTAAGTCGACAATGCCGAAAATGACGAAGGCTAAGGCATAATGACGGGCTGAATTCGCCCACCGACCAATCTATGCCTTTCCGAAAAGAACCGCCTCACACCCACGGCAGCATCGCCAGGAGCGCCGTCCTGCTGGTCAACCTCGGCACGCCCGATGCGCCCACGCGCAAGGCGGTGCGGCGCTATCTGAAGGAATTCCTGTCCGACCCGCGCGTGGTGGAAATCCCGCGCTTCATCTGGAACCTGATCCTGAAATGCGTCATCCTGCCCTTCCGCTCGGGGAAGTCGGCGGAAAAGTACGCGATGATCTGGACCCGCGAAGGTTCGCCGCTGAAGGTCTACACGGCCAGGCAGGCGGCGCGGCTGTCCGAGCTGCTGGCCGAGCGCGGCCACGAGGATGTCGACGTGGCGATGGCGATGCGCTACGGCTCGCCGCCGCTGCCGCAGGTGCTGGACGAACTGAAGGCGAGGGGCGTGGACCGCATCGTGGTGCTGCCGGCCTACCCGCAGTATTCGGGCACGACCACGGCCTCGATCTGGGATGCGATCTATGCCCATTACGGCCAGGTGCGCAACATTCCCGAGCTGCGCCTGGTCAAGCACTACCACGACCATGAAGGCTATATCGAGGCGCTCGCCGACTCGGTGCTCGAATACTGGGAACACCATGGCCGCGGCGAAAAGCTGGTGATGAGTTTTCACGGCGTGCCCAAGCGCACGCTGATGCTGGGCGATCCCTACCACTGCGAATGCCAGCGCACCGGGCGCCTGCTGGCGGCGCGCCTGCGTTTGTCGCCGGACCAGTACGTCGTGACTTTCCAGTCGCGCTTCGGCCGCGCCGAGTGGCTGCAGCCCTACACCGCGCCGACCGTGCAGCAACTGGCGCGCGAGGGCGTCAAACGGATCGACGTGATCTGTCCGGGGTTTACCAGCGACTGCCTGGAGACGCTGGAAGAGATCAACATGGAAGTGCGGCGCGATTTCGAGACGAACGGCGGCCAGGAATACCACTACATTCCCTGCCTGAACGATCGGCCGGTCTGGATCACGGGATTGGCGGAAATCGCCGAACAGCATTTGATCGGCTGGCCGACGATGATGAGCCCGTCGCAGCGCGAGGGGCAGCGCAAGGATGCGGAAGCGGCCCGCGAACATGCGGCCCGTCTCGGCGCATGACGGAACCGCGATGGCGGCCTGTTAAAATGGCATGTTTTGCGGCGCCGCCCCGAGTTCCGCCAGGCAGATGGCCATCAATGCAAGGGCGGTGTAGACCACCACGGCGCCGCTGATCAGATGCAATCTCATGATCTTCCCCTGTTCCAATTAGGAAACATGGTAAAACGGGCATGGGCTGGTGGGTTCTGCTGCCGCGTAAATCTTGTAACAAAAAATGACATGATAGAGCTGCAATTCCCCTTGAAAACGTAGGGGATCGCCCCATATGCGGCCAGTGTGATAAGCAGGACAAGTCAGTCAATCAGCCAAGTCCTTGATTCTAGGAGTTTTTTCGATGCAAGACCAAGAAAACCAAGAGGTGTCCAACCAGCCGGAGACCGCGAATGCAGCCGATGCCGCCACCAACGCCGCGAATGGCGCGAATGCGGGCCAGGCGCAACAGTCGTCGGAACCGAGCCTCGAAGAGCAGCTGAGCGCGACCGAAGCCAAGCTGGCCGACATGCACGATGCATTCATGCGCGCGAAAGCCGAAGCGGACAATATCCGCCGCCGCGCCCAGGAAGATGTGAGCAAGGCCCATAAATTTGCCATCGAAAGCTTTGCCGAGGCCATGGTGCCGGTGCGCGACAGCCTCGAGATGGCCCTGAAAGTCGAAGCGCCGACCGTCGAGTCGATCAAGGAAGGCGTCGAGATGACTCTCAAGCAGCTCACCGCCGCGTTCGAAAAGAACCGCCTGGTCGAAGTGATGCCGCAAGCGGGCGACAAGCTGGACCCGAACAAGCACCAGGCCGTGGCCGTCGTGCCGTCGGAGCAGGAAGCGAACACGGTCGTGGCAGTGTTGCAAAAAGGTTATATGATTGCCGACCGCCTGCTGCGTCCGGCCATCGTGACCGCTGCGCAGCCGAAATAATATTGCCGAGCCTACTTCCAAGCTCTTGAAAGCACGCAGTTTTTCCCTATATTCGACACATCTGAAAACTTAGTACTAAAAAAGGACAACATTATGGGCAAAATCATCGGTATCGACCTGGGCACCACCAACTCCTGCGTGGCGATCATGGAAAATGGTCAGCCCAAGGTCATCGAAAATGCCGAAGGTGCTCGCACTACGCCTTCGATCATCGCCTACCAGGACGACGGCGAGATCCTCGTCGGCGCGCCGGCCAAGCGCCAGGCCGTGACCAACCCGAAGAACACCCTGTTCGCCGTCAAGCGCCTGATCGGCCGTAAATTCGACGAGAAGGAAGTCCAGAAGGACATCTCGCTGATGCCGTACGCGATCACCAAGGCCGACAATGGCGACGCCTGGGTCGGCGTGCGCGACCAGAAGCTGGCGCCGCCGCAGATCTCGGCCGAAGTGCTGCGCAAGATGAAGAAGACCGCCGAAGACTACTTGGGCGAAGAAGTCACCGAAGCCGTGATCACCGTACCGGCTTACTTCAACGACTCGCAGCGCCAGGCGACCAAGGACGCCGGCCGCATCGCCGGCCTGGACGTCAAGCGCATCATCAACGAGCCGACCGCGG
>CAJYXO010000099.1 GCA_913778765.1 uncultured Massilia sp. | reverse complement strand
GCCGCTCGCGCAGGTTCGCCAGGCCGACACCGCCGCCGGGACGCGGGCTGCCCGCGCCCAGCCCGACGCCATCGTCGGCGACTTCGATGCGCAGCGCGCCGCCGGCGCTGTCCGCGCGCACCACGATCTCGCCGCCTTCGATCTTCGGTTCGAGGCCGTGCATGACCGCGTTCTCGACCAGCGGCTGGATCAGCATCGGTGCGATCCGCATGCCGCGGCAGGCATCGTCGGCGTCGACGCGCCAGCGCAGGCGAGGACCCATGCGCACCGCCAGCAGGTCGAGGTAGGCCGCGGCCAGGTCGAGTTCCGCGCCGATGGTCGCCTGGTCCGCGCGGCTGGCGGACAGGCTGGCGCGCAGGAAGTCGATCAGGCGCTCCAGCATGTGTTTTGCCTTGCCGGGTTCGCTGCCGATCAGGCTCACGACATTGGCGAGGGTGTTGTACAGGAAGTGCGGTTCGATCTGGGCCTGCAGCGTGCGCAGGCGCGCTTCGGCCAGCAGCTGGCCGGCTTCGGCGATTTGCTGCTGCTGCAGCGCGGCCTCCGTTTCGCGCACCAGGCGGCGCTCGTTGATGGCCAGTATCGCCATGGTCAGGGCGGTGACCATGAGCCCCATCGGGAAGATCGGGGCCAGCGCGCCCTCCTTCAACAGCGCGGACAACGGGTTCGCGCCGTGCAGCAGGGCATCCGGCACGGTATAGCCGAACACGGCGCATGCCTCGATCATCAGCACCTGGCAAGCCCGCATCGCCCACGACCGCCGCGCAAATGCGGCGGGGAAGGCGCGGCGCAGCGCCGCCAGCGCGCCATGGATCAGGAAGCCGATCGTATTCGAGGTCAGCAGGGTCAGACCCAGCAGGCCGGGAATGGCGGACGGAGAACGGGCGCCCGACAGGACGAAGAAGGCCGTCAATGCCAGGCTGATCAGGCTGCTCCACAGGGCGGTATAGACCAGGTTGCGCCGCGTCGACGCGGGCCAGCGCCGGAACAGGGCGAACATATCGAGCGGGTGCTGGGCGCGGACGGGGTTCGTCGGCATCGTGTCTCCTTGTCGAGCAGCCAGGAAGTTACCATGGAATGGCGGCAGGGTAGCCGGGCCGATGGGCCGGCGCGGGAAGATGCGACGAAACGCCGCCGGGCAGCGCGAGCTGCATGCCGGCGGCGTGAATGGTGGAAGGATGGTGGTGGAACGCTGAATCAGCGGTGCGCCGGACGCCAGCCGCCTCCCGGCTGGCCTTCGATCGCCGGCTCGGTCACGTCCCGTTCGAGCATGGTCCGGTGCAGCACGCCCGCCAGCGCGCCGCCGACCAGCGGTGCAAGCCAGAACAGCCACAATTGCTGCAGCGCCCAGGCGCCGGCGAACAGGGCCGGACCGGTGCTGCGCGCCGGGTTCACCGAGGTGTTGGTGACCGGGATGCTGACCAGGTGGATCAGGGTCAGCGCCAGGCCGATCGCCAGGCCGGCAAAGCCCACCGGCGCCCGCGTGTGGGTGGCGCCCAGGATGACCAGCACGAACATGAAGGTCATGACCAGCTCGGTGATCAGGCTTGACGCCAGCGAGTAGTTGCCGGGCGAGTGTTCGCCGTAGCCGTTGGCGGCAAAGCCGGCCGCCGCGTCGAAGCCGGGCTTGCCGCTGGCGATCGCGAACAGCACCGCGGCGGCGACGATGGCGCCGGCCACCTGCACGACGATGTAGGGCGCGATCTGGCGCGCGGGAAAGCGTCCGCCGGCCCACAGGCCCACCGTCACCGCCGGATTGAAGTGGCCGCCGGAAATCGGCCCCAGCGAATAGGCGGCCGTCAGCACGGTCAGCCCGAACGCCAGCGATACCCCGGCCAGGCCGATGCCGACCTCCGGAAATTTGGCGGCCAGCACGGCGCTGCCGCAGCCGCCGAGCACCAGCCAGAACGTGCCGATGAACTCGGCCAGACATTTTCTAAACATGGCATCTCCTCCAGGACGAAAAACGTGATGCACATACCATTCTAGATGCCTGGGACAGGGCTTCCAGTGAATTCGTACAGCAGTCCGCCTGCGTGCCGGGCGCGTCAAACGCTACCGCGGAGGCCGCGCCGCGCGCTCCGGCAGATAATTCCGCCACGGCGGAGCCGGACATGACAGGATACATGCCTGTTCACTTTCTCCGGTTGGGACGCGCCTCATGATCAAGACCTTCGCACGACTGCTGCTGCCGCTGTTGCCATTGCTGATGCTGGCCACGCTGATGTCGCAAGCATCGGCCGCCGACATCCCGGTGCCGCCGGCCTTCGACAAACTGGTGCCGCGCAGCTTCGCGGATGGACTCCAGCTCGTCGAAGTCAGGCAGCGCCTTGCCGACAGCCCGTCCTGGCGCAGCGCCGGCTACGACAAGGTCAGCGTCATCGACGGCGTCACTGCCATGTACGCCTATCCCGGCAGCGGCTACTTCGCCAATGTCAAGATCGAAAAGAGCGCGCCCGGCAGCTACGAACGGGACCAGGCCATCGTCAGCGCCGCGCTCGAGCATGCATACGCACAGAGCAGGCCGGCCGTCGCTGCCTGGCTGCATTCGCATCCCGCGATCAAGGAACAGGTCGACCGGATCGTCGCGGGCAGGGATTACGTGGAACTCGAACGCGGCAGCTACAAGGGTGTCGACTACCTCGTTCTCACCCAGAACGCGATGCTCGCCAACCCTTCCGGCATGCCGTCCCAACTGCAGATCTTCGTGCCGCGGGACGGTCTGATCGTCACCGCCTACCTGATGAAACAGCGGACCACGAAGTTCAGGACGCTCGGCGAATTCCGTCAGTCGCAGCGCGCCTTCATCGAGGGCTATATCGATTTCCTTACCGGCGCCGGCGGCGGATAAAGAAAGGCGCTGTTCGCGCTAAGTGTTGAATCGGCCTAGTGCTGCTCTCAAAAAGGCATCAGCGCTGGAAATGCGCTGGCCGTCCAGCGCCCAGCGCCAGCCGAAGTAATGCGACAGGTAGCGGCTGGCGATCCCGCGGAACGGCAGCAGCCAGGCCCGCATCCGGCTGTGATAGGCATTGACGTTTATATGGACGCCTCCCGTTTGCAAGGTAGTTCTGGTGATGTCAGACATAGGTAAGTCGCAGTTTTATATCCGGC
>CAJYXO010000098.1 GCA_913778765.1 uncultured Massilia sp. | reverse complement strand
GCCCTGCTCGGCTGCGCGGCCCCGGCCTGGGAAGCCGCCAAGGCCAGGCCCGCCGTCGCCCTCAAGGCCGGCAACGACGAGGCGGCGCTGGAACGGCTGGCGCGGATCTGGCCCTCGCTGCTGTGCCTGGGCCTGGCCGCGGCCTTCGCCTTCGCGCCGCCGGTGTTCGGCCTGCCCCTGTTCGGCTACTTTGCGGTGGCCCTGCTCTTGATCGGCGGGATCGGTTTGATCCCGCGCCTGGCGGCGTCGAGTTTTCGCCTGCTGAACAGACTGCAGATGCGGCGCGGCGGCCCACCCGCGCCTGTACCGAGCCTGGCCCTCGCGCGGCTGGCAAATGCGCCGGGACAGGCCTCGATCGCGCTGGGCGGCGTGCTGGCCAGCTTCAGCCTGATGGTCGCGATGGGCATCATGGTCGCCAGCTTCCGCGTCTCGGTGGACGAGTGGATGCTGCACATCCTGCCCGCCGACCTCTACGTGCGCACCGCCAGCGGCGGCAATACCGGCGGCCTCGGTCCAGGCGAGCAGCAGGCCATCGCCGCCCTCCCCGGGATCGCGCAGGCCGCTTTCCTGCGCACGCGGCCCCTGTCGCTCGATCCGGCGCGTCCGAACATCACCCTGATCGCGCGCGACATCGACGCCGCCGATCCGGGCCGCCTGCTGGCGCTGGTCGGCGATGCGGCGCCGGCGCCGGCCGGCGCGCTGCCGCTGTGGGTGTCGGAAGCGATGACCGATTTGTACGGCATGCGCACCGGCCAGACCGTCGAACTGCCGCTGGGCGGGCAGCGTCACCGCTTTTTCGTCGCCGGGGTCTGGCGCGACTACGCCAACCAGTCGGGCTCCGTGGTGGTGCGCCTGGCGGATTACCGCCGCATCACCGGCGACACCAGCGTCACCGATGCCGCCGTCTGGGCGGCCCAGGGCGTGGCCCCGGACGCCATCGCCGCGCGCCTGCGCGCCCTGCCGTTCGGCGCCGCCCTGCAACTGGCCAGCCCCGGCGAGATCCGCGCCGCCAGCCTGAAGATCTTCGACCGCAGCTTCGCCGTCACCTACCTGCTGGAAGCGATCGCGATCGCCATCGGCCTCTCGGGCGTGGCCGCCACCTTCTCGGCGCAGACCCTGGCGCGGGCGCGCGAATTCGGCATGCTGCGCCACGTCGGCGTCTCGCGCGGCCAGGTGCTGCGCATTCTCGCGCTGGAGGGCGGCTCGCTGACGGTGCTGGGCGTGGCCACCGGCTTCGTGCTGGGCCTGCTCATCAGCCTGATCCTGGTGTTCGTGGTGAACCCGCAGTCCTTCCACTGGACCATGCAGCTGCACCTGCCCTGGCCGCTGCTGGGCAGCGTGGCGGCGGTGCTGGTGGCGGCTTCGGTGGCGACGGCGCTGGTGTCGGGCCGCTACGCCTTGTCCGGCGGGCCGGTGCGCGCCGTCAGGGAGGACTGGTAATGCGTTTCATGCGTTTGCTCTTGCTGCTGCTGGCGACCGCCGGCGCCGCCGCGCTGGCCGATCCGCCGGCCTATGCCCCGGTGACGCCCGGCCGCGCGCTCGGCTTCCCGCAGGACTACGGGGCCCACCCGGACCACCGCACCGAATGGTGGTACGTGACCGGCTGGCTGGACACGCCGGACGGCAAGCCGCTCGGCTTCCAGGTGACGTTTTTCCGCAGCCGCACCGCCCACGATCCGCGCAACCCGAGCGCCTTCGCACCGAAACAGCTGATCATCGGCCATGCGGCGCTGTCCGACCCAAGCGTCGGACGCCTGCTGCACGACCAGCGCAGCGCGCGCGAAGGCTTCGGCCTGGCCTGGGCCAAAACCGGCGACACCGACGTCAGGCTCGAGGACTGGGCCATGCGCCGCGGCGCCGATGGCCGCTACAGCGTCACGGTGCGCGGCGGCGAACTGTCCCTCGACCTGACGCTGGCGCCGAGCCAGCCGGTGCTGCTGCAGGGCGAAGCCGGATTTTCGCGCAAGGGCCCCAAGCGGGAACACGCCAGTTATTATTACAGCCAGCCGCATCTGCAGGTTGCCGGCACCGTCATGTACAAAAGCGCGCGCGCCGGCAAGCCGCTCCAGGTCACAGGCACGGCCTGGCTCGACCACGAATGGTCCAGCCAGGTGCTGGAGCCGAATGCGGCGGGCTGGGACTGGACCGGCATCAACCTCGACGACGGCGGCGCCCTGATGGCCTTCCAGATCCGCGCGAAGGATGGCGGCGCGCTATGGGCCCACGCCACCCTGCGCGACGGCGCCGGGCGCGTGCGCCAGTACGGACCGGACCAGGTGGCGTTCGCGCCGCAGGCGCGCTGGCGTTCGCCGCGCACCGGCGCCAGCTACCCGGTGGCGACAGCCGTCACCACCGGCGGCACGCGCTGGGAGCTGGCGCCGCTGCAGCCGGACCAGGAACTCGACTCGCGCCGTTCGACCGGCGCCGTGTACTGGGAAGGCGCGGTGCGCGTCCTGCGCGACGGCAGGCCGGCGGGCCGCGGCTACCTCGAGCTGACCGGCTACCTCGACCCGATGCGCCTTTGAACCGGCGACCAGAAAATCAACGACAACAACCAACAAGCAGACATGAGCAAGCGTTCCGATAATGAAGAAAAGCGCAAAGGAGCGCTGGCCTCGCTGGCCAGCCTGTTGCCCTTCCTGGCGCCCTACCGCCGCCAGTTCCTGCTGGCGGGGATCGCGCTGGTGGTCGCCGCCGGCGCCACCCTGGCCATTCCCTACGCCTTCAAGCAGATGATCGATCACGGCTTCGGCGCGGCGGCCGGCGGGCGCAGCGTCGACAACGTGAACGCCACCTTCCTGGCCCTGTTCGGGGTGGCGGCGGTGCTGGGCGTGGCCACCGCGGCGCGCTTCTACATGGTGTCCTGGCTGGGCGAGCGTGTCACCGCCGACATCCGTGGCGCCGTCTACCGCCACGTGGTCCAGCAAAGCCCGGAATTCTTCGAGACCACCCGCACCGGCGAAGTGCTGTCGCGCCTGACCACCGACACGACCCTGATCCAGACCGTGGTCGGCACCAGCATCTCGCTGGCCCTGCGCAACACCCTGCTGTTCGTCGGCGGCCTGGCGATGCTGTTCGTGACCAGCGCCAAGCTGACCTCGATCATCCTCGGCCTGCTGGTGCTGGTCGTGGTGCCGATCGTGCTGTACGGACGGCGCGTGCGCTCGCTTTCCCGCGATTCGCAGGACCGCATCGCCGATGCCTCCGCGCTGGCCGGCGAGATCCTCAACGCCATGCCGACCGTGCAGGCCTTCACCGGCGAACGGCGCGAAGCCCAGCGCTTCGGCGCCTCGGTCGAACACGCCTTCCGCACGGCGATGCGGCGCATCCGCGCGCGTTCGGTGCTGACCATGCTGGCCATCGTGCTGGTGTTCGGCGCCATCGTGTTCGTGCTGTGGCTGGGCGCGCACGCGGTCCTGTCCGGCAGCATGACCGGCGGCGACCTCGGCCAGTTCATCCTGTACGCCTCGATCGTGTCGGGCGCGGTCGGCGCCTTGTCCGAAGTGATGGGCGAGGCGCAGCGCGCGGCCGGCGCCGCCGAGCGCCTGCTCGAACTGCTGGCCCTGCGCTCCAGCATCGCCAGTCCGCTGCATCCGAAGCCGCTGCCGGCGCGCCAGGCCGCCGGCAGCGCCCTGCAGCTGCAGGACGTCGGCTTTTCCTATCCCTCGCGCCCGGACCATGCCTCGCTGTCGCACCTCAGTTTGTCGATCCGTCCCGGCGAAACAGTGGCCGTGGTCGGCCCTTCCGGCGCCGGCAAGACCACCCTGTTCCAGCTGCTGCTGCGCTTCTACGACCCGCAGTCGGGCAGCATCCTGCTGGACGGCGTCGACATCCGCGACCTCGACCTGCATGCGCTCCGCGGCGCGATCGGCATCGTGCCCCAGGATACCGTCATCTTCTCGGCCAACGCGATGGAGAACATCCGCTACGGCCGCCCGGACGCCAGCGACGCCGAGGTGATCGCCGCCGCGCGCATGGCGGCCGCCCACGAATTCATCGAGCGCCTGCCGGAGGGCTACGGATCCTACCTGGGCGAACGCGGCGTGCGCCTGTCCGGCGGCCAGCGCCAGCGCATCGCGATCGCGCGCGCCCTGCTGAAGAACCCGCCGCTGCTGCTGCTCGACGAAGCCACCAGCGCGCTGGACGCGGAATCCGAGCGCCTGGTGCAGAGCGCGCTGGAAGCGGCGATGGTCGGCCGCACCACCCTGATCATCGCCCACCGCCTGGCCACCGTGCAGCGCGCCGACCGCATCGTCGTCATGGAAGACGGCCGCATCGTCGAAACCGGCACCCATGCCTCGCTGGTCGCGCTCGGCGGCATCTATGCCAACCTGGCGGCGCTGCAATTCCATCACATGCCAAAAACTCATGCATGAATAACATCATGTTGTATGAATACGTCGTCGACAGCGTGTTTGCATAGTTTCCCCATGGATACTTCCGGTATCATCGCGAACGTCAATTCGCATACCCGGAAACCATGAACAAGCCTTCGTTCGACGTTTCGAGCTGGTCGGTCGGCTCGAAGATCACCGTTTTCACCTTCGCCCTCGTCGGCCTGATCCTGTCCGCCCTGGTCACGATCACCAGCTGGAGCACCTCGAAGCTGCTGCACCAGCGCGCCACCGAGAACATCCAGGCCGAGCTGCGCACTGTGATGGCCACCGTCGAAATGTTCGACAAGGCCGTCTCCAGCGAAGCCGCCAGCTTCGGCAAGATCTTCGCCGCCAGCCTGGCCGGCGAGTTCACCCTCGACACCGAACACCTGGCCGACGTCGCCGGCAAGCAGGTGCCGACCCTGAACCACAACGGCAAGGCGCTGAATCTCGATTTCACGGCGCCGGACGAATTCACCCGCACCACCGGCGGCAACGCGACCATCTTCGTGGCGCAGGGCGACGATTTCGTTCGCATCACGACCTCGGTGCGCAAGGAAAACGGCGAGCGCGCGGTCGGCACCGTGCTGGATCACGCCAGCCCCGCCTATGCGCAACTGAAGGCCGGCAAGCCCTATGTCGGCCTGGTCACGCTGTTCGGCAAGCAGACCGTCACCGACTACGAGCCCGTGCGCGACGCCGCCGGCAAGGTGATCGGCGTGCTGTACGTGGGCGTCGACATCAGCGCCGACCTGGCCCTGCTGAAGGACCGCATCCGCAGCATGAAGGTCGGCGAGACCGGCTACTTCTACGTGCTGAACGCCGCCCCCGGCAAGAACTACGGCAACCTGATCGTCCACCCGAACAAGGAAGGCCAGAACATCCTCGGCAACCGCGATGCGGAAGGCCGCGAATACGTGCGCGCCATGCTGGAAGCGAAGGAAGGCATGACCAGCTACCCGCTGCAGAGCACCGACGGCGGCGCGCCGCGCACCCGCATCGTGGCCTACACCCTGTTCAAGGACTGGAACTGGCTGATCGCCGGCGGCACCTTCGACGACGAGATCACCGAAGCCAGCGCCAGCCTGCGCAACCGCGCCATCCTTTGCGGCCTGGTGGCGCTGGCGATCTTCGCCGTCATCCTGGCGGCCGTCCTGAAGCGCACCGTGACCCGTCCGCTGACCGCCGCCCGCGACGCCGCCGTGCGCATGGCCGAGGGCGACCTGAGCGTCACCCTGGATGCCACGGGGCGCGACGAAATCGGCCGCCTGGCCGCCGCCATGAACGAGATCGGCAAGGGCCTGTCGAACGTGGTCGGCCAGGTCCGCACCGGCGCCGAACAAATCGCGAATGCCTCCAGCGAGATCTCGTCGGGCAACCTCGACCTGTGCTCGCGCACCGAGCAGCAGGCGGCGACCCTGGCCGCCACCGCCAACGCGATGCAGGACCTGACCGAGACCGTGCGCCAGAACGCCGGCGACGCCCAGCAGGCCAACCAGCTGGCCGTGAACACTTCGATGGTGGCGGAAGAAGGCGGCCGCATGGTGGGCCAGGTGATCGAGCGCATGGAAGCCATCAAGGCGTCGTCTGGCCGCATCAACGACATCATCGGCGTGATCGACGGCATCGCCTTCCAGACCAATATCCTGGCGCTGAACGCGGCCGTCGAAGCGGCGCGCGCCGGCGAACAGGGCCGCGGCTTCGCGGTCGTGGCTTCCGAAGTGCGCAACCTGGCCCAGCGTTCGGCCGCGGCGGCCAAGGAAATCAAGACCCTGATCCAGGCCTCCGGCGCCGAAGTCGACGCCGGCAGCCAGCTGGTGCAGGAAGCCGGCAGCACCATGGCCGAGGTCCTGAACAGCGCCGAGCAGGTGACCGGCATCATGGCCCGCATCAGCGCCGCCAGCACCGAGCAATACGGCGGCATCGAGAACGTCAACCGCTCGATCGGCGAGATGGACCGCGTCACCCAGCACAACGCCGCCCTGGTCGAAGAAGCCAGCGCCGCCGCCCAGGCCATGCAGGAACAGGCCGCCCAGCTGGCGCAGTCGGTGCGCCTGTTCAAGCTCGACGCTGCGCAGGGCGCCGCCGGCCGCAAGACCCGCCCGGCACTCGCCTCGTACTGAGGTTTCGGTGTACAGTTGGCGCGGGCCGGCGCCCATCCTTGCGCCGGCCCGCGTCAACTGGAGCTTGCCTTGAGCGATACCGAACTGCTGTCCCGCTGCACCACCATCCTTCCGGGCCACCGCGCCCGCCGTCCCGCCGAGATGTTCCACGCCATGGCCGCCTGGTGCGAGACCAACGGCGTCCAGCACGACGTCTACGGCGAAGGTTCCACGATCCAGGAATTCGAGCGCAAGGTCGCCGACCTGCTCGGCTTCGAAGCCGCCGTCTTCTGCATCTCCGGGACCATGACCCAGGTGACCGCGCTGCGCCTGGCCGCGATGGCGCGCGCCAACGCGCCGGTGGCGCTGCACCCGACTTCGCACATCATCGTCCACGAGCGCTCCAACTACCAGCTGCTCGGCCACTTCGATGCGCTGCAGGCCGGCGACCGGCACCGCCCCTGGACCGCCGCCGACATCACGACGCTTCCCGATCCGCTGTCGGCGGTGGCGCTGGAGATCCCGATGCGCGAGATCGGCGGCCAGCTGTCGAGCTGGGAAGACCTGGCCGCCATCAAGGCCCACTGCAAGGAACTGGACATCCACCTGCACATGGACGGCGCGCGCCTGTGGGAAGCGGCCGCCGGCTACGGCCGCCACGTGGCCGAGATCGCGGCCGGCTTCGATTCGGTGTATGTCTCGCTTTACAAGGGCATCGGCGGCCTCGGCGGCGCCATGCTGCTGGGCAGCCGCGCCTTTGTCGCGCAGGCGTCGGAATGGTTCAGGCGCCAGGGCGGCAACGTCATCCACCGCTCTCCCTACGTGGTGGCGGCGGCGATGCAGTTCGATGCGCGCCTGGCCAGCATGCCGGCTTATTTCCGCCGTACGCAGTTCCTGTACGAAGTGCTGCGCGAGCATCCCGCCATCAGGGTGAATCCGGCGCAGCCGCAGGCGAACATGCTGCACATCCACCTGCCGGTCAATCGCGAGCGCGCGCTGGAGATTCGCCGCCAGCTGGCCGCCGAACATGGCGTATGGATCTTCAACCGCATCAGCCACGGCGTGCTGCCGGACACCAGCTTCTTCGAGCTCTACGTGGGCGACAATCTGCTGGAGACGACGGACGAGCGCGTGCGCGAGGCGATGGCGCTGCTGGCGCAGGCGGTGTCGGTACCGGCCATCGGTTAAAATGCCGGTTTTCCATCGCGAGTGTTCAACGATGCGCCAATATTCAGAGCTGATGCGCCATGTCCGCGACCATGGCGCGGTCAAGACGGACCGCACCGGCACCGGCACCCGATCCGTGTTCGGCTACCAGATGCGCTTCAATCTGCAGGACGGCTTCCCGCTGGTGACCACCAAGAAGGTGCACCTGAAGTCGATCATCCATGAGCTGATCTGGTTCCTCAACGGTTCCACCAACATCGCCTACCTGAAAGAGAACGGCGTCTCGATCTGGGACGAATGGGCCGACGCCAACGGCGAGCTTGGGCCGATCTACGGCTACCAGTGGCGCAGTTGGCCGGCGCCTTCCGGCGAACACATCGACCAGGTCAGCCAGGTGCTGGACCAGATCAGGAACAATCCGGACTCGCGGCGCATGATCGTCTCCGCCTGGAACGTGGCCGACGTGCCGAAGATGAAGCTGCCGCCCTGCCACGCCTTCTTCCAGTTCTACGTGGCCGATGGCAAGCTGTCCTGCCAGCTCTACCAGCGCAGCGCCGACATCTTCCTGGGCGTGCCCTTCAACATCGCGTCCTACGCGCTGCTCACCCACATGATGGCGCAGCAGGCGAACCTGGAAGTCGGCGACTTCGTCTGGACCGGCGGCGACTGCCACCTGTACGCGAATCACCTGGAGCAGGTCGAGCTGCAGCTGTCGCGCGAGGAGCGCCCGCTGCCCCGCTTGATCATCAAGCGCAGGCCGGACTCGCTGTTCGACTACAAGTTCGAAGACTTCGAGGTGGCCGGCTACGATCCGCATCCCGCCATCAAGGCGCCCGTGGCGGTGTAATCACATGGCTCGTCAACTGACCCTCGTCGTCGCCATGGACGCCCAGCGCGGCATCGGCGTCGACAACCAGCTTCCCTGGCACCTGCCCGAGGACCTCGCCCATTTCAAGCGCGTCACCCTCGATGCGCCCATCATCATGGGCCGCAAGACCTTCGATTCCATCGGCCGTCCGCTGCCGAAGCGGCGCAACATCGTCGTCACGCGCAACCGCGCCTGGTCGCACGAGGGCGTCGAGGTGGCGGGCTCGCTCGACGAGGCAGTGGCGATGGCCGGCGACGGGCGCGCGAGCATCATCGGCGGCGCCCAGATTTTCACGGAGTCCCTGGAGCTCGCAGACCGCATGATCGTCACCCACATCGACGGCGTCTACCGCTGCGATACCTTCTTCCCCGAGATCGACCCAAGCGTGTGGACGGTCACGGCGCGCGAGGAGCATCGCTCCGCCGATGGGGTCGCCTTCGCTTTCGTCACTTACGAACGCCGGTGACAGGCAAACGCCGACGGCGCGGGACATTTCGTGAGTTTTGGCGGCAGGCCGGGATGCTAGACTCGGCGCTTCCGCCATGCCGCATGCATCACGAAAGGAAGCACCGATGAAGTTCCGCCCGCGCGCCCTCGCCCTCGCCCTCGCCGTCCTCGCTTCGCTGGCCCTGCCGGCGCATGCGGACGACGGTCTGAAGCAGACCACGATCACGATCTACGCCGGCGGCAAGCCGGCCGCTGGGCTGCTGTTCCCGATCGGGACCGAAGTCAAGCTGTCGGCGGTCGCCAATTCGGTCGAGGATGGCGCGAAGCAGACCCGCTTTGCCGGCAACGTCCAGGGGCGCTTCACGCCGCCGGCGGGCACCTCCATCGTCGTGTTCGGCGAAGATCTGGTGATGGCGGCGGAGCCGGTCAGCGCCGAACGCGCCCATGCCGTGCGCGACCTGGAAGCGATGGATGCATCCGACCAGCTCTACCGCGTCCGCCTCATGAACGGCGGCACGCTCACGCCGGACGAATGGAAGCGCCAGACCGAGATCGACACCGCCAATGCGCGGCGGCTGGCGCAGATCGTCGACCGCTTCGGCTGGCCCGGCCTCCGGTTTGCCGGCGCAGGCTCGCAGACGGCCTTCCTGGTCCTGCAACACGCCGACACCGCCACCCAGCGCAAGTACCTGCCACTGCTGCGCGACGCCGTCATGCGCCATGACGCTCTCGGCAGCCATCTGGCGCTGCTCGAGGACCGCGTCCGCGTCGCCGACGGCAAGCCCCAGCTGTACGGCACCCAGGCCGGCGGCGAGCCGCTGCGCTTCGATCCGATCGAGGACGAAGCCCATGTGGACGAACGCCGCAAGCGCGTCGGCCTGCCGCCGATGGCCGAGTACGCGAAAATGTTCGGGATCGCCTACCCGGCGAAACGAGCGGCGGAGTGAACGGTGCGCCGGCTCAGCCGTGCGCCGGCCGGACGCCCTGCAGGCGCCGCGCCATCGACGCCGCCGAGCGCCGTTCGCGGTACTGCTCGAGCAGCACCTTGTGGCGATGCTGGAAGAACTTGGAGATGAACCAGGTCACCATGCGGGTGCCGAAGCGCGGCGTGAATTCGAGGGTGTCGACCACGTGGGTGCCGTCCGGCGCCGGTTCGATGACACGCTCGTGGCGCCATGCCTTCATCGACAGCAGCGGCGACTGCTCGACGAAGCGGTGGCCGGGCTCGACTTCGACGAAGGTGAGCTTCGACAGGTCGACCGGCAGGAAACCGAACAGCAGGAACTTGCAATTGCCCAGCGGCCGGCCGAGGCCGCTGCCGTCGCGCGGAATGTGGGTCATGCCCTTGGGGAAGTCCAACTTCAGGATCGGCCCCATCTCGGCGTCGACGCCGCGTACGGAGGTGCTCCAGTCCCAGAGTTCGGCAGGCGTCGTGGGGACGCTGCTCTCGAATTTGACGCGTACTGTGCTCATGGCTGCCTCGACTGCAAAAAAGCGGATGCGTATGCAAACTAGATGATGCGCCTCCACTGTAAGATTGTGTTGAGACCGCTTCCGTTATCCGATTAACCTAACGCGGCTGAGTGGCTTCTTTTACACGGTTTGTGGTGCGGCCAATTCCAGCCGGCAAATGCTGGGCAACTTGCTTACTCAGCAACAACGGTGCGCCCCTCACGGCCGAGTCTGGCTAACCTATTAAAAAAATTGCGCCGAGTTGCGGAAATTCTGCGAAAATCCGCTTCTATTTTTTTTACGGTGCCGTGCCCGGCCATCTCCACTTTGACGGAGATGGGGTGCACGGCGCTTCGCTTTGGAGCTGTCCATGAAATTTCGATTCCCCATCGTCATCATCGACGAGGACTTCCGTTCCGAGAACACCTCCGGTCTCGGCATTCGCGCGCTCGCTGCCGCGATGGAAAAAGAAGGCATGGAAGTGCTGGGCCTGACGAGCTATGGCGACCTGTCCCAGTTCGCCCAGCAGCAGTCGCGCGCCTCGGCGTTCGTGCTGTCGATCGACGACGAGGAATTCGGCGGCGGCACCATCGAGGAAACCAATTTCGCGCTGAGCGCGCTGCGCGCCTTCGTGCAGGAGATCCGCCACAAGAACTCGGACATCCCGATCTATATTTACGGCGAGACCCGCACCAGCCGCCACATCCCGAACGACATCCTGAAGGAGCTGCACGGCTTCATCCACATGTTCGAGGACACGCCGGAGTTCGTCGCGCGCCACCTCATCCGCGAAGCCAAGGCCTACCTGGACAGCCTGGCGCCGCCTTTCTTCCGCGCGCTGGTCAACTACGCCAACGACGGTTCCTACTCCTGGCATTGCCCCGGCCACTCGGGCGGCGTCGCCTTCCTGAAGTCGCCGATCGGCCAGATGTTCCACCAGTTCTTCGGCGAGAACATGCTGCGCGCCGACGTCTGCAACGCGGTCGAGGAGCTGGGCCAGCTGCTCGACCACACCGGTCCGGTCGCCAAGTCCGAGCGCAACGCCGCCCGCATCTACAACGCCGACCACTGCTACTTCGTCACCAACGGCACCTCGACCTCGAACAAGATGGTCTGGCACTCGACCGTGGCGCCGGGCGACATCGTCGTGGTCGACCGTAACTGCCACAAGTCGATCCTGCACTCGATCATCATGTGCGGCGCGATCCCGGTGTTCCTGATGCCGACCCGGAACAACCTCGGCATCATCGGCCCGATCCCGCTGGAAGAGTTCACGCCGGAATCGATCGCCCGCAAGATCGAAGCGAACCCGTTCGCCCGCGAAGCCAAGAACAAGAAGCCGCGCATCCTCACCATCACGCAGTCGACCTACGACGGCGTGGTGTACAACGTCGAGACCCTGCGCGAAATGTTGGACGGGAAGATCGACACCCTGCACTTCGACGAAGCCTGGATCCCGCACGCGACCTTCCACGACTTCTACAAGAACATGCACGCGATCGGCCGCGACCGGCCGCGCGCCAAGCAGTCGATGATCTTCTCGACCCAGTCGACGCACAAGCTTCTCGCGGGTTTGTCGCAGGCCTCGCAGGTGCTGGTGCGCGAATCCGAGACCGTCAAGCTGGACCAGGACGCCTTCAACGAGGCTTACCTGATGCACACCTCGACCTCGCCGCAGTACTCGATCATCGCCTCCTGCGACGTCGCCGCCGCGATGATGGAAGCGCCGGGCGGCACCGCCCTGGTCGAGGAATCGATCTACGAATCGCTGGACTTCCGCCGCGCGATGCAGAAGGTCGGCCAGGAGATCGGCGAGGACTGGTGGTTCAAGGTCTGGGGCCCGCAGGTCACCAGCGAGGAAGGCATCGGCACCCAGGAAGACTGGATCATCCATGCCGACCACACCTGGCACGGCTTCGGCAAGCTGGCCGAAGGCTTCAACATGCTCGACCCGATCAAGGCGACCGTGGTGACGCCGGGCCTGGCGCTGGACGGCAGCTTCGACGATTCCGGCATCCCGGCCTCGATCGTGACCAAGTACCTGGCCGAGCATGGCGTCATCATCGAGAAGTGCGGCCTGTACTCCTTCTTCATCCTGTTCACGATCGGTATCACCAAGGGCCGCTGGAACACCCTGGTGACCGCCCTGCAGCAGTTCAAGGACGACTACGACCGCAACCAGCCGATGTGGCGCATCATGCCGGAATTCTGCGCGGCCAACCCGCGCTACGAATCCTGGGGCCTGCGCGACCTGTGCCAGCAGATCCACGACTTCTACAAGTCGCGCGACGTGGCGCGCCTGACCACCGAGATGTACCTGTCGGACATGATCCCGGCGATGAAGCCGTCGGACGCCTTCGCCAAGATGGCGCACCGCGAAATCGAGCGCGTCGCGATCGAGGAGCTGGAAGGCCGCATCACGGCGATCCTGCTGACCCCGTACCCGCCGGGCATCCCCCTGCTGATCCCGGGCGAGCGCTTCAACAGGACCATCGTCGACTACCTGCGCTTCGCACGCGACTTCAACGAGCGCTTCCCGGGCTTCGAGACCGACGTGCACGGCCTGGTCAAGCGCGAGGTGGACGGCAAGCTGGGCTACTTCGTCGATTGCGTGAAGCAGGACTGAGCGGCCCCTCCCATGAAAAAGCCCGGAGCGATCCGGGCTTTTTTTTATGGCGCTGTTCGCATCAAGTGTTGAATCTCTTGGACTCGCGCCCAGTCCAACGTCGACCTGAACCGTTGACGGAGGCACCATGCAAGCGCGGCAGTTCGAGCAATTTCTCCAACGCCTGTCCAGCCTGACACGCCGGCAACGCGGGCGCCTGCTGGCCTTGCTGCAGTCTGCCGCCGGGCTCGACCGCGTGCTCGAGATCGTCGAGGATCCGGCCGCGCCGCCGGCGTGCCCTCACTGTCACGCCGAACGTCCCTACCGCCACGGTCACGCTCACGG
>CAJYXO010000097.1 GCA_913778765.1 uncultured Massilia sp. | reverse complement strand
TCACCGAGATGCGCGCGTTCGGCCACATCCACAGGAAGCGCGGCGAGAAGGCGCGGCCGCACATGCCGTAGTTGCCGGCGCCGAAAGAGCCGCCGATGATCACGGTGAACTTCGGCACCGAGGCCGTGGCGACGGCGGTGACCATCTTGGCGCCGTTGCGGGCGATGCCTTCGTTCTCGTACTTGCGGCCGACCATGAAGCCGGTGATGTTCTGCAGGAACACCAGCGGGATCTTGCGCTGGCAGCACAGTTCGATGAAGTGGGCGCCCTTCAGCGCCGACTCCGAGAACAGGATGCCGTTGTTGGCGATGATGCCGACCTTCATGCCGAAGATGTGGGCGAAGCCGCAGACCAGGGTGGTGCCGTAGCGCGCCTTGAACTCGTCGAACTCGCTGCCGTCGACGATGCGGGCGATGACTTCGCGCACGTCGAAGGGCTTGCGGGTGTCGACCGGGATCACGCCGTACAGCTCTTCCGGCGCATATTTCGGTTCGGTGGCTTCACGCAGCGCGCCCTGTACCGGTTTCACGCGGTTCAGGTTCGAGACAATCGTCCGGGCCAGCGACAGCGCGTGGGTGTCGTTCTGCGCCAGGTGGTCGGCCACGCCCGAGAGACGGGTGTGGACGTCGCCGCCGCCCAGGTCTTCGGCGCTGACCACTTCGCCGGTCGCCGCCTTCACCAGCGGCGGACCGCCCAGGAAGATCGTGCCCTGGTCCTTGACGATGATGGACTCGTCGCTCATCGCCGGCACGTAGGCGCCGCCGGCGGTGCAGGAACCCATCACCACCGCGATCTGCGGGATGCCCTTGCTCGAGAGGTTCGCCTGGTTGTAGAAGATGCGGCCGAAGTGGTCGCGGTCCGGGAACACGTCGTCCTGGTTCGGCAGGTTGGCGCCGCCCGAGTCGACCAGGTAGATGCAGGGCAGGTTGTTTTGCTCGGCGATTTCCTGGGCGCGCAGGTGCTTCTTGACCGTCATCGGGTAATAGGTGCCGCCCTTGACGGTGGCGTCGTTACAGACGATCACGCATTCCTGGCCGGCGATGCGGCCGATGCCGGTGATGATGCCGGCGGCGGGGGCGGCGTTCTCGTACATCTCGTATGCGGCCAACTGGGAGAACTCGAGGAAGGGTGTGCCGGGATCGAGCAGCATCTGCACGCGGTCGCGCGGCAGCAGCTTGCCGCGGGCGACGTGCTTTGCGCTGGCCGCTTCGCCGCCGCCCTTGGCCATGGCGGCGACCTTGGCGCGCAGGTCGTCGACCACGGCCTGCATGGCCGCGGCATTGGCCTTGAAATCCTCGCCGCGCGGGTTGAGCTTACTTTCGATCTGGGGCATCGCGTCTCCTGCTTGTCTCTTATTTACCTTTTTGCTCGGGGAAGCTGCCGTCCACATAGAACCAGCGTGGCACGCCGCCCGGCGTTTCAGGTTCGCGCACGAATTGACTGACCTCGTGCAGCCGCTGGGCGCGGCCGTTGACCTTGAAGCGGGCGACGAATTCGACGGTGTCCTGGTCCAACTGTTCCGGCAGATCTGCTTTACGTTGACGTAAACGTAAAGCAGATTTTATCTCAAGTCCGAGCCATTGAATCTTTTCATTTTTGTCGATCAGGGGCTCATCCGGCCGGGTGCTGGGGTGCCAGGTGGCGCGCAGGTAGTCTTCGACCTGCATCACATAGGCGGTATAGCGCGAACGCATCAACGCCTCGGCGGTCGGCGCCAGCTCGGCACCCGCAACGTAGGGGCCGCAGCAGCGCATGATGGGCAGGTTGCTGCCGCAAGGGCAGCTGGGTGTCGGCGGGGTAGGCATGGCGGCAATTATCCGCCATTTCAGGGGCACAAGTCAGGGGCCGTCCGTGTTCGGAATTTCCGAGAAGACGGCATATTGACTGCAATTGCCTCATCTTCGGACATCTTTTGCCGAAAATAAATTTAACAGTTCAGAAAAAATTTCCAAAAATCGGGGTCAGACTCCGATTTTGGGCAATTTCCTAAAACCGGAGTCTGACCCCGGTTTGCGTTAGCGCAGGCTCAGGCCTTCGAGGGTGAAGGGTGGGGCTTTGCCTTGCACCAGGTCGGTCAGCACGCTGGCGGTGCCGCAGGCGAAGGTGAAGCCGAGCGGGCCGTGGCCGATGTTCAGCCACAGGTTGGAATATGGCGTCGGGCCGACGATCGGGGCGCTGTTCGGCGTCGCCGGGCGCAGGCCGGCCCAGGGGGTGACGCTGTTGTAGTCGGCCGCGTGCGGCATGGTTTCGCGGACCTGGCGCGTCAGGCTGGCCAGGCGGCGCGCGTCCAGGCTCAGGTCTTCGCCGACCATGTCGACCATCGCCGCCACCCGCAGCTTGCCGCCGATGCGCGCATACAGCACCTTGCGCTCGAAATCGGTGACGCTGATTTCCGGCGCCACGTCGCCGCTGCGGATCGGCGCGGTCAGGCTGTAGCCCTTCAGCGGGTAGATCGGCAGCGAGATGTCCGCGGTTTTCGCCAGCGTGCGGCTCTGCATGCCGGCCGACAGCACATACGAATCGGCCTTCAAGAGGCCGGCGCTGGTCTGCAGGCCGGTGATTCTGTCGCCCTCGCTCACGAAACGCTGGGCGTCGCCGTGCACGTAGCCCGCAAAGCGCGGGTGAGAAGCGATGCGTTCGGCGAGGGTCACGCAGAATTCGTAGCAGTCGGCCACCGCTTCGCCGCTGTTGTAGATGCCGCCTTCCAGCTGGCCGGCGACGTCGGCCAGTGCCGGCTCGTGGGCCGCGCACTCGGCCGCGCTCCAGACCTGGCGCGTGCTGGACGAATCGGATTTCGACGTGGCCGCCTCGAAGGCCTTGCGGGTGCGGTAGACCACCAGCTTGCCGGCGTCGCGCCACTGGAAGGACGCGGGCGGCACCACCGGCTCGAGCTGGACCATCGCGCGGCGCGACAGTTCGCCCAGCTGCAGCAGCTTATGCGTGGTCTGGCGGTTGGCGTCGACGCGGCAGTTGGCGAGGAAAGCGGCCAGCCAGCGCCACTGGTGGGCGTCGAACTGGGGTTTGAATTTCAGCGGACCATATTCCTGGAACATCCACTGCAGCGCCTTCAAAGGCACGCCGGCGTCGGCCAGCGGCGACACGTAGCGGTAGCTCAGCTGGCCGCCGTTGCTGTAGCTGGTGCCGGTGCCCACTTGCGGTGCACGTTCGAGCAGCGTGACCTTGTGGCCTGCCTCGAGCAGCCACCAGGCCGAGGTCAGGCCGACAACACCCCCGCCGATCACGATTATTTCTTGCATCCGCGCACACTATATTTATCCACTAATGCATGAGAGCTTAGGGGCTGGACCCTGCTTTCGCTAATGAATGTAGCGCAGGCAGGCATAACCGCCAGTCATGCGCGCACCAGAATGGCGCGGCGGTGCATCGCGGTGAGGATTTGCTCCTGGAAGCGGGCCAGCGAGGAATACGTTCCTTTATAGGCCAGCGGGTCGGTCGAGGTGCCGCCCACCAGGGCGACCATGCCGTTGCGGTGCTTCAGGTCGGCGGCGAACACGGACATCAGCCCGTAGGCGTCGCCCAGGTGGCCGACCGCCGCAAAGCCGCCGCCTTCGACCAGCCGCGTGCGGGTGGCCGGGTCGTCCGGGAACTGCTCGTTGCCCAGGCCCCAGGCGTTGAACAGGCCGTCCAGGCTGTCGCCGTTGCCGCCCTTGCCATCGTAGGTCCACTGGCGCGAGAACATCCGGTCCAGGCTCGCCTGCTGCAGGATGCGCTTGCCCTCGTGGAGGCCGCCGTTCATCAGCATCCGCATCACGGTCCCCATGTCGCGCGCCGAGATGCGCAGGCCGCCGGTCGGGCTGAACGGCGTGGCGTTGGCGCCGATGACGTAGCGTTCGATCCCGGCCGGTGCGGCAGGGAGCGTCTTGCTGTAGTCGTCCACCTGGGCGATCCAGGGGCCGTTCGCGTCCCACACTTCGGTGTCGACGGTGCGCTTGCGGTACAGGGCGGCGATGTTGGCGACGTCGCCAGCCGGCAGCTCGGACGGGTTGTAGCCGGCGTGCAGGCCCAGCGGCTCGACCAGCAGGCGCCGCATCAGGCGGTCGAAGCGCTCGCCGCCGACCCTTTCCATGATGGTGCCGATCACGCCCCAGCCGAGATTGCAGTACGTGAAATACGCGCCCGGGCCGGCGTTCGCCGCCCACATCCTGCCTTCGCCGAACAGGCGGCTGCCGGGGACGAGGACATCCTTCAGCGCCGTATCGAGGCCCCAGGAATAGCCGGCCTCGTCGCGCAGGGACGAGGTATGGGTCAGCAGGTGCCGCAGGACGATGGGCTGGTCCGGGAAGTGCGGATTGCGCAGACTGAAACCGAGGTAGCCGGAGACGTCGGCATCCAGGTCGACCTTGCCGGCTTCCACCAGGCGCATCAGGCCGATGGTCGTCATCATCTTCGAGATCGAGGCGATGCGGAACAGGGTGTTGGCGTCGACCGGCTTGTCGGGCAGGCCGCCAGCCGAAATGAAACGCCGGCCGAACTGGCCTTCGTAGGCGACGCGGCCGTCGCGGATCGCCAGCACCGACAGGCTGGCCAGCTCGCAGGCCGGATTGGCGGCGATGGTCGCCAGTTCGCGGTCGAGCTGCGTCTTCAGTGCGGCCGGCAGAGCAGCCGCTGCGCCACCGTTCGATGGCGTGGCCGCCATCAGCGGATCGACCATGCCCAACAAAGCCATGCCCAGTATATTGCGTCTGCCCTGATTCATCCTGTCTCCTCGTCGTTATCCTGTCCAGCATACGGAGTCGCCGCAGGCCGGGCCAATGAATAGGCCGCGGCTGTGCATAACTTTTCGGAATGATAACGGCCGATCCTTTCATGGCAGGCTGTTCTGATTGGTATTACACTGGTTTTACTATGCTGAACACCGAAACCCCCGCTTCGCAACACGCTTCCCTCGATCAATACCCGACGACCGAACTGGTCAACGTGCTGGTCGACGACCAGCTCAAGGCCGTCGAGGCGGTCCGTGCCGCCGCGCCGCGCATCGCCGCCGCCGTCACGGCCGCGCTGCCGCGCATGGAAGCGGGCGGACGCCTGATCTACGTCGGCGCCGGCACCTCCGGCCGCCTGGGGGTACTCGACAGCGTCGAACTCTACCCGACCTTCTCCTGGCCGCACGGCCGCGCGGTGGCGCTGCTGGCCGGCGGCACCGACGCCATGTTCGTCGCCGTCGAAGGCGCCGAGGACGACATTGAGCAGGGCGCGGCCGACCTGCAGAGCGTGAACGTGGGCCCGGACGACGTCGTGCTGTGCATTGCGGCCTCGGGCGGTACGCCTTACGTGCTGGGCGCCCTGCGCGCGGCGCGCGCCGCCGGTGCGCTGACGATCGGCTTCGCCAACAACCCGGACGCCCCGGTCGCGGGCGAGGCCGAAATCGGCGTCACCCTGGACACCGGTCCGGAAGCCATCTCGGGCAGCACCCGCCTGAAGGCCGGCACCTCGCAGAAGATCGCGCTGAATTCCTTCTCGAGCGCCCTGATGGTGCGTTTGAACAAGGTTTATGGCAACCTGATGGTAGACTTGAAGGCGACCAACGCCAAGCTGGTGCGCCGGGCGATCCGCCTGACCACCTTCGCGACGGGCGCCGACGACGAATCGGCGCGCCAGGTGCTGGAGCAGTGCGGCTTCCACGTCAAGGTTGCGATCGTGGCCTTGTCCAAGAAAATCCAGGTCGATCAGGCGCGCGCCTTGCTGGACGCTGCGTCCGGCAGCGTGCGCGAAGCCCTCGCCAGCTGACCCCCGCGGCGGATGCCGCCGGCCTGGGATCACGAAAGAGTTATGCAGACATCGCAAGCAAAGAACCCGTGGCTGTGGGTGCCCTCCCTGTACTTCGGCCAGGCCATTCCCTACATCGTCGCGAACAACCTGTCGGTCGTCATGTACAAGGACATGGGGATCTCCAACGCCGACATCGCCTTCTACACCAGCCTGCTCTACCTGCCGTGGGTGATCAAGCCGCTGTGGTCGCCCCTGGTCGACATGTTCGGCACCAAGCGCGGCTGGACCGTCTCGCTGCAGCTGCTGCTGGCCGCCGGACTCGGCGCGGTCGGCGCGACCTTGCACCTGCCCGCCTTCTTCATCGTCAGCCTGGCCGTCATGTGGATCATGGCCTTCGCTTCCGCCACCCACGACATCTCGGCCGACGGCTTCTACATGCTCGGCATGCCGTCCTCGCAGCAGGCCGCCTACGTGGGCGTGCGCTCGACTTTCTATCGCCTCGCGACCCTGGCGGGGCAGGGGCCGCTGGTGATTTTGGCCGGCACGCTGGCGGTGTCGCTCGGCGACGTGCACCAGGCCTGGGCCATCGTGTTCTTCGTGCTGGCCGGCCTGTTCTTCGCGCTGTTCGCCTGGCACCAGGCGGTGCTGCCGCGGCCCGAGGCCGACCGTGCGGCGGCGGCCGGCACCAACCCGCTGCGCGCTTTTCTGTCCACCTTCGGCAGCTTCTTCGGCAAGCGCGACATCTGGCTGATCCTCGGTTTCATCCTGACCTTCCGCCTGGGCGAGGCCCAGCTCCTGAAACTCGTGGCGCCCTTCCTGAAGGACCCGGTGGAGAAGGGCGGCCTGGGTCTGACGACCGCGCAGTACGGCACCGCCTACGGCACCATCGGCATCATCGCCCTGACCATCGGCGGTCTGTTCGGCGGCTACGTGATCTCGCGCCTCGGCCTGAAGCGCTGCCTGTGGCTGATGGTGGCGGCGGTGCACCTGCCGGACCTGGTGTTCGTCTACCTGTCGTCGGCGCAGCCGCAGAACTTCGGCGTGATCTCGGCCTTCCTCGCGATCGAGCAGTTCGGCTACGGCTTCGGTTTCACGGCCATGCTGATGTACATGATCATGGTCTGCGACGGCCCGTATAAAACGGCGCACTACGCGATCTGCACCGGCCTGATGGCGCTGGGGATGATGGTACCGGGGATGTGGAGCGGGAAGCTGCAGGAGATGATCGGCTACCAGCACTTCTTCGTCTGGGTGTGCGTGGCGACGATTCCGGCTTTCGTGATGGCGGCGCTGGTGAGGATCGATCCGGAATTCGGGAAAAAATAAGAAGGGAACACCAATGCGCGACACAAGCAGCCGCCTGGCTTCGCTCGACGCCTTCCGCGGCTTCACGATCGCCGCGATGGTGCTGGTGAATAATCCGGGCGACTGGGGCAATCTGTATTCCCAGCTCGAACACGCCAAGTGGAACGGCTGGACCTTCACCGACTGCATCTTCCCCTTTTTCCTGTTCATCGGCGGCGTCGCGATGGCGCTGTCGCTGGGCCGCCTGGCTGCCGCTGGCGCAGACCGGCCGCGCCTGTTGACGAAGCTGGCCAAGCGCGCCGCGCTGATCTTCCTGATCGGCTTCCTGCTCAACTTCATGCCCTACTTTAATGTGGAGAAGGTGCGCATTCCCGGCGTGCTGCAGCGGATCGCCCTGTGCACGCTGCTGGCCGCGCCCATCGTCGTCTACTGCGGCTGGCGCGCGCAGCTGGCCATCATCGCGGGGCTCTTGAGCCTGTACAGCGTGCTGATGCTGCTGGTGCCGGTGCCGGGCATCGGCGCCGGCGTGCTGGAGCCGGGCCAGGACTTCGGCGCCTGGATCGACCGCTCCCTGCTCGGCAATCACCTGTGGGTGCAAAGTAAAACCTGGGACCCGGAAGGGCTGGTGTCGACCCTGCCGGCGCTGTGCAGCCAACTGTTCGGCGTGCTGGCCGGGCGCTGGCTGGCGTCGAACGTCAACCGCCTTGAGCAGACCGTGTGGATGCTGCTGGCCGGCCTGCTGTGCGTCTGGATCGGCGTGATCCTCGATACCATCCTGATGCCGATTAATAAGAGCTTGTGGACGCCGTCCTACTGCTTCCTGATGACGGGTTGGGCGCTGATCGTGTTCTCCGCGTTTTACTGGCTGCTGGACGTGAATCCCTACGCCGCCGTGCGCGAGGCTGCGGCGCGCTGGACCAAGCCCTTCATCATCTACGGCATGAATGCGCTGTTCATCTTCGCGCTGTCGGGTTTCATCGCGAAGATGTTCGGTTACATCAAATTCACCCAGCCGGACGGCAGCCTGCGTTCGCTGGGCAAGACGTTGTATGCGCCGCTTGCCGCGCTGCCGATCGGGCCGGTGAACACCTCGCTGCTGCATGCGGTGCTGTTCAACGCCTGCATGTTTCTGGTGGCGTGGGTCATGTGGCGCAAAAAATGGTTCGTCAAAGTCTAAAAAGAATACGGAGTGCTCTCAGTGCAAGCTAATCAAAAACGACGCGCGTTCGCGTTTGCAGGAGTCGCCGCCGCGCTGGCGATGAGCGGCCTGTTCTCGGCCTGTACCACGACCCCCGGCGCCGGCAAGGTCGCCACCGCCGGTGCCGGTGCGGGCGACACGCCGCCGCCGGCGCCGCGCGAATTCCGCGCGGTCTGGGTCTCGACCGTCGCCAACATCGACTGGCCCAGCAAGCAGAACCTGAACGCCGCCCAGCAGCAGGCGGAAGCCATCGCCATTCTCGACCGCGCCAAGGCGCTGAACCTGAACGCCATCGTGCTGCAGGTGCGTCCGTCGGCCGACGCCATCTACGCCTCGCAGATCGAGCCGTGGTCGGAATACCTGACGGGCGCGCAGGGCAAGGCGCCCCAGCCCTGGTACGACCCACTGAAATTCTGGGTCGCGCAGGCGCACGCGCGCGGTCTCGAACTGCACGCCTGGTTCAATCCCTATCGCGCGCGCCACAACATCGCGAAATCGCCGGCGGCGCCGAACCACATCACCCGCACCAACCCGGCCGCCGTCAAGACCTACGGCAAATTCGAGTGGATGGACCCGGGCGAGGAATCCGCCGTCAAGCAGACCCTGGACGTGGTGATGGACGTGGTGCGCCGCTACGACATCGACGGCGTGCACATCGACGATTACTTCTACCCGTATCCGATCGAGGCGCCCAATGCGACGGCCGGCAACGAGACGGCGCTGACCGGCAAGGCCGCCAAGACGGAACTCGACTTCCCGGACCAGCCGTCCTGGCAGCGCTACCTGGCCGGCGGCGGAAAACTGGACCGCGCATCCTGGCGCCGTCAGAACGTGAACCACCTGATCCAGGCCATGTACGAGGGCATCCACAAGGAGAAGAGCTGGGTGCGCTTCGGCATCAGCCCCTTCGGCCTGGGCCGCCCGGACCGCCGCCCGCCGGGCATCACCGGCTTTTCGCAGTACGACAAGCTGTACGCGGACGCCGAGACCTGGCTGCAGAACGGCTGGCTCGACTACTTCACGCCGCAGTTGTACTGGTCGCTCAAGCAGCCGGGCCAGGCCTACGACCAACTGCTCGACTACTGGATCGGCCAGAACACCCTGGGCCGCCACATCTGGCCAGGCCTGTACACCAGCCGCATCGGCATCGCGCCGCCGGCCAAGGATTACCCGCCGCAGGAAATCATCGACCAGATCGCCGTCACGCGCTCGCGCCCGACCGCCGGCGGCCACGTCCACTTCAGCATGGTCGCGCTGATGGAAAACCGCAAGGGCATCAGCGACCAGCTTCGCACGATTTCCTACGCGACGCCGGCGCTCGTGCCTTCGACGCCCTGGCTGGGCAAGGCGGTGCCGGAAGCGCCGTCGGTGGCGGCCACGCGCAAGGGCAATGGCGTGCGCCTGAAGCTGGCGGGCGCCAAGGGTAATGCCGTGTACGCGGTGTGGTCGCGCTTTGGCGGGCAATGGCGCTTCACCGTGGTGCCGGCGGCGCGCGCCGAGTGGGATGTGGCGGACGATGCGACCCTGGGCGAGGCGGACCTGGTGGTGGTCAGCAGTATCGACCGGCTGGGGAACGAGAGTGCGCGGGTGAAGGCCTGGAAGAAGGGCTGAGCGCCCATCGACGTCGTTCCCGCGAAGGCGGGAACCCAATTTACCGGCGCCGATGCAGCGTGGGCAGGAGGCTATCCAGAGCTGGTTCCGAAACCTGGCTCGCCGCGACCTATTGGGAATCGGCTTGCCAGTGCTTGACGGCTGCCATGACCTTGTCGCCGTGGGTTCGCGACAAGTCCCGGCCCTTGAAGCGGGAGGCGCTGATCTCGAGGATGGGAGCACTGTCCTGGATCCGGGTTGCGAGGCGGCTGATGAATTCGCGGCCTTCTTGTGCGTATGCCTGGCGCTCTTCCGGGTTCAGTTGGATGAGAAAATCGTAGCCCACGAAGCTGTGGTTGCAATTCGCGTCCAGGAAAAGTTGGTCATCTTCTTCCAGTAGAAACCACCATTGTGGTTCGTGATCGATTACTTTCATGATCTTCCCGAGATGCGGGCGCGTGAGGATTGATTGTAGCGAGCGCTTAACGCTCAAGCGATCAAGTCTTGTTGCTTTCAAGCGGCGGCCAGCAATGGATGCCGCCAGCGGTTTCGCCTATTGCACGTCGCCAAACCTCTTCAGGAAAATAGCCGCGTTTGGTCAAAGTCCCGAAAAATTCGGTTCCGCTTTTGGCCTCGATCGGCACGATCACTGGTCGCTCCCGGCCGTTCAGTTGGATGATGATGGAGTCTGAGGAGTATAGGCCCTCATCCTTAAAGCAAACGCGAGAGATGTCGGCCCAGGAAAATTCTTGATTCCAAGCTGGATCAAGTTTGCCAAGGACGTGCACCTTGACGCTTTCATCGTCAAATTCCACGGACAGTAGTTCACTTAACGGCTTCGGTCGCTTGGAAAGAAGCCAAGCCTTAATACTCTGCAGACTGAACACGCTCTTCTCCTCACCTTCAACGATGCTACGACCCGAAGGGACGTCCGCAACCACCGTCGAGCTGGCGATGCAGATGTGCAAACGCCGGCTTCAAACCCGATCCAGGCATATTCGTTTGAATTAATTCCTGAGCCGTCGCCTGTACCTCAAACGGCTGATCTACAAAGACATAATGGATAGGTGCTTTCGGATTTCCATACCAACGCGGCAGATCTTGATGCCTTCTTTTCGCAGTGCTTCTACCACCGGGCGAATTGCTGAGGGAGCCGATTGAGGCGGCAACCAATGCGATACGAGCTTTGAATAATTCATTGCCGGGTTCATTCTGGATGGTTAGGTCACGGGTCCGCTCCTGGCCAATCTCGACCATGCGGTCCAGCGCACCAGCTTGCCGGTCTAAAAAATCACGAAGTGTGTCATGCAGTTCGTGACCAACCCGAGGCCGACGTCGATCAAGCCCCTTCCGATGCGGTCCATCACTCTTCCGGCGCGCTGAACAGCGTCGGCAGCACTTGTCAGCCGGCCGCGCGCTTGAATACAGCGACGACTTCCCGTGTCGTACCGTGGACCGCCATGTTGGTATCGAAAACCGACACCAGGTTCCAGCCCTGCATGCCTAGCTGGTTGAGCAGCGCGTCGAACTTGTCGGTATCCACGATGCCACCCATCAAGCCTCCAGCTTCCATCTTCACTGTCTTGTATTCCCAACAGTCCATGTCGTCCTCCGGCGCGTGAGATTGCAGTGTAAAAGTATTATTGCAACCAAAGCAAGCACGGTCCCGCCCCAAGCCCGCCATAACCTTTAGTCATGTGCACACACCCCCCTTTCATTCGCGTGCACAACCCGGACCGGCGTACACTTCGCATCGATCATGATCCAAGCGCAATCCTCTTCCGCCCCTGAGCTGGGCCTCGGCATCGACGCCGGCGGCACCCAGACCCGCTGGGCGCTGGCCGCCCCGGGCGGCGCGATTCTGGCCGAAGGCACCGTGGCCGGCCTGTCCGCCCTGCAGATGGGCAGCGCGCACGGCCGCGAGACCGTGCGCGCCACCTTCGCCGAGCTGGCCGCCAGCGTGCTGCCGCATGGCGTGCCGAAACGCGTCGAGGCCGGGCTGACCGGCTTCGGCGGCGACAGCGAACTGCTGCAGCGCTGGCTGGCCGAGCTGCTGCACATGCAGGCCACGTCCATCCACTTCTGCAGCGACATGGAAATCGCCTACCGCGCCAGCTTCGCGCCCGGCGAGGGCTACCTGGTCTACGCCGGCACCGGCTCGATCGGCGCCTTCATCGACGCCGACGGCACCTTCCACCGGGCCGGCGGCCGTGGCGTCGTGCTGGACGACGGCGGCGGCGGTTTCTGGATCGCCAAGGAAGCGCTACGCCACATCTGGCGTCTCGAGGACGAGCAGCCGGGCGCCTGGCGCGCATCGAAGATGGCGCGCGCCGTGTTCGATTACGTCGGCGGCGACGACTGGGCGTATTCGCGCCAGTTCATCTACGGCCAGGAACGCGGCGCGGTCGGCAAGCTGGCGCTGGCGGTGGCCGCCACCGCCGAGCAGGACCCGGCTGCCGCCACCATCCTGCGCAACGCCGGCCGCGAGCTGGCGCGCCTGGCGCGGGCCCTGGTGAACCGCTTCGGACCGCGTCCGGTGGCGGTGTCCGGCCGCGCCGCCGCGCTGCACCCGGTCATCGTCACGGCGATGCGCGAGCTGCTGCCGGACGGCCTCGAATTCAGCCAGACCTCCGGCGGCGCCCATTACGCGGCGGCGCGCATGGCGCTCGACCAGCCGCGCAGTCCCGCATAAGGGACGGGCATAATAGAACTACCAGAACAACCGACGAGACCCAAGCACACCATGAAAACCCTTGCCGCCACCCTCCTGATCGCCCTGCTGGCCGGCTGCGCCACCGGCCCGCAATACGACAAGACCTACACGGCCAAGGGCCAGAGCTCGCGCGCCCGCTTCCTGGTGCTGCACTACACCGTGAGCGACCGTCCGTCTTCGATCAAGATCCTGACGGAACAGCAGGTCAGCGCCCATTACCTCGTCACCGACGATCCGAAACCGGTCATCTACAACCTGGTCGACGAAAACAACGCTGCCTGGCATGCCGGCAATTCGAGCTGGAAGAACTACACGCAATTGAACAACAGCTCGATCGGCATCGAGATCGTCAACCCGGGCTGGAAGGACACGCCGACCGGCCGCGTCTACGCGCCTTTCCCGCAATCGCAGATCGACGCCATCATCCCGCTGGTGCGCGACATCGTCACCCGGAACCACATCGCGCCGGAAAACGTGCTCGGCCACAGCGACATCGCGCCCCTGCGCAAGCAGGATCCGGGTCCGATGTTCCCGTGGAAGCAGTTTGCGGACGCCGGCCTGGTCGTGTGGCCGGACGCCACCCGTGTGGCCGCCATCGCGCCGATCTTCCAGACCCAGCTGCCGGACGTGGCCTGGTACCAGAAGAAGCTGGCGGCCTGGGGCTATGGCCTGGTCCAGTCCGGCAACCTGGACGAGCAGACCCGCACCGTGCTGTCGGCGTTCCAGATGAAATACCGTCCTGCCAACATCGACGGCATGCCGGACGTCGAGACCGCCGCGCTGCTGGAGGCGCTGACCAATCCGGCCGGCCCGCTGCCGCCGGTGCCGGTGCCGCCGGTGCTGACGATCCCGGTGACGCCGCCGGCCGAGCCGACACCGGCCCCGGCCCCGGCTGTCGTGGATCCGAATGCCGTTCCTGCAACACCGCCCGTCAAAGTCCAGCAGTGATGCTATCCGGCAGCGCCAGTTTTCCGTATCCTTCACCTTCCACTTGAAGGATTGAAGCGATGCGCCTGCGCCATATCGAAGTTTTCCACGCCATCATGCAGGTCGGCACCATCAGCGGTGCCGCCCAGGTTCTCCACATTTCGCAGCCGGCCGTGACCAAGGTGCTGCAGCACGCCGAGCTGCAGCTTGGCATGCCGCTGTTCGAACGGGTCCGCGGCAAGCTGTATCCGAAGCCGGAAGCGCACCGCCTGTTCGCCGAAACGGAAAAGCTGAACCGCGACCTGCAGGGCATCCGCCGCCTGGCCGCCAGCCTCAAAAGCCGCGCCGGCGAGACCGTGCGGCTGGTCTCGACGCCGACCATCGCGGTCAGCGTGCTGCCGGCGGCGTTGACGGTCTGGCGCAAGGATTTCGCACAGACCCGGTGCGAACTGGCGACGTTTCACACCAGCGAGATCGTGAACGCGCTGCGCCTCGGCGAAGCCGACCTGGCGCTGTCGCTGCAGGACCCGCGCCATCCCGGCATCGAAGCCGAACCGATCGCCGGCGGCAACCTGATGGTGATGGCGCCCGCCGGCACCTGGAGCGAGGAAGAATGCCGGGAACCGATGACGCCGAATGGCCTCAAAGGTGAATTGATCGGCCTGGCCGACCGCGACCCGCTCGGCGAGATGGTGGTGGCGGCCTGCGAGGCCCAGGACGTGCATCCGGTGTTCCACACCGTGGTGCAGACTTACCAGATCGCCCGCTCGCTGGTCGAGGCGGGCGCCGGCAGCGCCGTGCTCGATCCGTTCACGGCGGCGTCGGCGGCGCGCGACAAGGTCCAGTGCCGCCAGTGGGCGCCGGCGATGCCGGTCCAGCTCTACCTGCTGACGGCCAGCCACGCGCCGCTGTCGCACGGCGCGCGCGAGCTGGCCAACTGCATCGGCGCCACGGCGCGCGCATTGTTAGACAAAGGAAGTTCATGTGCAATTCTGGGTCCTTGACGGTCGCCAGCGAAGACATCGCCGGCGATCCCGAGTTCCGTCACCTGTCCACCATCGCCGGCATCGCCATTGACCTGCGTTACGCGACACCCGACAACTTCATCGGCCGCGACCTGTACTCGCCCTACGATTGCGCCTGGCTGCACGTCGACGCCGCCGCGGCGCTGGAGCGCGTGGTGGCCTGGCTGCAGGAACGGCGGCCCGGCTGCACCCCGCTGATCCTCGACGCCCTGCGCCCGCAGCGCGTGCAGCAGCAGCTGTGGGATGCCTTGGCCGGCACCGGCCTGCAGATGTACCTCGCGAATCCGGAGCGGGGCTCGATCCACTCCTACGGCATGGCGCTCGACATCACCATCCTCGACGAAGACGGGCGCGAGCTCGACATGGGCACCGGCTTCGACGACATGACCGAACTCTCGCACCCGAAGCTGGAAGAAGGCTTCCTGCAGACCGGCGCACTGAGCGAGCTGCAAGTGGCGAACCGCCGCCTGCTGCGCGAAGCGATGTTCCAGGCCGGCTTTGTCGGCATCAACACCGAGTGGTGGCATTTCGATTGTGGCGACCGCAACCTGGTGCGCCAGACCTTTCGCCGCGTGCTCTGACACCTCCCTGCATGCCTGTGGCGCTACGCTGACGGCACCGGCGCACGCTTGAGCCAACTCATTCATCCCGCATGAGCGGATCCGAAAATTGGAGCCGTATCAGACATCCAACCAACAGGGAGGTGCGAGATGAGAGGCACGATCATGGCCTGCGCGGTGGCGGCCGGGGCGGCTGCGCTGGCGGGGTGCAGCACCGAGAACGGCAGCAATCCGCTGGCGTCACGCAGCACGACGGTGGAGTATTACCGGGTGTTCGACATCAAGACCGATGCCGCCGCACCGGCGGTCGCCAAGGCCGCCACCGACGGCATCAACCGCAACGTCAAGGACGCCGTGGTGGCCACGCCGTCCGGCGTCGAGGCCACCGATCTGCCCGGCCACTTCAAGATCGCCGATCCGACCAGTTCTCCGCCGGGGGCGCCGGTGGCCAAGGGGCCCAGCTGCGACGGCGCTTCCTGGACCGCCAAGGCCACCCCGCGCGTGCGCGGCACCGAGGACATGAACCTGGTCGCCTGCCTGTTCCCCTATAAAGCCGGCTACCACCTCGATATGTACGCCGTCTTTACCAAGCCCGAAGGCGGCATCATGCAATGGCCGCGGCGCTTGAGCGGGGTGTTCCTCGGCACGCCCGAAAAATTCACCGAAGCGACGATGATGGACGTGGTGCGCGCGATCCGCGAAGGCACGGGCGCCAACGTCTCGCTGGTCGAAGCGAAGCCGAACCTGGCCGGTACACCGTGGCTGGAGCCGAGCAAGAACACCGCACAGACGGGTACAGGGACGGCCCCGGCAACGGGGACGACCGCGGCAGCTGGCACGGCGCCGGCCGCAGGCACGAGCAGTACGGGAACGACCACGGCATCGGCCGCTCAGCCGGGCAGCACGGCGGGCGCCGCCAAGCCGAACTCGGTGCCGGAATAGTGGCGGCGTCGCGCTTACGCTAGCTGCAATTGCATGGTCTGCTCGAGCAGCGCCGAGCCGGGACGGATCGGCGCCGGCTCGCCAAGCTTGCCGAAGCCGTGACGGAGATAAAGCTGCAGCGCGGCCTGGTTGCTGACGACCACGCCCAGCTGCACGCGGTGGGCGCCGATCGAGCGCGCCCAGGTCACCGCTTCCTCCAGCAGGGCAGAGGCGACGCCGCGGCCACGCGCTTCCGGTGCGACCCACATCTGGAACAAATTGACGATGCCGGGGTCAACGGCGTCGCATTTGGCCCAGAGCAGGCCGAGCATGGCGCTGCCGTTTTCCGGTTCGGCCTCGGCCACCAGCGGGCAATCGCAGCCGGAAACGTCGGCCGCGGTCAGGCGCGCCATCCAGAGTTCGTGGGCCCAGGCTTCCTCGGCGGCGTAACTGCTGCCGAAGGCTTCCGGCGCATCGCGCAGGGAGCGCAGGCGCAGGGCGCGGTAAGCCGGCCATTCGCGCGGCGTGAAACGGCGGATGCGGACGCGCATCGGCTCAGTGAGCGGGCGGCGCCGGCTGCAGCGGCTGGGCCGGCTGTCCCGGCACGGCCAGCAGGGACGGGGCAGGACCGCCCAGGCGCGTGACCCAGTCGACCACGCTGTCGACCACGGCGCGGCCGCGGCCGTTGCCGGCCAGGTCGCTGTTGACGAAGGCAACCACCACCAGCTGCTGGCCGGTGGCGTCCGGCACATAGCCGGCCAGCGCCACCACGTTGTGGAGGGTGCCGGTCTTCATGCGTGCGCGGCCGGCGGCCGGGCTGCCGTGCAGGCGGCGGCGCA
>CAJYXO010000096.1 GCA_913778765.1 uncultured Massilia sp. | reverse complement strand
GTTCGCTGCATGGAAAAACGGGACGTGCTGCAGGAATGCAGGCGTCCCGTTTTTATTGTTGGCCACTGAACGTCATCCCCGCGCAGGCGGGGATCCAAGTTTTAATGGTACGCAACGTAACTTGGGTTCCCGCCTGCGCGGGAACGACTAAGCCAGATACGCCTCCGACAGGAAGGTAATCGCAATAATCAGGAAAACCGCCAGCGCCAGCACGATCAGCAGGCGCCCGAAGCGCGGGCTGTCGTCCTGCTGCGGTTCGATGGGCGGTTCACTATCGTCGCTGAACTCTCTCATGGCGGTCATGGCAGAAGAATCGTCTTACCGGTCGTGCGCCGCGATTCCAGCGCGATATGGGCCTGGGCCGCGTCCGCCAGCGGGAAGCGCTGGTGGATCCCGATCCTGATCTTGCCGCTGCCAACCATCTCGAACAGGTCCGCCGCCATCGCTTCCAGGTCTTCGCGCTTCGCCGCATGGGTCTGCAGCGTCGGCCGCGTGATGTACAGCGAGCCGCGCGAGACCAGCTCGCTCAGCGCGAACGGCGGCACCGCGCCGGACGAGTTGCCGAAGCTGACCATCAGGCCCAGCGGCTGCAGGCAGTCGAGCGAACGGGTGAAGGTGTCCTTGCCCACCGAATCGTAGACCACCGGCACCTGGGCGCCGTTCGTGATCTCCAGCACGCGCTGCACCACGTCCTCTTGGTTGTAGTTGATGACGTGAGCGGCGCCGTGCTGCCGCGCCAGCGCCGCTTTCTCGTTTGACCCCACCGTGCCGATCAGGTTCACGCCCATCGCGTGCGCCCACTGGCAGGCGATCAGGCCGACGCCGCCGGCCGCCGCATGGAACAGGATGGTGTCGCCGGCCTTCAACGGATAGGTGCGGCGGAACAGGTACTGCACCGTCAGGCCCTGCAGCATCATCGCGGCCCCGGTCTCGAAATCGATGCTGTCCGGCAGCTTGACCAGGATATCGGCCGGCATCACGCGCAGTTCGCTGTAGGCGCCGTTCGGGCGCGCCGCGTAGGCCACGCGGTCGCCCGGCTTCACATGGGTGACGCCCGCGCCGACCGCCTCGACCACGCCCGCCCCTTCCTGCCCCAGGCCGCCCGGCAGCGGCTGCGGATACAGGCCGTTGCGGAAATAGACGTCGATGAAGTTCAGGCCGATCGCATGGTTGCGCACGCGCGCTTCACCGGGGCCGGGCTCCCCCACCTCGACCTCGACGAATTCCATCACTTCCGGGCCGCCGGTACGCGCATAGCGGATCGCTTTTGCCATTCTCGCTTCTCCTTTTTTCAGGACAGTTCCATCAGTCGGGACAACACCAGGCGCGCGCTCGAGACGTTGGTCGCGCATGGGATGTCGTGGACGTCGCAGGCGCGCACCAGGGCGTTGATGTCCGGTTCGTGCGGCTGCGGGGTCATCGGGTCGCGCAGGAAGATCACGCAATCGATCTCGCCGTTGACGAGGTGGGCGCCGATCTGCAGGTCGCCGCCCAGCGGGCCCGAATGCATGCGCTCGACGTCGAGGCCGAGTTCGTCGTTCAGGCGGCCGCCGGTGGTGCCGGTGGCGGTCAGCTTGCAGCGCGCCAGGAAATCGCGGTACGCGCCGGCGAGCGCGATCATGTCGTCTTTTTTCTTGTCGTGGGCAATCAGGGCAATGCGTGGTTTCATTTTCCTCCCTCAGGTTTTTTTCAGCGACAGCATGTAAATCCCCGCCAGCACCAGCGCGGTGCCGGCCAGTTGCACGCCCGTGATGGGCTCGCCCAGCAGCGCCCAGCCCAGGAACAGCGTCGACACCGGGCCGATCATCCCGGCCTGCGAAGCGCTGGCGGCGCCGATCCGCTGCACCGCGATCATGGTCATGAAGACCGGGAAGATGGTACAGAATATCCCGTTCACGAGCGAGAGCCCGTAGACCTGCCAGGGCTGGACCAGCATGCCGGCCGGACGCAGCACGAAGAACTGCGCGATGCAGGCCACGCTCGACACGCACATCGCGTAGGCGACCAGGCGCAGCGAGCCGATGCGGCGGACCATCTCGCCGGTGCCCAGCAGGTAGAGCGCATACGCGATCGCCGAGCCCAGCACCAGCAGCGAGCCGGCCACGATGTTGCCGCCGCCGGTCAGGTCGTGCACGAACACCAGCACGATGCCGCAATAGGACAGCCCCAGCGCCAGCCACTGGGCGCGGCCGATGCGCCGCTTCAGGACCAGCGAGGTGATCAAGAGCACGAAGGTCGGCGTCAGGAACAGGATCAGGCGCTCCAGCCCCACCGAGATGTATTGCAGGCCAAGAAAGTCGAGGTAGCTGGACAGGTAGTAGCCAACCAGCCCCAGCCCCACCAGACGCCAGCGGTCGCGGTTCGACAAGGGCGGCTGGGTCCGCATCTTCCAGATCGCCACACCGGCAAATACCGGAAACGAGAACAGCATCCTGAAGGCGATCAAGGTCACCGCGTCGATGTGGTATCGGTACAGCAGTTTGGCGACGACAGCCTTCGTGGAAAACAGGACGGCCCCGCCGATGGCGATGGCGAGGCCGGCGATGAGGGCCGGACGTGGGACCGGCGCAACGGACGTGTCGATTGCAGTTTGGCTCATCGAAAGATTGTAGATCGAATCCGCATTCCCGGCTGAGGGCGGCTGCGAACGCCGCCGGGGCATGGCGGTCCAACCGCCGCTGACCCATTTCAAACCGAGGAACACCATGACCCACCGAAGGATCGCCACCGGGAGCGCGCCCACATGAGCAGCGCCGGTGGCATCAAGCGCAGCGGCTCCGAGCGCACCGTCGTGCTCGCCCTGCTGGGACTGCTCGCGGCCCTGTGCTGGGCCTATCTGCTGGTCCGCGTCGGCCGGCTGGCGCCGATCGGCGCCGGGGTGGCCGGCAAGACGGCGGCCACGCCCTACCACACCGCGGACCTGGGGCTGCTGCTCGCGCTCTGGGTGGTGGTGATCGCGGCGATGATGCTGCCGGCGGCGGCGCCGTCGGTGCTGCTGTATGCGCGCGTCAAGCGCCTGCGGCGCGAACGCTGGATCTATCCGGGCACCCTGGCCTTCATGCTGGGCTACCTGTCCGTCTGGTGCTGCTGCGCGCTGGCCGCCACCCTGGCGGACTGGATCCTGCACGATGCCGGCGCGCTCGACGAGAGCATGGCGATCTCGCAGCCGATCGCCGGGGCGCTGGCGCTGGTGGCGGCCGGGGTCTACCAGTGGACGCCGGCCAAGCACGTCTGCCTGGACAATTGCCGCACGCCGCTGGCCTTCGTGCTGACCCAGTGGCGGCGCGGGGTCTGGGGCGCGTTCCGGATGGGCGCCGCCGACGCCCGCTACTGCACCGGCTGCTGCTGGCTGCTGCTGGCGCTGGTGCTGCCCGCCGGCGTCTTCAACCTGCCCGTGATCTGCGGCCTGATCGCCCTGATCCTGGCCGAAAAGCTGCTGCCCGGCGGCCACCTGCTGGCCTGCGCCACCGGGCTCGGACTGGTCGCCTGGGGCACTGCGCTGTTGTTTCCCTGACAGTTTTTGAGCAGGGTGCCTATGCTAAAATGTCGAGGATTTAGTACACCGACCAAGGTTAAGGACACTCGACATGGCTGGACACAGCAAATGGGCCAATATCAAGCATAAAAAGGCTGCCACCGACGCCAAGCGCGGCAAGATCTGGACGCGCCTGATCAAGGAAATCACCGTCGCTGCCCGCATGGGCGGCGGCGACATCGCCTCGAACCCGCGTCTGCGCCTGGCGGTCGACAAGGCTGCAGACGCGAATATGCCAAAAGACAACGTCACGCGCGCGATCCAGCGCGGTTCGGGCGGTCTGGAAGGCGTGAACTATGAAGAAATCCGCTACGAAGGCTACGGCATCGGCGGCGCCGCGATCATCGTCGACTGCATGACCGACAACCGCGTGCGTACCGTGGCCGAAGTGCGCCACGCCTTCAGCAAATACGGCGGCAACATGGGCACCGAAGGTTCGGTCGCCTTCATGTTCAAGCACGTCGGCCAGTTCCTGTTCGCGCCGGGCGTCGAAGAAGACAAGCTGATGGAAGCCGCGCTCGAAGCCGGCGCCGACGACGTGATCGCCGACGATGAAGGCGGCTTCGAGGTGCTGTGCGATCCGAACGCCTTTGCCGGCGTCAAGGATGCGCTGGAAAAGGCCGGTTTCAAGGCCGATTCCGCCGAAGTGATCATGAAGCCGGACACGGAAACCGTGTTCACCGGCGAAGACGCGCAGAAGATGCAGAAACTGCTCGACGTTCTGGAAAACCTCGACGACGTACAGGAAATCTATACGAACGCCGTCATCGAAGAGTAAGTCTCTTATGAAAATCCTGGTAGTCGGCTCTGGTGGCCGTGAACACGCCCTGGCCTGGAAACTGGCCCAATCCGACCGCGTCCAGATGGTCTATGTCGCGCCGGGCAACGGCGGCACGGCGCGCGATCCGCGCCTGGTCAACATCGACATCCTTGACCCGGCCGCGCTGGCCGACTTCGTGGTGGCCGAGCACATCGCCCTGACCCTGGTGGGTCCGGAAGCGCCGCTGGCGGCCGGCATCGTCAACCTGTTCCGCGCCCGCGGCCTGAAGATCTTCGGCCCGACCCGCGAAGCGGCCCAGCTGGAAAGCTCGAAGGACTTCGCCAAGGCCTTCATGGAGCGCCACGGTATCCCGACCGCGAAGTACCAGACCTTCTCCGACGCCCAGCAAGCCCACGCCTACATCGACGCCAACGGCGCGCCGATCGTGATCAAGGCCGATGGCCTGGCGGCCGGCAAGGGTGTCGTCGTCGCGATGACGCTGGAAGAAGCGCACCAGGCGGTCGACCACATGCTGTCGGACAACCGCTTCGGCGACGCCGGCGCGCGCATCGTGATCGAGGAATTCCTGGCCGGCGAAGAAGCCAGCTTCATCGTCATGTGCGACGGCAAGAACGTGCTGGCGCTGGCGACCTCGCAAGACCACAAGCGCCTGAAGGACGCCGACCAGGGCCCGAACACGGGCGGCATGGGCGCCTACTCGCCGGCGCCGATCGTGACGCCGTCGATGCATGCGCGCGTGATGCGCGAGATCATCAACCCGACCATCCAGGGCATGGCCAAGGACGGCATCCCCTACACCGGCTTCCTCTACGCCGGCCTGATGATCGACGCCGCCGGCAACCCGAAGACGCTGGAATTCAACTGCCGCATGGGCGACCCGGAGACCCAGCCCATCATGTCGCGCCTGAAGAGCGACTTCGTGACGGTGCTGGAACACGCCTGCAACGGCACCCTGGACACCGTGGAACTCGAATGGGACCGCCGCACGGCAGTGGGCGTGGTCATGGCCGCCGCCGGCTATCCGGACGATCCGGTGAAGGGCGACATCATCGACGGCATCCCGGCGGAGACCCCGGAATGCGTCACCTTCCACGCCGGCACCCGCATCGTCGGCGGCACCCTGCAAACCTCGGGCGGCCGCGTGCTGTGCGTGGTGGGCCTGGGCGACAGCGTCAAGATGGCGCAGAAGCAGGCCTACGAGACCGTCGAAAAAATCCACTTCAATGGCGCGCAGTTCCGGCGCGATATTGGGTGGCGTGGGGTGAAGCAGTAAGTTTTATCTGCTGCCTGGTTGGAAAGCGGGACGTTGGCTGAAAGGCGGCGTCCCGTTTTTGTTTCCGGCGGCCTGCGGCAGTACTACGTCATTCCCGCGAAGGCGGGAATCCAAGCTTCCAAGCTATATCGCGATCTCATCATAAAGGTCCCGCCAATCGGGATTCGACGCCTGAATGAGATTGACCTTCCAATTGCGATTCCACTTTTTGATCTGCTTTTCGCGCGTTATTGCCTGCACGATTTCGGAATGGACTTCAAACCAGACGAGTTGCTTGACGCCATATTGCTTGGAAAAACCATTGACGACGCTTTCACGGTGCTCCCATACGCGTTTTACAAGATTCGACGTCACTCCAATATAAAGAGCGCCGTAAGGTCCACTTGCCAGGATGTAGACATAGCTGGATTTGTCCATCGCGGTATCGTCGCATTTCAGGTCACCAAGGCGATGATGGCGATCAATGATGCGCTGAGGAGGCGCTGAACTTGGATTCCCGCCTGCGCGGGAATGACGGAGGGCGCCGCGGGAATGACGGAGGGCGCCGCGGTAATGACGATGGCAGGGGCAGTAGTGTACAATCCCCTGTCCATTTTTTCAGCCATCCCCAATCCCACATGTCCACCCCGAACCCTGCCGCCGTCAAGGCCTGGCTGCTCGACCTGCAGGCGCGCATCGTGCAGGCGCTGGAGGACGTCGACGGCAAGCCCTTCCTGGTTGACACCTGGGAGCGCGCCGAGGGTGGCGGCGGCATTTCCCGCCTGATCGAGGAAGGCAATGTGTTCGAGCGCGGCGGCTGCAATTTCTCGCACGTGCAGGGCAAGAGCCTGCCCCCTTCCGCGATGGCTGCGCGGCCGGAGCTGGCGGGACGGGCCTGGGAAGCGATGGGCGTGTCGCTGGTGCTGCACCCGCGTAATCCCTACGCCCCGACCGTGCACATGAACGTGCGCTTCTTCGAGGCCACGGCCGAAGGAAAAGAGCCGGTGTGGTGGTTCGGCGGCGGCATGGACCTGACGCCGTATTACGGCAATGAAGACGATGCACGGCATTTCCATCGCGTCTGCCACGACGCGCTGGCGCCCTACGGCGCGGACCTGCATCCGCGCTTCAAGCGCTGGTGCGACGAGTATTTCTACCTGAAGCACCGCAAGGAAGCGCGCGGCGTCGGTGGCATCTTCTTCGACGATTTCAACGAACTCGGTTTCGACCGGTCGTTCGCCATGCTGCAGCAGGTCGGCAACGGTTTCCTCGATGCCTATCTGCCGATCCTGAATGCGCGCAAGGACCAGTCCTACGGCGAACGCGAACGCGACTTCCAGGCCTATCGGCGCGGACGCTACGTCGAATTCAACCTGGTCTGGGACCGCGGCACCCTGTTCGGCCTGCAGTCGGGCGGGCGCACCGAGGCGATCCTGATGTCGATGCCGCCGATCGTCAAGTGGCGCTACGACTGGCATCCGGAACCGGGCAGCCCCGAGGCAAGGCTGTACAGCGACTTCCTCGCCCACCGGGATTGGCTGGCCCCGTGAATTTCTGTGTCGCCTTGCTGGGAGGCAGTTTCGACCCGGTGCATCACGGCCACGTCGCGCTGGCCGATTTGTTCGCGCACCTGCTGCATCCGGATGAACTGCGCATCATGCCGGCCGGCCAGCCCTGGCAGAAGAAGGCCGGCCTGCAGGCCAGCGATGCCGACCGCGTGGCGATGCTGAAACTGGCGTTCCAGGACGCCAGCTGCAAACCCGCGATCGACACCCGCGAGATCGAGCGCGACACCCCGACCTACACGGTCGACACCCTGCGCGAGCTGCGCGCCGAGCTGGGGCCCGATGCCTCGATCGTGTTCCTGATGGGCGCCGACCAGTTGCAGAAGCTGGACAGCTGGGTCGACTGGCAGGAGCTGTTCGCGCTGGCGAACTTCGGCGTCGCCGCCCGTCCGGGCTACGCACTCGATGCGGCCGCCCTGCCGCCCGCGGTGGCTTCGGCGCTGGCGCCGCGCATCGCGACGCCGGAGGAAGTGCGCGCCAGCACGGCGGGCAAAGTTTGCCTGGCGCATACGCTGGCGGTCGACATTTCGGCCACCGAAGTACGGGCTGCCCTGAAGGAAAATGCTGCGGCAAAGGTAAGCGCGCTCCTTGCGCCGCAAGTGCTAGACTATATTCAACAACACAACTTATACAAGAGCTAATGGACATCAAGAAACTGCAATCGCTCGTCGTCGACGCCCTCGAAGACGTCAAGGGCCAGGACATCGCCCTGTTCGACACGACCAACCTGACCAGCCTGTTCGACCGTATCGCGGTCGTGTCGGGCACGTCGAATCGCCAGACCAAGGCGCTGGCCGCCTCGGTGCGCGACAAGGTCAAGGAAGCAGGCGGCGATGTCGTCGGCCTCGAAGGCGAAGACACCGGCGAATGGGTGCTGGTCGACCTCGGCGACATGATCGTGCACATCATGCAGCCGGCCATCCGCCAGTACTACCGCCTCGAAGAAATCTGGGGCGAGAAGCCGGTCAAGCTGGGCGCGGCCAAGCGCAAGTCGACCGTGGAAGGCATCGAAGCCGCCGCCGCGCCGAAGGGCAAGGGCAAGCACCTGGCCGCCAACCAGGAACAGGCGGAAGCCAAGCCGGTGGTCGAGAAGAAGCCGGCCGCCAAGCGCGCCACCGCTGCCTCGAAGACCGCTGCCGGCGAAGGCGCCGCTGCGAAAAAGCCGGCCGCCAAGATCCCGACCGGCGCCAAGGTGAAAGTGGCCATGCCGAAGGCCGCCGCCGCATCCGCCGCCGCTGCGAAAGCCGCGAAGGCCGCCGCACCGAAGCGCGCGACCAAGGCCGCGGCACCGGCAGCCGAAGGCGCAGCACCGGCCAAGAAGGTCATCCGCCGCATCAAGAAGACCGAAGAGTAAAACGTTTCAATGCAGTTGATCATCGCCGCGGTCGGCCACAAGATGCCGGCCTGGATCGAAACCGGCTTCGTGGAGTACGTCAAGCGCATGCCGCCCGAGCTGCGCATCGTGCTCAAGGAAATCAAGCCGGTCGAGCGGTCCGGCAGCAAGACCGCGGCCACCGCGATGGCGCTCGAGCGCGAGCGCATCGAAGCCGTGCTGCCGAAGGGGGTGCGCATCGTCGCCCTCGACGAGCGCGGCAAGGATCTCACCAGCGTCGGCCTGTCCCGGCAGCTGGAGGCCTGGCAGCAGGACGGCCGCGATGTCGCCTTCCTGATCGGCGGCGCCGACGGCCTCGACCCCGAACTAAAAGCCCGCGCCGATGGGCTGATCCGCATCTCCAGCATGACGCTGCCGCACGGAATCGTGCGCGTGATGCTTGCGGAACAGTTATATCGTGCCTGGTCGATCACCCAGAACCACCCCTACCATAGAGTCTAGGGATGAAACTCCTCGATAAAAAAATCTACCTCGCCTCGAAGAGCCCGCGCCGGCGTGAGCTGCTGCGCCAGATCGGCGTCGAATTCGAACTGCTCAGCGTGCGTTCCGATCCGGGCCGCGGCCCCGACGTCAGCGAGGACGAACGCCCCGGCGAGGCGCCGCTCGACTATGTGGCGCGGGTAGCGCGTGAAAAGGGTGCGTTCGCATGGAAGGTGCTGGCCCTGCGCCGCATGCCGCTGCGTCCGGTGCTGTCGGCCGATACCACCGTCACCGTCGACGGCCGGATCCTCGGCAAGCCGGCGAATGCGGACGAAGCCGCCTCCATGCTGGAGCAGTTGTCCGGCCGTACCCACCAGGTGCTGACCTCGGTGGCCCTGCACCACATCGACATCGCCGACCAGATCACCCAGATCTCCGACGTGCGTTTCGCCACGCTCAGCCCGGCCATCATCAAGGCCTATTGCGCCACCCCCGAGCCCTACGACAAGGCCGGCGCCTACGGCATCCAGGGCCTGGCGGCGCTGTTCATCGAGCACATCGAAGGCAGCCATTCGGGCATCATGGGCCTGCCGGTGTTCGAGACCGCGCAGCTGCTGAAGAAGGCCGGTGTATCCCTGCTGTAGAACCTTGCGCCGTGTATCATGTCACTCTGAACAATAAACGCACGGCCGCGCCTCATGACTGAAGATATCCTGATCAATATCACCCCGCAGGAAACGCGCGTCGCGCTGGTGGTACAGGGGGCCGTGCAGGAACTGCACATCGAGCGCACGCTCACCCGCGGCCTGGCGGGCAATGTTTATTCGGGCAAGGTGGTGCGGGTGCTGCCCGGCATGCAGTCCGCCTTCATCGACATCGGCCTGGAACGCGCCGCCTTCCTGCACGTGGCCGACATCTGGGAAGCGCGTCCCCACGACAACAACGGCGGCAACAGCAGCAATGCCGCGCCGACGCCCATCGAAAAGATCCTGTTCGACGGCCAGGTGCTGACCGTGCAGGTGATCAAGGACCCGATCGGCACCAAGGGCGCGCGCCTGTCGACCCAGATCTCGATCGCCGGGCGCATGCTGGTCTACCTCCCGCAGGACAAGCACATCGGCATCTCGCAGAAGATCGAGAAGGAGGCCGAGCGCGAAGCCCTGCGCGCGCGCATGCAGGGCCTGCTGCCGGCGGAGGAAAAAGGCGGCTACATCGTGCGCACCCAGGCCGAGGAAGCCTCGGATGCGGACCTGTCGGCCGACGTCGACTACCTGCGCAAGACCTGGAACGCGATCCTGCAGGGCGCGCGCACCCGTCCCGCCACCAGCCTGCTGTACCAGGACCTGAGCCTGGCCCAGCGCGTGCTGCGCGACTTCGTGCACGAGGAGACCGCGGCGATCCTGGTCGACTCGCGCGAGAACTACCTGAAGCTGGTCGAATTCGCCCAGGTCTACACGCCCAGCGTGCTGTCGCGCCTGCAGCACTACACCGGCGAGCGTCCGCTGTTCGACCTGTACGGCGTCGAGGAAGAGATCCTGCGCGCGCTGGGCCGGCGCGTCGACCTGAAGTCGGGCGGCTACCTGATCGTCGACCAGACCGAGGCCATGACGACCATCGACGTCAATACCGGCGGCTTCGTCGGCGGCCGGAATTTCGCGGACACCATCTTCAAGACCAACCTCGAAGCGGCGCATGCCATCGCGCGCCAGCTCCGCCTGCGCAACCTGGGCGGCATCATCATCCTCGACTTCATCGACATGGAGAACAACGAGCACCGCAACGCCGTGCTGGCGGAGCTCAAGAAAACCCTGTCGCGCGACCGCACCAAGGTCTCGGTGAGCGGCTTCTCGGCCCTCGGCCTGGTCGAGATGACGAGGAAGCGCACCCGCGAGTCGCTGGCCCACATCCTGTGCGAGCCCTGCCCGGCCTGCGCTGGCCGCGGGCAGGTGAAAACCTCGCGCACCATCTGCTATGAAATCCTGCGCGAACTGCTGCGCGAAGCGAAGCAGTTCAACCCCCGCGAGTTCCGCATCCTCGCTTCGCAGGAAGTGGTCGACCTGTTCCTGGAAGAGGAATCCCAGCACTTGGCGATGCTGGGTGATTTCATCGGCAAGAAGATTTCGCTGCAGGTGGAAAAAGGCTATCACCAGGAACAGTACGACGTGATCCTGATGTGAGATTTACACACAGCTTTGCCTGCAAAAGTTCATCCATTTGTCATACTGTCCAGATCCTGTTGCACTTGCAGGACAATAGCGTTAAAAATCTGGATGAGGGCAACGCAGATGCGCAGTTTGGACTACAATTTGTGACAATTTGCTGATAATTCGAGAGTTGGCAGGAGCGAACAGCCGACCGATACGCGCTGCCGGAACAGGGGCAGGCTTACTGATTGAACACTGGCGGCGTCGGCGAAGGCCTGGAGCTGACAAGCGACCCGTAGAGACAATGAACGACCCACTCATCCCTGCCGATTTGCTGAAGAAATCGGACAAGATTCTGTTCATCGCCCACCTCGCGCTGGGCGATTACACCTATTTGCAGAACTGCTTCCAGGCGTTCGCGCGGGCCTACCCGCACCTGGAGCTGCACCTGTGGGTCGATGAAGTCCGACGAACCAGCGACGCCTCGCAATGGCCGCACCTGAAAAAGAACGTGCTGTACGACTGGCTGGCCGCCTGCGATTTCATCGACAAGGTCTACAACCAGAACTACTCGCCCGAGCTGTTCGAAGCCTCGATCAAGGAGGCGCGCGACGAGCACTACCCGATCGTGGTCTCGCTCGGCACCCTGCGTCCGCACTTCTACGCCAACCTGGCGCGCCGCATCAGCCCGGACGGCTTCGTGGTCGGCCTCAAGAAGCCGATGGGCCTGTCGGAGCTGCCGCACTACTTCACCTACCGCAAGCTGGACGTCGCCCTGAATCCGGATGTTGCCGACCGCAGCAGCGCGCCGCACATCAGCGACGTGCACGCCGAATGGTTCCGCCAGCTCGCCAACGTCGACATTCCCCCGCGTGAGCGGATTCCCTTCGTCCACATCCCGGCGCGCTTCGTCGAGGGCGCCAAGGAAAAACTGCACGAGTGGGGCTTCGACGGCCGCCAGGGCAAGCTGGTCTTCATCAACCCCTTCGCCAAGACCCGCAAGCGCTGCTGGCCGGTCGAGCGCGTCGCCGAGCTGATCACTACCATGCGGGCCCAGCCGGAATGGCGCGACGCCTGTTTCATCGTCAACGCGGTGCCGCAGGAAGTCGGGCGCGTGAAGGCGATGCTGGCCGAGCGCCAGCTGGACCGCACCGAGCTGTTCAGCGCCAACGAGAATTTCTTCCAATTGCCGGCCATGCTGGCCCAGTGCGACCTGATCGTCTCGGTGGAAACCGCCGTGATGCACCTGGCGAACGCCGTCGGCGTGCCGGTGGTGGCGCTGATGCGCCAGAAGACCCCGGAATGGGCGCCGGTCGACAAGGCCAACAGCACCGTCATCACGGCGCACCAGCGGCGCGACTGGGTCAAGGCGATTCCGGTACAGGATGTGATGCACGCGCTGGCGTGATCCGTTTCCGTCGCTGGATATGATGAGGGCCGCTGATGCGGCCCCTTGTTTTTGCGTCAGCTTATTTTGCAGCCGACGGGAAGAAAAGCTGCTCCCCAGCCGGCTTGAAAGCCGCAATCTTCGCCTGCCCTTCCGGCGAGGTCATCCACTGGATCAGCTGGGTCGCGCCCTTGTAATTGATGCCCTTGTGCTTTGCCGGGTTCACGGCAATGATCCCGTAGGGATTGAACATCCGCTTGTCGCCTTCCACCGCGATCGCCAGGCCGGTCTTGGCCTTGTAGGCGCCGTAGGTGGCGCGGTCGGTCAGGGTATAGGCGTTCATCTCCGCCGCCATGTTCAGCACCTCGCCCATGCCCAGGCCGGCCGACACGTAGTTGCCGCCCGCCGGCTTCGCGCCGACTTCCTTCCAGTAGGCCTTCTCCATCACGTCGGTGCCGGAATTGTCGCCGCGCGAGATGAACTTGACGTTGGATGAGGCGATCTTCTTGAATGCCGCCAGCACGTCATGGCTGCCCTTCAGGCCGGCCGGGTCGGCGGTCGGGCCGACCACGATGAAGTCGTTGTACATCACGTCGCGGCGGTCGATGCCCCAGCCTTCAAGCACGAACTTGTCCTCGAGCTGGCGCGCGTGCACCAGGGTCACGTCGACGTCGCCGTTCTTGCCCAGCTCCAGGGCCTTGCCGGTGCCGACCGAGATCACGTTGACCTTGATGCCGTATTTCTGCTCGAAGCTGGGCAGCAGGTAGGCCAGCAGGCCCGAATTCTCGGTGCTGGTGGTGGTGGACAGGCGCAGCACCTTGGCATCCTGCGCCTGGGCCGGCGCATAGGCCATGCCGAGGGTGGCGCCAAGCACCAGGGCAATGCTGAACAAACGACGTTGCATGAATTCTTCTCCTTGTTATGGATGACGGACTTCGAGTTGCCCATCGCGCAGCTTGAGGCGCTGCACGCCGGGCATGCCGATCAGGTCGCGGTCGTGACAGGCCACGACCACGCTGCCTCCTGCTTCGACCATGGTGGGAATCAGTTCGATCACCTGTTCGCGCGCCTGGCCGTCCAGGTTGGCGGTCGGCTCGTCGAGCAGCAGCAGCTTGGGGCACAGCACCTTGGCGCGCGCCAGCGCCACGCGCTGCCGTTCGCCGCCCGACAGCTGGGCCGGATCGGTATCCTGCAGATGGGCGACGCCGGCCCAGGCCATCGCCTCCTCGACCTTGCGCGCCGCATCCAGCTTCGGCACGCCGCGCACCCGCAGGCCGTAGCCGATGTTGTGCGCGATGCTGGTCGAGAACATCACCGGATGCTGGTGCACGTAGACGATCGCCTCGCGCAGCCGGCGCGGATAGGGATAGGGGCGCTCTTCCATGCCTTCGAAGCGCAGGCTGTCGATCTCGGCGCGTTCCAGGCCGCCGAGGATGCGCAGCAGCGTGCTCTTGCCGGCGCCGTTCATGCCGGTCAGGACGTAGGCGCTGTGGGTGGCGATCTCCATGCAGCCGATGTCGAACAGCAGGCGCTCGCCGTGGCGCTTGCGCAGGCCCTTCACGCCCAGCAGCGACTTGCGGCGTTCGTCGCCGGTGCGCGCATGGGTGGCGCCGAGCAGGCTCTGGACCGAGATACTCTGGATCATGCGCGGCCCCTGGCCGCATGGGCGTCGCCCTGCAGCAGCATCAGCACGCCGTTCATCAGCAGCGCGATCGACACCAGCACGATGCCGAGCGCGATGCCCTGGGCGAAGTCGCCCTTGCTGGTCTCGAGTGCGATGGCGGTGGTGATGGTGCGGGTCTCGCCCTCGATGTTCCCGCCCACCATCAGCGCGCAGCCGACTTCCGAGATCACGCGGCCGAAGCCGGACAGCACCGCCGCCATCACGCCGAAGCGGGCCTCGTGCAGGATGCGCAGCATCACCTGCACGCGCGAGGCGCCGTGCGCGAGCGCGGTCTCGGCATAGCGCGGATCGACCGCCTGCACCGCCGCCAGCGTGAACGCCAGCAGCACCGGCAGCGCCACCACGAACTGGCCGGCGACGATGCCCGGCTGCGAGAACAGCCATTGCAGGCCGCCCATCGGCCCGTGGCGCGACAGCAGCAGGTAGAGCAGCAGGCCGATCAGCACGGTCGGCAGCGACAGCGCCGCCTGCGCCAGCCAGATCGCGATGCGGCGCCCGCGGAAGCGGTGCATGGCGACCAGGTAGCCCAGCAGCACCGCCGGCGGGGTGGCCAGCAGCAGGCCGAGCACGCTGGTCTTGAGCGACACCCAGATGATGCGCCACAGGTCGGGATCGCCGGTGAACAGCAACAGGAAGGCGCGCTGGATGGCGTCAAGCATGAGGTATCGTCATTCCCGCGGCGCTAGCGCCCGTCATTCCCGCGCTACTTGCCGTCATTCCCGCGCAGGCGGGAATCCAAGTTTGTTCGCGCTTCGTTGGCGCATGCAGAACTTGGATCCCCGCCTTCGCGGGGATGACGGCGTCAAGTGCCGCGGGGATGACGTGCCGATCACGCATAATGCCGCTGCCGCTCCGCTTCCAGCGCATCCAGGAAATCCGGCTCGAACACCAGCCGCTCGGCCCCCGACAGCAGCAGGAAATGCCGGCCGCTGCAGCGCGCCAGCAGCGACATGCCGACCCGCTCGGCCACCATGTGGCCCATCTGGGTGGTGCCGGAACGCGATAGCAGGAAGGGAATGCCCATCTGGGCGCCCTTGATGACCATCTCGGACGTCAGGCGCCCGGTGGTGTAGAAGACCTTGTCCGCGCCGGCGACGCCGTCCAGCCACATCAGCCCGGCGATCGCGTCGACCGCGTTGTGGCGGCCCACGTCTTCGACGAAGTACAGCAGCTCACCCGTGTTCGAGAACAGCGCGCAGCCGTGCACCGAGCCGGCCTGCTTGTACACCGACTGCTGGGTGCGGATGGTGTCGACGATGCGGTAGACGGTCGATTGCGTCAGCCGCGCGTCGGGCGGCAGGTGGATGCGGTCGACCTCGTCCATCAGGCCGCCGAACACCGAGCCCTGGCCGCAGCCGGTGGTGACGACCTTCTTGGCGGTGCGCTCCTCGATGCCGGCGATGCCCTTGCGGGTCACCACCGCCACCGCGTCCACCGACCAGTCGACCTGGATCGAGACCACGTCGTCCAGCGCGCGCACCAGGCGCTGGTTGCGCAGGTAGCCCAGGGTCAGCATTTCCGGCGCGCCGCCCAGGGTCATCAGGGTCACCAGTTCGCGCTTGTCGACGTAGACGGTCAGCGGGCGCTCGGCCGGGATGTGCAGCTTGGATGCGCGCCCGCGCTCGTCGATGGCCGTCACTTCATGGGTGAGGCTGGCGCTGGCGTGGGACAGTTCAGGTCGATAGCCGGATTCGTTCATCTTGCTATTCTGCCACGGCTGCCAGAATCTGGCCGCCACCATACGTGCCCTGCGGCGCGACCTCGCCGCCCAGGCGCACCTGGATCGCGCAGTACTTGAACTCCGGAATCTTGCCGAAGGGGTCGAGCGCCGCGTTGGTAAGGCGGTTGATGGCCGCCTCGTAGTAGCAGAACGGGACGAAGATGGCGCCGCGCGGCGAGCTGTCGTCGGCGCGCGCATACAGCGTCACCTGGCCGCGGCGCGAGGCGATCGTGATGACGTCGCCCGGCCGGGCCCGCATCGCTTCGAGGTCGAGCGGGTGCACCAGCGCCACCGGATCCGGTTCGATCGCATCCAGCACGCCGGCGCGCCGGGTCATGCTGCCGGTGTGCCAGTGCTCGAGCTGGCGGCCGGTAATCAATACCATCGGGTACTCGGCGTCCGGGCGCTCGTTGGCCGGGATGATGTCGGCCGGGACGAAGCGCGCCCTGCCCTGCTCGGCCCCGGTCCCGCGCGGGAAATGGTCGGTGAAGACCACCGGCTGGCCCGGATCGCCTTCCAGCGTGCACGGGTAGGTGACGGCGCCCTCGCGCTCCAGCCGCTCCCAGGTGATGCCGGCGATGCTCGGCATCAGCCGGCGCATCTCGTCGAAGACTTCGGACACGTGTCCGTAGTGCCACGGCAGGCCGAGCCGCTGGCCCATCTGCTGGATGATCCACAGGTCCTGTTTCGCTTCGCCCGGCGGCGTAATCGCCTGGCGGCCCAGCTGCACCAGGCGGTCGGTGTTGGTGAAGCTGCCGGTCTTTTCGGCGAAGGCGGATGCCGGCAGGATCACGTCGGCCAGGTAGGCGGTCTCGGTCAGGAAGATGTCCTGCACCACCAGGCAATCCAGCGCGGCCAGCGCTTCGCGCGCATGGTTCGCGTCCGGGTCCGACATGGCCGGGTTCTCGCCCATGATGTACATGCCGCGGATAGAACCGGCCAGGATCTCGTCCATGATCTCGACCACGGTCAGGCCGGGCTTGTCGTCCAACTGCGTATTCCAGGCCTGCTCGAAGCGGGCCTTCGCCTGCGGATTGTCGACACGCTGGTAGTCCGGGTACATCATCGGGATCAGGCCGGCGTCGGAGGCGCCCTGCACGTTGTTCTGGCCGCGCAGCGGATGCAGGCCGGTGCCGGGACGGCCGATCTGGCCGGTCATCAGGGCCAGCGCGATCAGGCAGCGCGCGTTGTCGGTGCCGTGCACGTGCTGCGAGATGCCCATGCCCCACAGGATCATCGAGCCTTTCGAGGTCGCGTACAGGCGCGCCACGTAGCGGATGGTGTCGGCGTCGATGCCGCAGATCGGCGCCATCTGCTCCGGGCTGTAGCCTTCGACGTTCTTCGCCAGTTCCTCGTAGCCGATGGTGCGGCTGGCGATGAAGTCCCGGTCGACCAGGCCTTCGCTGACGATCACGTGCATCATCGCGTTCAGCAGCGCGACGTCGGTGTCCGGCTTGAACTGCAGGTAGCGGTGGGCGTGGCGCGCCAGTTCCGAGCGGCGCGGGTCCATGACGATCAGCTTGGCGCCGGTACGGGCGGCGTTCTTCATCCAGGTGGCGGCCACCGGGTGGTTCACGGTCGGGTTCGCGCCGATCACGACCACGACTTCGGCGCGGGTCACGTCCATCACCGGGTTCGAGACCGCGCCCGAGCCGATCCCTTCCAGCAGCGCCGCCACCGACGAAGCGTGGCACAGGCGGGTGCAGTGGTCGACGTTGTTGCTGCCGAAGCCGGTGCGCACCAGTTTCTGGAACAGGTAGGCTTCCTCGTTGCTGCCCTTGGCCGAGCCGAAGCCGGCCAGCGCGCGCTTGCCGTGCGTGTCGCGGATGCGCGCCAGGGCGCCGCCGGCCAGGTCGAGCGCCTCTTCCCAGCTCGCTTCGCGGAACACCTCCATCACGGTCGATGGGTCCATGGTGAAGTCGCCGGTTTTCGGCACGCCTGCGCGGCGGATCAGCGGCTTCGTGAGGCGGTGCGGATGGTGGGCGTAGTCGAAGCCGTAGCGGCCCTTCACGCACAGGCGGCCGTGATTCGCGGGGCCGTCGCGGCCTTCCACGTACAGGATCTTGTTGTCCTTGACGTTGTAGGTGAGCTGGCAGCCGACGCCGCAGTACGGGCAGACCGAATCGACCTGCCTGTCCGGCACGCTCAGGGCCGCGTCGCGCGCGGGCATCAGGGCGCCGGTCGGGCAGGCCTGCACGCATTCGCCGCAGGCCACGCAGGTGGAGGCGCCCATCGGATCGTCCTGGTCGAACACGATCTTCGCATCCTGGCCGCGGAAGGCCAGGCCGATCACGTCGTTGACCTGTTCGTCGCGGCAGGCGCGCACGCAGCGCGTGCACTGGATGCAGGCATCCAGGTTGACGGTCATGGCGGCGTGGCTGGCGTCGCGCTGCGGTTCGGCGCGCGTGGCCGGGAAGCGCGGCTTGCCGACGCCCAGCTTCGCCATCCACTCGTCGACTTCGTTGTGGCGCGTGTAGTCCTTCTCGGGCATGTCCGAGGCCAGCAGCTCCAGCACCATCTTCTGCGCCTTGACGGCGCGCTCGCTGTCGGTGGTGACCTTCATGCCTTGACTCGGGTGGCGGCAGCAGGACGGCGCCAGCACGCGCTCGCCGTCGATCTCGACCATGCAGGAGCGGCAGTTGCCGACCGCTTCCATGCCTTCGGCGTAGCACAGGCGCGGGATGGCGATGCCTTCGCGGTCGGCGACTTCGATCAGGGTTTCGTGGCGCAGGGCCTGCACTTCCCTGCCGTTGATCGTGAAACTGACGGTTTCCAGGGCGGCGTTCATTGTGCTGCCTCGTTCAGATTGAGTTCATGCGGGAAGTACTTGATGACGCAGTCGAAGGGATTCGGCGCGGCCTGTCCGAGGCCGCAGATCGACGCGTCGCGCATCACCTGGGACAGCTCGCCCAGCAGTTCGACGTCCCAGTCCGGCTGCTCCATCAGGGCCACGGCCTTGGCGGTGCCGGCGCGGCAGGGCGTGCACTGGCCGCAGGATTCGTCCTTGAAGAAGCGCAGCGTGTTCAGGGCCGCGGCCTTGGCCGTGTCCCGGTCCGACAGCACCACCACGGCCGCCGAACCGATGAAGCAGCCGTAGGGCTGCAGGGTGTCGAAGTCGAGCGGAATATCGCCCATCGCGGCCGGTAAAATGCCGCCCGATGCGCCGCCCGGCAGGTAGGCATAGAACTGGTGGCCGTCCTGCATGCCGCCGCAGTATTCCTCGATCAGTTCGACGATGGTGATGCCGGCCGGGGCCAGCTTGACGCCGGGGTCGCGCACGCGTCCCGAGACCGAGAACGAACGCAGGCCCTTGCGCCCATGGCGGCCGTGGCTGGCGAAGTGTTCCGGGCCCTGCTCGACGATGTCGCGCACCCAGTGCAGGGTCTCGAAGTTGTGTTCCAGGGTCGGGCGGCCGAACAGGCCGATCTGCGCCACGTAGGGCGGACGCAGGCGCGGCATGCCGCGCTTGCCTTCGATCGACTCGATCATGGCCGACTCTTCGCCGCAGATGTAGGCGCCGGCGCCGCGGCGCAGGACGATCTCCGGCATCGCGGCCATGAAGGGCTCGGCGCGCAGCGCGGCCAGCTCGGCTTCCAGCATCCTGCGCAAGCCATGGTACTCGTCGCGCAGGTAGATATAGATGGTCTCGATGCCCACCGCCCAGGCGGCGATCAGGGCGCCTTCCAGGAAGCGGTGCGGGTCGCGTTCGAGGTAGACGCGGTCCTTGAAGGTGCCGGGCTCGCCCTCGTCGATGTTGATGGCCATGAGGCGCGGGCCGGGTTCAAGCCGCACGATGCGCCACTTGCGTCCGGCCGGGAAGCCGGCGCCGCCCAGGCCGCGCAGGCCGGAGGCTTCCATCGCCGCGATCACGCTCTCGACATCGCGGCGGCCTTCGACGCAGTCGCGCAGCAGCGCGTAGCCGCCCTTGCCGCGGTAGGCGGCGAGGTCGTCGTGGCCGCTGTGGACCTCGGCCACCGCGCCGAGCCTGACCTTGTCCCACACGGCGTCCGTGGTCGCGTTCCGCACGGGGTTCTGCCCGACCAGCACCGCCGGCGCCTGCTCGCAGCGGCCGACGCAGGGCGCGGCCAGCACGCGCACCTCGGTACCCCTTCCTTGCCCGAGGATAGCCGGCAGCCTGTCCAGCAGCGATTGCGCGCCCGCCATCTCGCAGGACAGGCCGGCGCACACGCGCACGGTCAGGCTCGCGGGCGCGGCTTCGCCGTCGCGCAGGACGTCGAAGTGGTGGTAGAAGCTGGCCACCTCGTAGACCTCGGACTGCGCCAGCCTCAGCTCCTGGGCCAGCGCCGCCAGGTGGGCGGCGGACAGGGCGCCGAACGCGTCCTGGATCTTGTGCAGGCATTCGATCAGCAGGTCGCGGCGGCGCGGGCCGTCGGCCAGCAAGTCCTGCACCTCGCGCAGCGCCTGCGGATCGACGCGGCGACCCTTCGGCGCTTCGCGCTTGCGCTGGCGGCTGGCGCCCTGCACGGCG
>CAJYXO010000095.1 GCA_913778765.1 uncultured Massilia sp. | reverse complement strand
CGCCACCGCAGGACGGCGGAGTACGCGCATGATCCTGTCCGCCCTCGCCGACTACTACCAACGGCTTCTGGACGATCCCGATTCCGGCATCGCCGCACCCGGCTACAGCCAGCAGAACATCGGCTACACCGTGGTACTGGCCACCGACGGCAGCGTCGTTTCGGTCCAGGACGAGCACCGCAACGAGGGCAAGAAGCGCCTCGCCAAGGCCATGCGCGTCCCCCAGCCGGAAAAACGCACCGCGGGCATCAAGTCCAACTTCCTGTGGGACAAGACCAGCTACGTCCTTGGCGTCAGCGCCAGCAGCAAGCGCAGCGCGCAGGAGCATGCCGCGTTCAAGGCGCTGCACCAGCCGGCCCTGGCCGACAGCGACGACGCCGGACTGCAGGCGCTGCTGGCGTTCCTGGCCACATGGTCGCCCGAGCAATACACCGATCATCCTGCGTTCGCCCCGCATGGCGAAGCGCTGCTGGATACCAACCTGGCCTTCAGGCTGGAGGGCGACCCCGGCTATCTGCACGAACGTGCGGCCGCTCGTACGGCCTGGGACCGGCAACAAGGCCAGGTGGGCGATGGTATCCGCGGCCTATGCCTGGTCAGCGGCACGCAAGCACCGCTGGCGCGGCTGCATCCGGCGATCAAGGGGGTGAACGGCGCGCAGAGTTCCGGCGCCTCCATCGTCTCCTTCAACCTCGATGCCTTCACCTCCTACGGCAAACAGCAGGGCGAAAACGCACCGATCTCCGAACAGGCGGCGTTCGCCTACACCACCGCGCTCAACCACCTGCTGCGCCGCGACCCGCACAACCGTCAGCGGGTGCAGATCGGCGATACCACCGTGGTGTTCTGGGCCCAGGCCAGGACCACGACACAGGCGCAGAACGCCGAGGACGTGGTCGCCGCCCTGATGCGTGGCGACGACACCGAAGACCCCAGCATCGCCGACGGTCGGGCGACCCGGCGCCTGGAACTGGTCATGAAGCAGGTCCGGCAGGCGCGGCCGTTGCGCGATCTGGAAGACGGACTGGACGACGACGCCCGCATCTTTGTCCTTGGCCTGGCACCGAACGCTTCGCGCCTGTCGATCCGTTTTTGGGAGACGCAGACGCTGGCCGGATTCGCCAAACGCCTGGCCGACCACTACGACGACCTGAGCTTGCTGCCGCCTGCCTGGAAGCGCGCGCCCACACCCGCTTACCTCGCCCTGCAGACCGCGCCGATCTACGGCGAGCACGGCAAACCCAAAGCCGAAGACGTGTCGCCCCTGCTGGCAGGTGAGCTGACCAGGGCGATCCTCGCCGGCACCCGCTATCCGCAGAGCCTGCTCGGCAGCATCGTGATGCGCTTCCGCGCCGACGGGCAACTCTCTCCATTGCGCATCGCGCTGTGCCGGGCGGTCCTGGCACGCGAGGCGCGCCTGAGCAGGCAACAAGGACTGTCCACCGACCACAAGGAACCACCCATGAGTCTCGACACAGGCAATACCGACCCCGGCTACCTGCTGGGGCGGCTGTTCGCGTCGCTGGAGAACCTGCAGCGCGCCGCGCTGGGCGACCGCATCAACGCCACCATCCGCGATCGCTACTACGGCGCCGCATCGGCCACACCGGCGAGCATCTTCCCGGTGCTGCTGCGCAGCGCGCAGAACCACTTCGGCAAGCTGCGCAAGGAAAAGACCGGCCTGGCCGTGAATCTGGAAAAGGAGATCGGCCAGATCGTCGATGCGCTGCCGCCCAGCTTCCCGCGCAGCCTGCCGATCCAGGAACAAGGCCGCTTCGCGATCGGCTACTACCACCAGACCCAGGCGCGCTTCGCCCGCAACGACGGCCAGGACGCCCCCGACACCGCTTCCGAAGGAGAGACCGCATGAGCGCCATCGCCAATCGCTACGAATTCGTCTACCTGTTCGACGTCACCAACGGCAACCCCAACGGCGACCCCGACGCCGGCAACCTGCCGCGCCTGGATCCGGAAACCAACCGCGGCCTGGTCACCGACGTGGCCCTCAAGCGCAAGATCCGCAACTACGTCGCGCTTGAGCAGGAAGGTCAGCCCGGCCATGCGATCTACATGCAGGAGAAGTCGGTGCTGAACAATCAGCACAAGCAAGCCTACGCCGCACTGAAGATCGAACCGGAAGCCAAGAAGCTGCCCAAGGACGAAGCCAAGGCGCGCGAACTGACGGCCTGGATGTGCAAGAACTTCTTCGACGTGCGCACCTTCGGCGCGGTGATGACCACCGAAGTCAATTCCGGGCAGGTCCGCGGCCCAGTGCAACTGGCCTTCGCCAGCTCGGTGGAACCGGTGCTGCCGCTGGAAGTGTCGATCACCCGCGTGGCGGTGACCAACGAGAAGGACCTGGAAAAGGAACGCACCATGGGCCGCAAGCACATCCTGCCCTATGGGCTGTACCGCGCACATGGCTTCGTCTCCGCCAAGCTGGCCGAGCGTACCGGCTTCTCCGAGGACGACCTGCAACTGCTGTGGCGGGCCCTGACCAACCTGTTCGAGCACGACCGCTCCGCCGCGCGCGGCGAGATGTCGGCGCGCAAGCTGATCGTGTTCAAGCACGAGCACCCGATGGGCAACGCCCCGGCGCACGTGCTGTTCGACAAGGTGAAGGTCGAACGCGTCGCCGACAGCGACGCCGGCCCGGCACGCAGTTTCGCCGACTACCGGGTCACGATCGACCGCGACCTGCCGGCCGGCGTCAGCGTGACGGATCTGTTCTGAGGCACACGGGAGCGGGACATGGACGATGCCGACCTGATCCCGCTCTCTGCCCTGCAGCACTACCTGTACTGCCCGCGGCAATGCGCGCTCATCCATGTAGAGCAGCAATGGGCTGAGAACCGGCAGACGGCCGAGGGACGCCTGCTGCACCAGCGCGCCGATGCGCCGCAGGCCGAACGCCGGCGCGGCGTGCGCACCGTGACCGCGATGCCGCTGCTGGCGCTGGAACTGGGCATCACCGGCAAGGCCGACGTGGTGGAGTTCCACCCCAACGGCGACGCCGACGTCGCCTTTCCCGTCGAGTACAAGCGCGGGCGCCCCAAGGCGCATCGCGCCGACGAAGTGCAACTGTGCGCGCAGGCGCTGTGCCTGGAGCACATGCTGGGACGCGCGGTGCCGGCCGGTGCGCTGTTCTACGGGCAGACGCGCCGGCGCAAGGAAGTGGACTTCGACGCGGCATTACGCGACCTCACGCTGC
>CAJYXO010000094.1 GCA_913778765.1 uncultured Massilia sp. | reverse complement strand
AAAAAGCACTACCGGACCAGGGATGACTTGCGGGCAGATGTGTTTGACTACATCGAAAGGTTTTACAATCCACGCCGGCGTCATTCCACTATCGGCTACATTAGCCCGATACAGTTTGAAAATCTAAAATGCGCCTAACGGAAGTGTCCGTGACGATGGGGGAAGGCCAAACTGCTTGCGGCAATAGCAGTAATGTCGCCGTTGGCCAAGTCGACATGGCACGATATAACGCATGGCTCGCAACTCAAGGTGTGAGTACCGGTTACGCTGATCTCTCTAAAACTCCACTTTGCAATTAGGGAACAGAATGAACAACCGCCGCTTCTTACTCACTGTAATAGTTCTGGTTGGATTTTTAACAAGTCTTCTCGCTGCAACACATTCGCCAGGTCCTGGCATGACAGTCACCTATACGAACGCCATCAAGGAAATGGACATCAACATTAGCGGTGCACGTCTGCCAAACGGATCTACTTTCCCCAATGCTGGCAGTCTCAGCGGAGGAAACAAGCCTAACGACAAACCACTTATTGGTGGAGCGACAATGGGTGCTTCACCTGATGGACGGAATCTCCCAGATTACATTGATTTTAAATGACGCGAATCACCAAGAAGTCCGCCTGACCCAACACCTTTGGATCCATTTTCGCAAGCCCACAAGAATTGGGAAGCGGAGATTATGAACGATTTTTACTCCCGCCCAATTAAAGAGCAACGTGTATTTATTAGGAATCGCATCCCTGCAGAATTCGTCAACACCGTCATTGTGGCCAACCGCCAAACTCCGAAAGGCCAACTCGACATAGCAAGCATTCATATTTACTTTGTTTGGACCGACGATGAAATAAAAATGCGCTGGGAAATTTGGCATAGATTGGGCACTCAATATTATTCTCACCAGGGTGGAGATGAACTCATTCCCGCCGGCACGACAATCGTTGCGACATATTCGAACGCAATAAATAATGACAAGTTCGTGGTTGATCCCGGTGGTCCAGGCGCTGATGGCCGACCCATACGTTATCCTGCGTCGGCAAGTGGTTCAGTATTTTCAGGCTCCCCTAGTTTCGCCTACACGAATAAACCAGTCTCTAGTGGAGAAAAATTGATGGCGTTTGAAAATGAGTCGAAACTGCCTGAATGGGTTGATTTCAAATGGGCGTTATTACCCACTGCCGGAATTTCGCCAAAGTCAGGAGAGACCACCACAGAGTTTCATTGGCGCTCTGTTGCCTTCTATAGCGATCTGCCACGTAAAACCGAACGCATCTTAATCCGAAATCGCATCCCCCAAGAGGTCCAGGACGAAATCGCCTTCGCAGCTCGTAACGCGCAGCCTCATAAAACCGCTAGCAGTGTTATCTATCTCCACTTCATCTGGACAGAAAGCGGTATAAAAATGCATTGGCGGCTGAAACGTAGCCAGCCGGATGGAAGCTTGATTAATGTACGCGAAGGAGGCGATGAAATTACACCATGACGCAGATTAAGTACAACGAGGTTGGCTGGCCGCTAAGCATGAGTTGAGAATATTTTTCTAGCATTCCTTTTCCAACAAAAGGATTTTAAAATATGGATAGTTTACGGCTCACCGCTGGCACACTTCTTTGCGTAGCGCTTCACCCATCACCTGCTCATGCAGTGTGGGAATATAGCCTAGCAGCCCAACTGGCAATGCACGATGGGCTTCGTGCGACTTGTGGAAAAATTGAATCTCGACTAGGTCCGATGTTAAATAATGAGTGGTCGCAAATAATTCAATCCAACAAAATTGAAACGATTAACACTGCGCGCAAGACTCAAGAGTATGAGAATATCTATCGGCTGGCACTACATGAGTATTTGAAAAACAGTTGGAACGATCCTGAGGAGGCGGCCCATATGTGCGAAGCGCTCTACGCCCAGCACAACAATAACATTTCCACTACCGCCCCATGGTGGCGCGACCGTTCCTGCGCTGGTATCACTATGAATTCGACAGAGGGTCGGCATTGTACAGTTGGACCAAGTGCAGCTGTCTCTTTCGCAAATACGATGCCTGAGAAAAGAATCTCAATCTTGCGTATCGTTCCCTCGTCAGATGTGTCATTCCCGCGCGCAGGGACCTTCGTACAGCAAGGCGATTTACCTGGCCGCTTTGTTTCTAATATTTATATTCAAGGTGCCTGGGCGGTCCCTGACTCAATCGATTTTGAGTGGAAAGAATGGCCTTCGGCGTTTCCCAAGGAATCGAGTAATGACCGTGACCTAAAAAACCTTCAGAATTATGCCGACCAAGTTCGCGTTAAGGTTCAACGTAAACATGCAAAGGTTGGGATGCGAAATCTCATTCCAAACGATGTGATTGCCAAATTACTTCAATCCGAGCAGGCAGCGGAGTCTGAACCCTCATCTGAACCAAACTTGAAGCTTTTCTTCGTTTTCACGCAAGATGGATTAAGGTTCCGTTGGGAGCAATGGCAAGGCGAATGTATTGAGAAATATGGCGGCGACAACATCGACTTGCCCCGGAATCAACTGCTGTCCGGCGCTAGCGTTTGTGGCAAACGTGAGTGAAAATCTGGCAACAATTAAATCGCCAAACTGGCCGTCGACGTGCATCTGTCGACGGCCCCCACCTCCTCAATGATGGTACCGCCCCTCCGGCGCAAAATCCCGAACCCGCCGCACCTCCCCCGCATCCAGCTTCTTCAGCATCGACACGACAAGATCAACGGTCTGATCAAAATCCCGCCGGTTCAAAATCCCATTATGCGCATGCGTATAACGCACCGGCACCACAAGATTCACGGTCGGCACGCCGCCATTGCTCTTCTGGATCTCGGCCGAATCATCCCCATACCCCTGCACCAGATCGAACTGCAGCGGCAGCTTGCGATCAGCAGCAGTCTGCTTCACGAAAGCAGTCAGCTTCCGATTCGGCAGCGCCGACGAGTCATACAGGAAGATCCCCGGCCCCGCCCCCAGCTTCACCTGCGTTTCTTCCGGCCGACCCGGGAACACGTCCCCCGTAATCCCGCCTTCGAGAGCGATGCCTAGGTCGGGCCGAACCACCTCTGCCGCCGTATGCGCCCCACGCAGGCCAATCTCCTCCTGGGTCGTGATCACCCACACAATCTGGTTCGGATGCGGCTCGTTCGCCAAGCGGCGCATCGCTTCGACGATCACCGCACATCCAACGCGATCATCCCAGCCCTTGCCAAGATAATTCTGCGTACCGTTCAGGATTTCGAAAGGCGCATCCGGCACGATCGGATCGCCCGGCGAGATGCCCATCGCACGCACCTCGGCTTCATTGGCCGCGCCGACGTCGAGGAACAGCGAGTCGCGAGGATAGACCTTGGTGCGCTCGTCCGCCGGCACCGCGTGGATGTCGCGGATGCCCGTCACCGCCTTCACCGGGCCCTTGCTGCCGATGATGACCCAGCGCTGATCGGGCAGCGCCTGGTCGAGCCAGCCGCCCAGCATCTGCATGGTCAGCAGGCCGTTAGGCGTGATGCGGCGGACCATGCCGCCCAGTTCGTCCATGTGGGCGTCGACCATGATCTTCGGCCCGCTTGCACCCTGGGTGGCGATGATCGAACCCATGCCGTCGTAGGTGAGCGAGCTGGCCAGCGGTTTCATCATCCCGACCAGCACGGCGCGTACCGGTTCTTCGAAGCCCGGCGGCCCGGCGGCGTCGGCGAGCTTTTGCAGGGTTTCGGCGGTGCGGTCAGGGATGGGAGCGGCGATGGCGGCAAAGGAAGCTGCCAGCAACGCGATGGCGGCAGTCATACGGCGGGCTTGGGTCACTTGGGGTCTCGTGTTTTATTGATGGTATGCCAAGAGACCACAGATATGCATTTCTCGCAACAGTGTGACGATGTGTGAGTTTCCATGGGGAAATTATTACGACAATGACGAGGCCCGGCTCTTCGATCACAGGTGGAACAACCATGAAACGACGCCTTTTCCTCTTTCTGAGTACCCTCTTCGTCAGGGGCGCACGCAGCGCCGCAACGCATGCGCGGCCCGACGCCTACCGCATTGCCCGCATGATGCTGGCCCTGCCGCGGCAGCAGGATTCCTGGGCGCAGGTCATGCAGAAGGACGAGCATGAGGGCGCCTTCCTGTGGACCGGGGATGGCGAAGCCGTCGAGCGCTGGAATGAACTCTTCGCGGGCAAGCACGACATCGAAACCGTGCACGCCACCGTCGAGGGCAAGAAGGAGCACTTCTTCCTGGCCTATGACGGCAGCAAGCTCGAAGCGCCGGTGAAGCACGACCGCGACGACGAGACTGTCGTGGTGCTGACCCTGAACCGCCTCGTCGGGAGCGTCACCGAAGTCCGCTTCTGCGTCGATTCCTGGCATGCCAGCGACCTCGCCTTCCTGGCCATGCCGCCACGCGAATGGGCCGCGCTGGAAGCGGAATTCGGCGCGCCGGCGGTGAGCTATCGCTTCATGCCGCTGCCCGATACAATGGCAAAATTCGGGCCGCGCCTGCAAAAGATTTCGGATGAAGTACAGGCACGGCCCTACAACCAGACTTCTTGAAGGAGCACGCCGATGACCGACAAAGCCGCCGAACTGGCCCGCCGCGAACAAGCCGCCCGCGCCGCCATCAAGAACGGTTTCGACATGGAGGACGAGGAATCCGGCGCCGCCATGTTCGTCGCCTTTCACCTCGAAGAACTCCCGCCCGAGTACTGGCAGGAGCAGATGGAGACCGCCCGGCCCGATCCCGCCGCCGTGCTCGACATCCTCGAACTGGACGAGCACTGGGGCGAGGAAGACGCGCTCGAATACCTCGACTTCACCCTGCCCGGCAAGGTCACCGACTACGTCATCAGCGTCCACTTCGACCAGAAAGGCAAGATCCTCGAGATCTCGATGGAGAGCTAGACTGCGTCCGACGGCTGCCTGAAATGCTCGGCCAGGAAGTCGATGAAGGCCCGCACCCGCGCCGCCTGGTTGCGCCGGTTCAGGTAAACCACGAACAGGTCCGCCGAGGGCAGCCGGTACTGCGGCAGCACGATCTTCAAACGCCCGCTGTCCACATACTTCGCCAGGTCCCACTCCGAGCGCACCAGGATGCCGTGGCCGTCCAGCGCCCAGCCCAGTACGATGTCGCCGTCGTTGCTGGACAGCGCGCCCCGCACCTTCACCGCCTCGCCCTGCTCCTCGCCTTCGCCTGTATAAAAGCGCCAGACGCCGTGCGCCTCGTCGTTCTGGCGGTGCACGATGCAGCGGTGCTGCGCCAGGTCGGCCAGCGTTTCAGGTGTGCCGTGCTGGCGCAGGTACAAAGGCGAGGCGCACAGGAAGCGCCGGTTGCTCATCACGCGGCGCGCGTTCAGGCGCTTGTCCGGGAGCGCGCCGAAGCGGATCGCCAGGTCGATGCCGCCGTCCACCAGGTCGACCGGGCGGTCCGTCACTTCCATCTGCACCTCGACCTGCGGATAGCGCTTCGCGAACGCGGAGACGATCGGTGCGATCGTGGTGCGGCCGAAGCCCAGCGTGGCGTTCACGCGCAGCAGGCCCTTGGGCGCCGCGCGGCCGCTCGACACCGCGTCCTCCATCTCCTGGATGCTGGCCAGGATGCGCGCGGCGTGCGCCAGATAGGTCTCGCCTTCGGCAGTCAGGCTGATGCTGCGCGTGGTGCGGTTCACCAGCCGCACGCCCAGGCGCGCCTCGAGCTGGGCCAGGCGCTTGGTGGCGGCGGGCGGCGTCAGGTCGAGGGCGCGCGCGGCCGCGGCCAGGCTGCCGTGGCGCGCCACCAGCACGAAGAATTCCATGTCGGCGCTGTGGTCAGGCCTCATCCGGTATTCACTCCAGGTTAATAATCATTTCAGTGCCGGGCAATTATAGACGCCGCGACAAGGGCTAAGCTGTGGTCTCCATCACCCAGCAGGCAAGCCATCATGAAAATCGTCGAGATCCGCGAACAGACCCTCCCCATCAGCTCTTCCATCCGTAACGCCTACATCGACTTCAGCAAGATGACGCTGAGCCTGGTGGCCGTGATCACCGACGTGATCCGCGACGGCAAGCCGGTGGTCGGCTACGGCTTCAATTCGAACGGCCGCTACGGCCAGGGCACGCTGATGCGCGAGCGCTTCATCCCGCGCGTGATGGAAGCGGCCCCGGATTCTCTGCTGGACGAAAAAGGCGACAACCTCGACCCGCACAAGATCTGGGCGGCGATGATGACCAACGAGAAGCCGGGCGGCCACGGCGAGCGCTCGGTGGCGGTCGGCACCATCGACATGGCGGTGTGGGACGCCGTCGCCAAGATCGCAGGCGTGCCGCTGTTCCAGCTGCTGGCGGACCGCTACGGCAACGGCCGGCCGGACCGCAAGGTGTTCGTCTACGCGGCCGGCGGCTACTACCATCCGGGCCAGGATCATGAAGCGCTGAAGGACGAGATGCGCAGCTACATCGACCGCGGCTACACGGTGGTCAAGAAGAAGATCGGCGGCGCCTCGCTGGACGAGGACCTGCGCCGCATCGACGCCATCCTTTCGGTGCTGCAGGACGGCCAGAAGCTGGCGGTGGACGCCAATGGCCGCTTCGACCTCGACACCGCGATCCGGTACGCCAAGGCGCTGTCGCAGTACGACCTGTTCTGGTACGAGGAAGCCGGCGACCCGCTCGACTTCGAGCTGCAGGCCACCCTGCGCAACTACTACGACAAGCCGATGGCGACCGGCGAGAACCTGTTCTCGATGCAGGATGCGCGCAACCTGATCCGCTACGGCGGCATGCGCCCGGACCGCGACTGGCTGCAGTTCGACTGCGCGCTGTCGTACGGCCTGGTCGAATATTTGCGGACCCTCGACATGCTGCACCAGCACGGCTGGTCGCGCACGCGCTGCATCCCGCACGGCGGCCACCAGATGTCGCTGAACATCGCGGCCGGCCTCGGCCTGGGCGGCAACGAATCCTATCCGGACCTGTTCCAGCCTTTCGGCGGCTTCCCGGATGGGGTGAAGGTGGAGAACGGCTATGTGACGATGCCGGACCTGCCGGGCATCGGTTTCGAGGGCAAGGCGGATCTGTTCCGCGAGATGCAGAAATTATCTTCCTGATCAGCTTCCACTGACGTCGGCGTCTTCATCGAGCGCGAATTCGCCGCGTCCGTAGGCCTCCAGCACGGCCTGGGCCTGGAGCAGGTGGTCCTCGGGCACCAGGATGCGCACCCCGCCCATGGCCGGCGCCAGCAGCAGGTCGGTCTGCACCAGGTGAGCGTCGGCCAGCACCGCCGGGACGCCGGCGGCCACCAGGCAGCCCTGCGCCAGGCTGGCTTCCATCGGAATCAGGTAACGGGCGACTTCGAACAGGTCACGGCCGGGCAACAGCGCCTCTTCGGGCGCGCCGGCCAGCACGGCATGCGATGCGTTTGTCATGACATCCTCCTGCAGCGCATCTTACACCGCTGCCTGCCTCTGATCCAGGTGAATACCGGACCCGTGCGCGGCCCCTTGGGATGGCGCACGTGCTGGGCGATCAGCGGCTACCCGGCCGACATCCCCGGCGATAGCGACTTCGACTAGAACCGGGCGAGTGACGACAGCAGGTACAGCACCACCCCGATCAGGCCGCCGACCACGGTGCCGTTGATGCGGATGTACTGCAGGTCCTTGCCGATGTTGAGTTCGATCTGCCCGGACATCTCGCGGCTGTCCCAGTTCTTGACCGTATCGGCGATGTGGCTGGTCAGGAAGCCCGCGAATTCGGGCGCCGCGCCCCGCGCCGCCAGTTCCAGGTTCTCGTTGAGCGAGGCGCGCAGTTGTGGGTCTTCGGCGAGCGTGCGCCCGACCCAGGCGCCGGTCGCTTCCAGGCGCCGCCGCAGGACCGAGTCTTCCTTGTCCAGGTCGGCCTTGATCCAGCCTTTCAGGTCGGCCCACAGCGAGCCGAGATAGCCGTTCAGGGTTTCGTCGCCGATCAGGTAGCGCTTGATGTCCTCGCCCTTTTCCAGGAAGGCCGGATCGGCCTGCAGGCGCGCGATGAAGTCGTCGGTGAAGGCGTCGAAGCGCTGGCGCAGCGGATGCCGCGGGTCTTCGCTGACGCGTTTCAGGATGCCCGCCGCCAGCTTGACGGTCAGGTCGGCGCCCTTGCGGCCGATGAGCTCCGACGGCAGCATCTTTTCCATGAAGGCGTATTCCTCGCGCAGCCAGTCGACGATGCCCTGGGCGATGAAGGCCTGGGTCTCCTCGTTGTCCAGCAGCTTCGCCAGTTGCAGGATGCCTTCGTCCAGCAGCTGCTGGTGGCGACCGTCGCGCGTGACGCTGTCCAGGATCGTGCCCGCCGTCTTCGACAGGTCGACGCCCTGGATCATGCCATGCACGGCGCGCCGCACGAAGTTCTGCACGGCGGCGTCCTCGATGAAGTCGAGCGCCCAGCCGGCGGTCTTCGCCAGGTAGCGGCCCAGCTGCGCCGTGTTCGCCGGCTGCGTGAGCCAGTCGGCGACGCGTCCAGCAGGGTCGTGCTTCTGGATCAGGCGCACGATCGAATCCGTGTCGAGGAATTTCTCGTGCACGAAGGCGGCCAGGTTGTCGGCGATGCGGTGCTTGTTGGCGGGGATGATCTCGGTGTGGCGCGAGACGAAGGGAATCGGGATGCGCCGGAACAGCGCGGCGACGGCAAACCAGTCGGCCAGCGCGCCCACCATCGCGGCTTCGGCGAAGGCCTTCAGCAGGCCGGTCCACCAGTTCACGGGCAGGAACAGGGAGATGACGAACAGGACCGCCGCGCCGGCGAAGAAGGACAGCGCCAGCCATTTGGACTGGCGCAATTCGGCCTGCTTGTCGAGGTGGTTGTACTTGGCTGAGCTCACGCCGCCATGCTACCCGAGCCTAGACGATGCCGGCGCGCCGCAGCGCCTCCACGCTGGCCACGCTCCAGCCCCAGTCCGCCAATATCGCCGCGCCATCCTGGCCGGGCGAAGACGGTGCGGGACCGATTTCCGCCGGCGTACGCGAAAAGCGCGGCGCCGGCGCCGGCTGGGTCACGCCCTCGCGCTCGACGAAAGTGGCGCGCGCCGTATTGTGCGGATGCCGCGGCGCTTCCGCCATGTCGAGCACGGGCGCGAAGCAGACGTCGCTCCCTTCCAGCAGCCGGCACCACTCGTCGCGCGTGCGGGTCGCGAACAGTTCCGCGAACCTGCGCTTCAGGTCCGGCCAGCCGGCCTGGCGCCACTGCTTGCGGTACGCAGAATTGTCGGCGCCGGCGAGCGCCAGCAGCTGGGCGTAGAACTGCGGCTCGATCGCGCCGATCGAGATGAATTTGCCGTCCGCGCAGGCGTAGCAGTCGTAGAACGGTGCGCCGCCGTCGAGCAGGTTGGCTTCGCGCGCATCGCTCCAGGAGCCGAAGGCGCGCAAACCGTACATCATCGCGCCCAGCAGCGCGGCGCCGTCGGTCATGGCGGCATCCACCACCTGGCCCTTGCCCGACTGCTTCGCTTCGAAGGCGGCGCAGACCACGCCGAAGGCCAGCATCATCGCGCCGCCGCCGAAATCGCCGACCAGGTTCAAGGGCGGCGGCGGCGGGCTGCCCTCACGGCCCATCGCGTGCAGCATGCCGGACAGGGCGACGTAGTTGAGGTCATGCCCGGCCGCCTGCGACAGCGGTCCGGTCTGGCCCCAGCCGGTGACGCGGCCGAACACCAGCCGCGGGTTGCGCTCCAGGCAGGCGTCCGGCCCGAGGCCGAGCCGCTCCATCACACCGGGCCGGAAGCCTTCGACCAGCACGTCGGCCTTCGCCACCAGGTCGAGCAGCAGCTGGCGCGCGCGCGGGTCCTTCAGGTCCAGCGCCAGCGAACGCCGTCCACGCGCCATCACGTCGAACTTCGTGCCCAGCATCGGGTAGGGGTTCGGCGCCTCGGGGTCGGGCTTGCGGTCGATGCGGATCACGTCCGCGCCCATATCGGCCAGCATCATGGCCGCGAACGGGCAGGGTCCGATGCCGACCATTTCGACTACCTTCAATCCTTTGAGAGGTCCGGTCATGGGCGGCTCCTCACAACGACCGGGCGATGATCTCTTTCATGATCTCGTTGGCGCCGCCGTAGATCCGCTGGACTCTGGCGTCGAGATACATCTGCGCGATCGGGTACTCCAGCATGTAGCCGTAGCCGCCGAACAGCTGCACGCACTGGTCGACGATCTTGCATTGCAGGTCGGTGATCCAGTATTTCGCCATCGACGCCTGCACGGTGTCCATGCGGCCCGCGATCACATCCTCGATGCAGCGGTCGACGAACACGCGCGCGACGAACGCTTCGGTCCTGGCCTCGGCCAGCACGAAGCGGGTGTTCTGCATTTCGATCAGGGCCTGGCCGAAGGCCTTGCGCTCCTTCGCATGCTCGACCGTCAGCCGGATGGCGCGCTCGATCGAGGCCACGCCGCACACGCCGACGATGGTGCGCTCGTACGGCAGCTCCGTCATCAGCTGGGCGAAGCCCCTGCCCTCTTCCCCGCCCAGCACGTTCGCCAGCGGGACTTTCGCGTCGTCGAAGAACAGCTCGCAGGTGTCCTGGCCCTTCTGGCCGACCTTGTCGAGGATGCGGCCGACGCGAAATCCTGGATTGTCCCTGGTTTCCAGCAGCAGCAGCGACACGCCCTTGGCGCCGACGGCCGGGTCGGTCTTGGCCACCACCAGGATCAGGTCGGCCATGTAGCCGTTCGAGATGAAGGTCTTGGAGCCGTTCAGGCGATAGCCGTCGGCGGTGCGGGTAGCGGTGGTGCGGATGCCTTTCAGGTCGGAGCCGGCGCCCGGTTCGGACATGGCGATGGCCGCGATCATCTCGCCGCGCGCCAGCCGCGGCAGGTATTTGAATTTCTGTTCCTCGGTGCCCTGGTTCAGCAGGTAGTGCGCGACGATGGCGTGCACGTGCAGGCCGAAGGCGGTGTCGCCGGCGTAGCAGAGCTCTTCGAACACCACGCACTGGTGGGCGAAGCTGCCGCCCGAGCCGCCGAATTCCTCGGGGATGTCGGCCAGCAGCAGGCCCATCTCGCCGGCCTGCAGCCAGACTTCGCGGTCGACGTGCTGCTGCTCGCGCCAGCGCTGCTGGTGCGGCGCGACTTCGTGGCCGACGAAGCGGCGCACGGCATCGCGGAAGCCCTCGAGTTCCGCATCCATCCAGGAAGAAGCGTAGTCCATGCGCCCTCTCCCTTACACGCGGTACATGGTGACGACGCAGGCGCCGCCCAGGCCCAGGTTGTGCTGCAGCGCGACCCGCGCGCCTTCGACCTGGCGCGCTCCGGCGCTGCCGCGCAGCTGGTGGGTCAGCTCGAAGCACTGCGCCAGCCCGGTGGCGCCCAGCGGGTGGCCTTTCGACAGCAGGCCGCCGGACGGGTTGGTAACGACCCGGCCGCCGTAGGTATTGTCGCCGTCGCAGATGAACTTGTCGGCGCCGCCTTCCGGGCACAGGCCCAGGGCTTCATAGGTGATCAGTTCATTGTGGGCGAAGCAGTCGTGCAGCTCGACCACGTCGAGGTCTTCCGGGCCGCAGCCGGACTGCGCGTACACCTTTTGCGCGGCCTCCTTGCTCATGTCGTAGCCGACCAGGCGCATCATGTCGTCCGCATCGAAGGTGCCGGGGCGATCGGTGGTCATCGCCTGCGCCGCGATGTGGACGTCGGCGCGCAGGCCGTGCTTCTTCGCGAACGCTTCCGAGACCAGCACCGCGGCGGCCGCGCCACAGGTCGGCGGGCAGGCCATCAGGCGGGTCATCACGCCGGGCCAGATCTCGGGCGCGTCCAGCACGTCCTGTTCGCTGACCTCCTTGCGGAACAGGGCCAGCGGGTTGTTGACGGCGTGGCGGCTGGCCTTGGCGCGGATGCGGGCGAAGGCGGCCAGCGGGGTGCCGTACTTTTCCATGTGCGCCAGGCCGGCGCCGCCGAAGTAGCGCAGCGCCAGCGGGATGTCGCCCCGGCCGACCAGGCGGTCGGTGACGGCGTCGAAGTCGTCGAAGGGCGCCGGACGGTCGGTGAACATGGATGCCAGCGCGCCGGGGCTCATCTGCTCGAAGCCCAGCACCAGCACGCAATCCGCGGCCCCACTCTGCACGGCCTGGCGCGCCAGGTAGAGCGCGGTGGAGCCGGTCGAGCAGTTGTTGTTGACGTTGACGATGGGGATGCCGGTCATGCCGACGCCGTACAGCGCCTTCTGGCCGCAGGTCGAATCGCCGTACACATAGCCGACGTAGGCCTGCTCGACGTGTTCGTAGGCGATGCCGGCGTCGTCCAGCGCGGCGCGCGCGGCCAGCGCGCCCATTTCGTGGTAGGGGGCGCTGGCGCCCGGCTTGGCGAAGGGGATCATGCCCACGCCGGTAACGAACACTTTCTGGCTCATCGCCGTCTCCTTTATTTACAGGTCATCCGACCTAGTTTCAGGCAATTATAGGTCAAGTGTACTAGTCGATAAAGTATAATCAACAGATGGATACCATCCTCGACAGCACCCTCAAAAGCAAGGCCTCCAGCACCACCGAAAAGGGACTGGGCCGCGCCCAGGACATCCTGCAGGCGGCGCGCGCCCTGCTGGCGCAGGAAGGCTATGCCGGGCTGTCGATGCGGCGCGTGGCCCAGGAAGCGGGCATGAGCCTGTCGAACGTGCAGCACTATTACGCCAGCCGCGACCTGCTGCTGGAAGCCCTGCTGCTGACCACCATGGACGCTTTCCAGGCCAGGATGGACGGCATCGCCGCCGCCATGAGCGAGCGCTCGCAGCTGGAGCGTTTCCTGTCCACCGTCGACATGTTCCTGGAAGAGATTACCGACCCGGTCATCCACGCCCTGTTCTTCGAGATCTGGGCGCTGGCCTCGCGCAACGAGTTCGCCTCGAACCTGATGGACAAGATGCTGGGGCGCGAGCGCAAGACCGTCTACAAGCTGATCCGCGGCCTGAATCCGGCCATCTCCGACGACGAATATATGCAACGCGCGATCCTGATGGTGGCGCAGATCGAGGGCCTGATGCTGTTCCGGCTCGACAAGCGCCGCCGCCGCGCGCAATTCGATGCGGTGCGGGCGTCGTTGCGCAAGGCGCTGCTGGCGCTGGCAACAATGCCGTAGTCGTCACGTTCGTGCTTTATACTGGACCGGTTCATCTATTGAAGGAGGGCCCTGTCCGCATGCACCACAACATCAGCCTGATCACCACCATCGCCGCCGCCCTCGGGTTTGGCTTGCTGTTCGGCATGCTCGCCGTACGCCTGCGCCTGCCCGCTCTGGTCGGCTATCTCGCCGCCGGTGTGCTCATCGGCCCGGCCACGCCGGGCTTCGTCGCCGACGTGGCGCTGGCCTCCCAGCTGGCCGAGATCGGCGTGATGCTGCTGATGTTCGGGGTCGGCCTGCACTTCTCGCTCGACGACCTGATGGAAGTGAAGGGCATCGCCCTGCCCGGCGCGGTGCTGCAGATCGCGGTGGCCACGCTGATGGGCATCGGCCTCAGTCACCTGTGGGGCTGGAGCCTGGGCGCCGGCCTGGTGTTCGGCCTGGCGCTGTCGGTGGCGAGCACGGTGGTGCTGCTGCGGGCGCTGGAGGACCGCGGCCAGCTCGATTCCTTCAACGGCCGCATCGCGGTCGGCTGGCTGGTGGTCGAGGACCTGGTGACGGTGCTGGTGCTGGTGCTGCTGCCGGCGCTGGCCGGTCCACTGGGCGGCAATGCGGGCGGCGACGGCCATGGCGCCGGCGATTCGCTGTGGCTGGCGCTCGGCAAGACCCTGCTGTCGGTGGGCGCCTTCGTCGCCTTCATGCTGATCGTCGGCCGCAAGCTCTTCCCCTGGTTCCTGTGGCGCGTGGCCAAGACCAATTCGCGCGAGCTGTTCACGCTGGCCGTGATCGCCGCCGCGGTCGGCATCGCCTATGGCTCGTCGCACCTGTTCGGCGTGTCGTTCGCGCTGGGCGCCTTCTTTGCCGGCATGGTGCTGCGCGAATCGGCGCTGAGCCACCGCGCGGCCGAAGAGACCCTGCCGCTGCGCGACGCGTTCTCGGTGCTGTTCTTCGTCTCGGTCGGCATGCTGTTCGACCCGCGCGTGCTGGTCGAGCATCCGCTCGAACTGCTGGGCGTGGTCGCCATCGTTTTGTTCGGCAAATCGCTGGCGGCCTTCGTGCTGGTGCTGGCGCTGCGCTATCCGCTGAACACCGCCATCACGGTCTCGGCCAGCCTGGCGCAGATCGGCGAATTCTCATTCATCCTGGCGGCGCTCGGCATGTCGCTGGGCCTGCTGCCGGACCTGGGCCAGAACCTGATCCTGGCCGGCGCCATCATCTCGATCGCCGTGAACCCGCTGATGTTCAAGGCCATCAATCCGCTGCAGGAGTGGCTGCGTTCGAAGTCGGACCTGGCGCGCTCGCTGGAACGTTCGGCCGACCCGCTGGCCGAGCTGCCGATGACGGTCACGCACGAGCACCTGACCGGTCAGGTGGTCCTGGTCGGCTACGGCCGCGTCGGCAAGCGCATCGCCCAGGACCTGCGCGCACAGGGTGTGCACTACGTGGTGGCGGAGCAGAACCGCGAGATGGTCGAAGAACTGCGCCGCCAGGACCAGCCGGCGGTGGCCGGCAACGCGGCCGATCCGGCGGTGCTGATCCAGGCCCACATCGCGCGCGCCTCGATGCTGGTGATCGCCACGCCGGACACCTTCCACGTGCGCGCCATGGTCGAAACGGCCAAGGCCCTGAACCCGGCGATCCGCTGCGTGGTGCGCAGCCATAACGAGGAAGAGGCGCACCTGCTGCGGGAAGAAACCGGCGGCGACGTCCTCATCGGCGAACACGAACTGGCGGCCAGCATGAGCCGCCATGTGCTGGCCGGACTGGCGAAGGCGCCGGCGGCGCACTGAGCGTGGGTTTCAAAAAAGAAAATGTATTGACGGTCATTGCTTTCCGGTCTAGCATTCCCTCGCGTCCATTTATGACGTATTGCAGGTTCGTTTTTAACAATTAACGAAAGGAACCGAAATGCATAACCAGAAACAAGCGCAACTGTTTGCCTTCAAGCTTGCTGAAAAAGCCCAGGAAGAAGCCAAGCCGGCCCAGCAGTGGCAAGTCCGCGAAGGCGTCGCGGTGGCAGGCTGCTCGGGCCCGGATGCCACCGAAAATTACCGCTATGCCAGCACCTTCGGTACCGCCGACGCCGGCATCTACTGCTGATCCTTTGCCTTGAACCGCCAAAAAGCCTTGCACTCGCAAGGCTTTTTTGTTCCCTGCATCGCCGTATTCATGTTGCATATAAGAAATTATATTGACATGTTCATGATGCAATCATAGTATTGATTTGCAGCAATATCCAGCTGCGTGCAGTCTCCTCCTTAACACAATGAAAGGATCAGGAAATGCAGAATCAAAACGACGTCAAGCTGTTCGCCTTCAAACTCGCCGGAAACCAGCAACAGGACGCCAAGCCGGCGCCGCAATGGAAAGTCCGTGACGGCGTCTCCGTCGCGGGCTGCACGGACACCGGCATCGACGGGGAGTGGAAAATGGCGACGACCTGGGGCGGTCCTGACAGCGGGTTCTACTGCTGAACCCAGGCTGGCGCTCTGCCACGTGCAGTTTCATCCTGAACATGTACAGAAGGATCAAGCAATGCAAAACCAGAAACAAGCCAAGTCATTCGCTTTCCAGCTAGCCGAGCAGCGCGGCAAGAATGCCAGCCCGGCGCCTGTCTGGAAGGTGCGCGAAGGCGTCTCCGTGGCCGGCTGCACGGTCCTGGACGAAGAAGGCGCGCCGCTCCGCTGGAGCAGTGTCAACGGTTCCGACTCCGGCGATTACTGCTGAGTTTTCAGAACGAAAAGCCTTGCCGACGCAAGGCTTTTTTCTTTACACGCGACGAATGAACCACACGATCCTGATCGTCACCAACAGTGCCGATCTCCACGCCGACCTGATCGTCCCGATCCTGGCCTCCAAGGGGTGCCGGACCTTTCGCATCGACCTCGATGCCTTTCCCCGCGATTACCAGTTCGCCCAGCTGTTCGATACCGGCGGCGCCAGCCAGCGCATCCGTCGATTGTCCGACGACAGCTGTCTCGACCTCGGCAGCGTCGGCGCCGTCTGGCTGCGCAAGGCGGCGGAATTTTCTTATCGCAGCGCCGAGCTCGGGCCGCAGGAACGCGCCTTCGCCAAGCTCGAGACCGAGCAAGCGATGTTCGGCCTGCTGTACAACCTCGACTGCTACTGGATGAGCCATCCGCGCGTGCTGCGCGGCGCGCAGTGGAAGGGCGAGCAGCTCAAGCGCGCCGCGCGCTTCGGCTTCCGGATACCCGCCTCGATCGTCACGAATTCGGCCGACGAGGCGCGCCGCTTCCTGCAGTCGATCGACGGCCGGAAAATCTTCAAGACGCTGTCCAGTCCCTATCTGGGCGCCGAAACCCTGGCGCCGGAACAACGCACCACCGGCGCCCTGCGTACCGTGCTGGTCGACGACGGCATGCTCGACCAGCTGGACGCCGTCGACGAATTGCCCTGCCACTTCCAGGAATATGTGCCGAAGCAGTATGAACTGCGCGTCACCATCATCGGCCGGCGCGTGTTCGCCGCCAAGATCCATTCGCAGGACGATCCGCGCACCATGATCGATTCGCGCGACATGTCGGCCGAGATCCGTTATGAGGCGACACGCCTGCCGCTCGACGTGGAGCAACGCTGCGTCGAGTTCGTGCGCAGCTACGGCCTGGAATACGGGGCGATCGACTTGATCGTGACGCCTTCCGGCGACCATGTCTTCCTCGAGAATAACCCGTGCGGGCAATTCCTGTATGTCGAACAGCTGATCCCTGAATACAGGCTGCTCGACGCAGTCGCCGACCAACTGATCGCGGGGGCCGCATGTCAACCCTAGACGCCACCCTGCGCAAGCACATCGAGACGCTCGAGCGCGCGCGCGGCAGCCGGGTACTGGTGCTGGCCGCTTCCAACCTCGACATCGAACTCTTGCCGGCCCTGTATGAAGAATGCCGGATGCTCGGCCCCGCCAAGCGCCTGGACGTGGTGCTGCACGGACGTGGCGGCATCGTCAATGCCGCGCGCCGCATCGCCCTGCTGCTGCGCGCCCACGCCGAGCACCTGGCCTTCATCGTCCCCTTCCATTGCCAGTCGTCGGCCACCCTGCTCACCCTGTGCGCGGACGAGATCGTCGCTGGCGAGCTGGCGCTGTTTTCTCCGATCGATCCGCAGCTGGGCGGCACCGACGGCGCCACGTTCAGTGGCCTCGACATCAAGCTGTTCGGCGACATGGCCGCGTCCTGGTTCGGGCTCGATCAGGAAAGGGCGCGCACGGAATCGCTGGCCCTCCTGTGCAATAGCATCTTTCCACCTTCGCTCACCGCGTTCTACCGGGCCAACCTCGAAATCGAGCAGATCGCCCTCGAGCTGCTGGCTTCCCGGCGCCGGAGGTCCGCGGCCGGCGACGAGGCCGACGCCCACAGGAACCTGGTGCGCAAGCTGATGGCCGGCTATCACTCGCACAACTACGCGATCACCGGCGACGAGCTCGCCGCGCTCGGATTGCCGGCCCGGCGCGACGAGATGACCGAGATGCTGGCATGGCCCATCTCGACGCTGCTGCAGTCCAGGGTCGGCGGCGCGCAGCGCGCGTCGGAACAGCAGCCCTGGTTCGACGCCCTGCTCGCCACGCGCGCCGGCGTGCGCCTGCGGCGCCGGCATGCGGCGGCGCTGGCGCCGGCATGGGTGGACGACGCCGACGAATGAACACCGCTTCCTTCATGGCGGACATCGTCCGCTATTTCATCGGCTGGTGGTGGCTCGCCGCGCTTGCCGGCAAGCTGCGCGACTGGCCGCATTTTCGCGACGACCTGAGGGCGCTGCTCGGCATCGCCGCGCGGCCGGCCGCGCTGCTGGCGCCGGCGCTGATCCTGGCCGAGCTGCTGGCCGCGGCGCTGGCGCTCGGCATCGCGCCGCCCGCCGGCATGCTCGCTTCGCTCGTGCTGATGTGCGCCTTCACCAGCGTGCTGGGCTACCAGTTCTTCACCCGCGCCATCGTACGCTGCAGCTGCTTCGGCAAGTCCCTGCGTCCGCTGTCCGGCTACGACGTGCTGCGCAACGTGCTGGTGCTGCTGTCCGTCGCCGCCTGGCTGGCCTTCGCTCCCGCGGTACACCTCCCCGCCGGAGAATCGCTGCTGGCCGCCGGCCTTGGCGCCTGGCTGTGTGTCGCGGCTATCCATTTCCACGACGTCGTCGTCCTCGCGAGGACCCATTGATGGACCGCCAGATACTCCTTACGACGCTGGCCTTTCTCGCTTTCGGCATGGCCCTGAACCTGCATCTGAGCCTGGCGGTGCTGCGGCGCCAGCGCATGCAGCACGATGTCCCGGCGGCCCCCGTTGCCGGCGACCCGGCGCCGCCGATGCTGTCGCGCCGGCTCGGCACGCGGTCCCGCCAGCCGCTGCTGCCCGAGGGCCAGGCCTGCGCCTTGCTGTTCCTGTCCAGCAGGTGCGACAAGTGCCGGGCCCACCTGCCGGAAGTCGCCGCCATGCTGCCGGCCGCCACCGCCGCCGGCCTGGAGATGCGCATCGTCAGCATCGAACCGTGGTTCCGCCTGCGCCGCTTCCTGGCCGGCACGCCGCTCGCCGCCGCCGCCCACCAGGTGGTCACCGAGGATTACAAAAGACTGAATCCCCGCTTCGCCTCGCCGGCCTACATGTTCGTCGACCACCAGGGAGTCATCGAAGCGACTGGCCTGATCGGCGACGACAACTGGCTGCAGCTGCGCGCGCAGCTGGCCCACAGCGGGACCGAAGAGGAAACCGCCGCATGAAGCCGTCGCCCCATCTGGAACGTCTCCGTCTCCTGCGCCCGGTCGCCGGACGTGTCGCCGCGGCCTTGCTGTGCATGGGCGCCGGGGTCCTGATCCAGCTCGGCTTCCCGCGCGCGATCGCCTACTTCATCGACCACGCTGCGCAGCTGCAGCGCCACGGCATTCCCCCCTGGATGATTCTGGCCATGCTGGGCGCCGCACTTCTGCTGGCCACCGTATCCGCCCTGCGCTACTACCTGTTCCAGTCAGCGAGCCAAGGCATCGTCACCCGCCTGCGGCGGCAGCTGTTCGATATCCTGATCCGCCAGCCGATCGGGTTTTTCGACCAGCACCATGTCGGCGAGCTGACCAGCCGCCTGCAGGCAGACGTGATGGCCCTGCATGAAAGCCTGACCGTCGGCGCCGCCAACGTGCTGCGCGCGCTCTGCCTGTTCAGCGGCGGCGTCGCCATGCTGCTGTCGCTGTCTCCGCTGCTGAGCCTGCCCCTGGCGCTGTTCGTGCCCGCCAGCCTCTACATTGGCAAGCGCTCGGGAACCAGCTATCGCCTGCGCGCCCGCGAGGTGCAGTCCAGCCTGGCGGAAAGCGGCAAGGTGGCGCAAGAGCATTTTGCGAACGTGCGGCTGGTGCATGCGTTCAACCAGCAGCAGGGCGCCAGCGCCCGCTATCGTCAAGCCACCGCGCGCGCACTCGATGCCGCCCTGTCGAATGCGCGGCTGCTGTCGACATTCCAGGGCACGCTGTCGCTGCTGCTCTACCTGGCGCTGCTGAGCACCCTCTGCTTCGGCGCCTGGCTGATCGGCCAGGGCCAGCTGTCGGTGGGTGAACTGACCGCCTTCATCATCTACGCCAGCATGGTGACCGAATCGGCCACCTCGCTCGCTGAATTCTGGAGCAGCTGGATGCGCACCCTGGGCGCCACCGACCGCATCTTCGACATGCTGCGCCTCGAAGCCCGGCTGGACGACGACGCCCAGCCACTGGCGCTGTCGGGACGCATCCGCTTCGACGCGGTCAGTTTCCGTTATCCCCAGCGGCCTGCCCATGCGGCGCTCGATGGCGTGAGCCTGAGCGTGACCGCCGGCGAGACGGTGGCGGTGGTCGGCCCATCGGGCGCGGGCAAATCGACCATTGCCAACCTCATCCTCGGTCATTACGCGCCGGATGCGGGCCGGATCCTGTATGACGATCTCGACGCCGCCGGCCTCGGTACGGCCTCGATCCGGCGCCAGGTTGCCGTGGTGGAGCAGGAACCCTCCCTGTTCTCGGGCACGATCGCGGACAACATCCGGTTTGCCGTTCCGGAACGCGATGTCGCCTTTGCCGAGGTCGAGGCAGCCGCACGCCGCGCCCAGGCCCACGATTTCATCGCGGCCTTCCCGAACGGCTACGAAACCGTCGTCGGGGAACGCGGCATGCAGCTGTCCGGCGGACAGAAGCAGCGTATCGCCATCGCCCGGGCCTTGCTGCGCGACCCGAGGATCCTGATCCTCGACGAAGCGACCAGCGCCCTGGACGCAGCCAGCGAAACCTTGGTCCAGGCCGCCCTGGACAACCTGATGCAGGGGCGAACCACGATGATCATCGCCCACCGTCTGTCGACCATCGTCAAGGCCGACCGGATCCTGGTCGTCGACCAGGGCCGGATCTGCCAGCAAGGCAGCCATGCGGCGCTGATGCGCGAGGAAAACGGTCCGTATGCGGAATTGATGCGGCACCAGCTGGCCCAGTACGGTACGCTGACGGCGGCCTGAGCCGGGTCCGGCGCCGAGCGCAGGCGTGCGTAGCCCCTTGCCGCCATCTTGTACAGTGGCCGTTCCACCACTGTCGAGATATCCCGCCGCGCCGCCATGCTCCGTGACCGTGCCGCCTACCTGACCGAACGCCTGCTCGCCTCCGACCCGGCGCTCGAGCGGCTGCGCGGCGGCCTGCGCGCATTGCTGACGGCGGGCGCCTGCGCCGCCGCCTTTCTGCTCCTGACTCGCCTGCTGGGTCTCGAATACGAGCTGTCGCTGGGCGGGATCGTGGTGCCGATGATCGCCGCCGTCGCCCTGCCCGACGCCGGCCGCCGGCAGCAGCAGGTGACGATGGCCTGGGTGCCGGTGATCGCCAGCGCGATGCTGGTGCTGGGCAGCCTGGTGCGCGAAAACCCGTGGCGGAGCGGCGGCTGCTTCCTGCTCATCATTTTCGCGGCCTTCCAGGTGCGCCGCCTCGGGCCGCGCGCCGGCGGTCTCGGCACGATCGCCTACCAGTCCTTCTTCTACGCCCTGCTGCTGAAAGTGCCGCCGCCGCAGGCGCTGTGGAATCTGCTGTTCGTGTTCGCCGGCTGCGCCATCGCCTTCCTGATCCGGTTCTGGGTGGTGCCGGAACATCCCGGCCGCATGCTGCACAGCGAACTGCGCGCCTGGCGCGCACGCATCGCCGCATTGCTGACCGACTTGGCAGGCATGCTGGAACATGGCGGCCCGAAGGCGCAGCAGCGCATCGACGCCCAACTGGCCGCGCTGAACGGCCAGTCGCTCGGCCTCGAATCGCGCCTGGCCGACTTCGCCGCCGAGCCGGAAGATGGCGCCGCCCGCGGCCTGCGCCGGCAGGTGCTGCGCGGCGAACTCGCCACCGAGACCGCTGGCGCGGCCGTGCGCGCCGCCGGCGACGCCAGGCCCCCGGAGCGCACACGATTCGCGGCCGGCCTGCGGGCGCTGGCGCAGCATACCGGCAGGGACCGCGCGGCCGATCCCGCCGGCGGCGCGCTGCCCGGATCACTGTCCGAATCGATGCCGGAGTCGCTGCCCGAAGCCATGCGCTGGCGCCTGCGCCGGGCGCTCGAGGTTCTGGCGGCCCTCCCCTCCCTGCGCGACGCCTTGCCCGCCATGCGCGACGAGCGCAAGCCGCCGCCATCCACCTCGCCCGCGCCGCCCACGCCGAAGGACAAGCACTGGCCGGACGACACCACGCGGCGCGCCCTGCAGGCCTGCGCGGCGGCGCTGGGCGCCCTGCTGGCGGGTCGCGCGCTGTCGCCGGATCACTGGTTCTGGGCCGTGTTCGCGGCCTTCGTCGTGTTCACGCGCGCGTCGACGGTCGGACAGACGCTGTCGGGCGCGTGGCGCCAGGTGCTGGCGACAGTCGGCGGCGTCGGCGTGGGCATCGCCGCGGCGGCGCTGGTGAACGGCAGCCGCAACGTCGAACTGGCGCTGCTGTTCGCCTTCGTCGCCGCCGGCTTCTATGCCTTTCACGGCCTGCAGAACGCCTACACGGTGCTGCTGAGCGCCATGCTGGCGATGCTGTACGAATTGATGGGTATGGACAGCGAGGGCCTGCTGGTGCTGCGGCTGGAGGAAACCGCGATCGGCGCCGCCAGCGCCATCCTCGCCGCGCGCTTCGTGTTCCCGGCGCATACCCGCGACGAATCCGGCAGCAGGAGCGCCGATCTATTGAGGGCGGCAGGCAAGCTGCTGCGCGCGGCCTGGATCGAACCGCAAGCGGACAAGGAACAGCACGCGGCGGTACGGGCACTGGACCGCAAGCTGCAGGCCCTGCGCCGGGCGCTTGGCCCGGTCACCGGCGGCGCCTATCCGGGATCGAAGGAGAATCGCCGCCAGCACCTGGCGCGGCTGGAACGCATCGCCTACTGCGTGCGTCACGCCTGCGCGCTGGCGATCGTCGACGCGCGCGCGCTGGCGCAGGCGTCGCCGTTGCGCGATGCGGCCGGCGAGCTCGCAGCCCGGCTGGACGCCACGGCCGACGCACTGGCCTCGCCGGAACGGCGCGACGAGCCACAGGCGCCGCTGCCGGCAATGCCGATGCCGGAAGTCCCGCACGGCGGCCCGGACGCGATGCCGATGCAGCTCGCGGCACGCTGGCTGGCGCAGACGGACGCCATCCTGCGCGCGGTCCGCGACGAACTGCCGGACCCCGGCAAGCCATAAAAAAACGGCGGACATCGCTGTCCGCCGTTTCGGCATGCATCGCAGGGCTCAGCGTCAGGCGACCGCGGCTTCCTCGGCTTCGGTGCACAGCTTCAGGCTGGCGTGGCGGGCGTGCTGCAGGCCGGCCAGCAGCGCATCCTTGTGCTGTTCCAGCAGGGCGAACACGGCATCCTTGGACAGCACGTACTGGTCGAGCAGGGTGTCCTTGATCGCCACGATCACGTCCTGGTAGTCGCGGATCGAATTCAGCGTGTAGTTGTACAGCTCGTCCGACTTCTCCTCGACCTGGCGCAGGGTGTGCTCGCCCGAGGCGTCATTGCCCATCTGGCTGTAGTCGATCTTGGCGCGCGAATACATCGACAGGCGACCGACCATCAGGTTCAGCATCTTGGTGATCTTCTCGATGTCGTTCTGGCTGCCGACCGAGATGCCGCGCGCGCCGTAGAACAGCTCTTCCGCCGCCACGCCGCCGTACAGGCCGACCACGTCGCGCTCCAGCTCTTCCAGGGTGCGCAGCGACATGTCGTCGCCCGACTGCAGGACGTAGCCCAGGGCGCCGATCTTCGACACGGCTTCGGTGCTGATCTTCAGCAGGTGCGACTTTTCCTTCACTTCATCGAGGCTCATGCCGGCGCGCAGGAAGGGGTCGATCTGCATGAAGAAGTGACCCAGTTCGTGCACGGCGATGCGCTCGCGCTGCTTGTGCTTCTCGGCGGTGGTGGCGCGGTCGGTCAGGCCGATGGTGGCGCGCTCATAGGCACGGAACAGCAGGTCGGTGTTGATGATGACCTTCTCCTGGATCGACAGCATCGATGCGCGCTCGACCACGGATTCCAGCAGCGCCGGGCTCAGGTTCTGGGTGATCTCGGCCACCTGGTCCAGGTCGAGGTCGTTCCAGTCGACCAGACCCTCTTTTTTACGCGACAGGAAGCTCTTCAGCAGTTCGCGCCGCTCGCCCTTGTTCGGCAGGCGGAAGTTGATCTTCACCGAGAAGCGGCGCAGCATCGCTTCGTCCATCTCGGTCGAGGCATCGTCGAAGTTCGAGGCGACCACCCAGATCACGCCCTGGCCCTTGTCGCTCTTCACGCCGTCCAGCAGGCCCAGCAGGGTGTTGGCGGTGTCGTCTTCCCATTTCTTTTCGCTGCGGCCGCGCGGCATGAACAGGCTCTGCGCTTCATCCAGGAAGATGATGCAGCGGCCCTTGCTCGCAGCCTTGCGGTACAGGGCGTTCAGCGCCTTCGAACCGCCGCCGACGTAACCCGATTCCAGCGCCGAACCCGAGGCCTGGATCAGCGGGATGTCGAGGCGCTTGGCCAGGTAGCCGACCAGCTTGGTCTTGCCGGTACCGGCAGGACCGGTCAGCATGACGTTGAAGGGCTTGTCGATGTTGTGTTCCTTGTACAGCTCGCGGTTGCGGATCATGTCTTCCAGGTGGAGGACTTCCTGCTTGATGTCTTCCATGCCGATCAGGTCGTCCATCGAGCCTTTCAGCTTGTCCGGCGAGATCAGCTGGGCGCCGCCGGCATTCATGCCCGGGATGCCGAACTTCAGGGCATACAGGATCAGGACCAGCACGGTCAGGTCGAGCGCATGGCGCTTCATGAAGGAGAAGACGTCGGATGCGAAGCCTTCGTTCTCGTCCTGCAGCACGGCCTTGTGCGAAGCCAGGTAATCGTCCTTGGCGATCGAATACGGGATCGCGTTCTTCAGCAGGACCTCGCGCTCGAGCGACAGGTGGGAGGTGCTCGGCACCTTCACCACGTGCAGCTGGGGCGCGCCCTTGAATTTATAGATGTAGCGCGGCGCGTCGGACAGCGGATGGGCGACCAGCAGATAGTCGAGCTTGTCCTTCTGTGCAGCCAGCTCGGTGATCTCGGCAATGTTCTGCGAGTGCACCACCGGCGATGGATCCTGCGGGACGTCTGCCTTGTAAATGCCCCATCCCACCAGCATGCCGAGGACCACGGCAGTCAGGATACGGACGTAAACATTCTTGAAGGCAATTTGAAGTCGGGCAAAATTGGGCATATATCAGTACTCTTTAATCTGAAGGTGCTTAACGACGTAGATATTGCATGCCTTCCGATGTGCCGAGTGGACGCGAAAGGCGCGGTGCTTGGGACCGCAATGGGATGCAAACGTAGGCGTTTGCTATTGTTTTGATGCCCGAAGGCAATAGGGATATGGAGACTATACCCCCAAAGAAAAGATAAGTGTAAACCGTGCGCTGAAAAAATTTTGAGACACAACAGAGATGAACAATTAGATATCGCTTTTCTTTGTTCTTTCAACAAGTTACATAATCAAATCGCCAATATTTCAGCACTTATTGCATATTAAACAAATAGCCAAGGGATAATTAATTTAAATTAATACAATGCGAAATCGAATCGGTAACAAGACGTAACGGGCGCGATTCAAACTGCATTTTTGCTATGCTGGATTGACAGCCCGGAGCTTCATCGAATGCAGTATTGCCGGGTTCATGCCGGCATTGTCGCCAGACATTTTCAAGGAATGACCGTGAAACGAACCGTTCTTGCCGCAGCATTCAGCTCAGCTCTTGGCCTGCTTTCCGCCGGCGCCGCCCAGGCCGCCGCCATCGACCTCGACACCACCCACGCCATCCGCACACATCGCATTGCCGATGTATCGCCGGTTGCGCGTACCGACGTTGTCGCCCCACCTTCGCCTTCCATGTCCGAACTGCCAGAACCGGAAGTGTTTGCGATGATGCTGGTGGGCCTGATTCTGATTGGCTATCGCGCCAGCCGCGACAGCAGCGAGAAGTTCAAGAAAGACTGAAAAGCATCAGGCGGAAAGGACGGGAATCGACGGCGCCAAGAGGCGCCGTTGTCGTTTTTGAGAATTGCTTACGCCGCCGTATCGGCACACAGCGCGTGCAGCTTCAGCAGGGTCGCCCAGTTGCGCGAGGTGGTGGCGTCGCCCAGTTGCTTGCCGAGCGCGGCCGCGGCGGCGCTGTCGAGGATGCCGTCCGGGCACCAGACATAGGCGGCGCGCTGGCCCAGGGCCGCCGCGCCGGGCTGCCAGTCCTTGCCACACAGGGTGTCGAGCGCTTCGCGCGCCTGTGGGGTGGCATGCGGTGTGGACAGGATGAAGGCGAGCAGGCGCGAATGGTCGCCGGCCTGGCCCAGCAGGGGATTGCCGGCGACGATCTCCGCCAGCTCGCCGGCATCGAGCACCAGCACGCGCGCCGCCACGCCCAGCTTCAGCACCAGCGCTTCCTCGATCCGGCCCGCCACCTCGTCCTGCGACCGCGCCGGCCCCCTGAACACCAGGTTGCCGCTGTTCAGGACGCTGCGTACCTCGTCGTAGCCGAGTTCGCCGACCAGCTGACGCAGGTCGGCCATCGCGATCCGCTTGGCGCGTCCGACATTCACACCCCGCAACAGGGCAACGTAGCGTTTGCTTTCGATGGCGGGCATGGCGACGGCGGCGCTTACTTGAGCAAGCCTTCTTCGCGCATCGCCTGCCGCACCGCCGGACGCGAACCGACGCGCTGCAGGTAGGCGGCGAACACCGGCCACTGGCCCAGGTCGAACTGGACGACATTGGCCCAGCCCAGCACCGTGAACAGGTAGCCGTCGGCCACCGTGAACTGCGCGCCCATCAGGTAGTCGCGGCCTTCCAGCTGTCCGGCGATCCAGCCCAGGCGGTCATTCAGGTGAGCGCGCGCCGCTTCTTTCATTTCCTCGGTCGAGGTCGGGCGAAACAGCGGGCTGAAATTCTTGTGCAGCTCGGTCGAGATGAAGTTCAGCCATTCGACCAGGCGATAGCGTTCCAGGGTGCCGTTGGCCGGCGCCAGCTGGCGGTCCGGGGCCAGGTCGGCGATGAACTGGACGATGGCCGGGCCTTCGGTCAGCACGGCGCCATCCTTCAGTTCCAGGGCGGGCACATAGCCTTTCGGATTGATGGCCAGGAAATCGGCGCCGCCGGCGGTCTTGCGTGCGCGGATGTCGACTTTTTCCGTCGTGAAGTCGAGGCCGGCTTCGATCAGGGCGATGTGCGGGGAGAGCGAGCATGCGCCCGGGCTGTAATACAGTTTCATGGTGATCCTATCGATTCAAAACCTGCTGAGAATACAACAGTTTACCCGGTCTTGCCGCCAGCACCCTGCTCGCTTACTCGTTGTGGATGCTAATATAAATCCATTAACAAAAGGAAAGAGGGAAGCATGAACGGCACTTACCAGCTGACGGCCTTGCCCGACGCCCGTCCAGGCATGGTGCTGGGCGAGGTGCTGCGCGACGACAAAGGCAATGTGCTGCTGGCGCAGGGCGTGGTGCTGACCGAAGGCATGCTGGCCTCGCTGGCGCGCCACGGCGTCGAAGTACTGCCCGTTCTTGCCGCCAGCCCGCCGGCACCGCCTGTCGACCCGGTACGCGTCCAGGAAAGGCTGGACCGGATCTTCCGCAAGCACGAACGCGACAACCATGGCGACTGGGCCACCGGCATCCTGCGCCGCTACGTCGAAGACTTCCGCCTGCAACGCGAGATCGCACGATGAGCAAGCTGACTTCCGAACAACTGGTCCACGGTGTACAGGACCTGCCTTCCCTGCCCGCCGTCGTCATGGAACTGCTCAGCAGCATCGAGCAGGAAAACATCGACATTTCCGTGCTGGCGAAAAAAGTGTCCTACGACCAGGCCCTGACGGCGAAGACGCTGCGCCTGGCCAATTCCTCGTCCTTCGGCCTGCAGGTCAAGGTCGCGACGATCCAGCAGGCCATCACCTTCCTCGGCTTCCAGACCACGCGCAACCTGATCACGGCGGCGGCGGTGACCGGCTGCTTCCCGAATGGCCTGTGCCCGGGTTTTAACGACAAGGCCTTCTGGCGCCATTCGATCGCCACCGCCGCCTGCGCCCGTTCGCTGGCGCGGCGCCTGCGCTTCAACCAAGACGTCGCTTTTACGGCAGGCCTGCTGCACGACATCGGCCGCCTGGCGCTGGTGACGGGCCATCCCCAGGCGTATGCCGAGGTGCTGGCCTGGCGTACGCGGGAAGATGCCGAGTGGCAGGACGCCGAACGGGCGGTGCTGGGCGTCGACCATGTCGAGGCCGGGGTGGCGCTGGCCGAACACTGGAATTTTTCGGACACGATGCGCCAGGCGATCGCCTGGCACCACGCGCCCGAGACGCCGGGCGCGGGATTTCTTGCTGCCATCGTCCACGTTGCCAATGCCGTGGTGCATGCCCTCGACCTGGCGGGCGAGGACGACGAACTGGCGCCGACGCTGTCCACTATTGCCTGGGATGCGATGGGCCTGAATGAAGAAGCGTATCTGGATCTGTTCCGCGAAACAGAACAGCAGCTGGAAGAGATGTCGGCCATCCTGATGGCGTGAGGTCTTTCAACCTCGAGCTCAGGACGGCCTTAGGAATTGACGGCAGCGGAAGCCAATCCGCTGCCGGGTCGAGCCGGAGGCATGACAGGACCGGCCGTCATGCCCACGGCATCAGTGCGCATAGTTGCCGGACTTCGAAGCGTCGCTCTGCTCCTGAGACTGGCCTTGCTGCTGCTGAGCGGCTTGTGCGGCGGCCTCTTTTGCAGCTTTCTCTTCGGGTTTCGGGCGGCCTTGTGCGTCCGACAGGCGATATTTGGTACGGCGGTCGCCCATCAGGTCGCGCAGGTCGCGGATGCTCATGCCGGTCACTTCGTGCATACGGATCAGCAGTGATGCGCCGACCGGCAGGCGGTGGTGACGGATCTTGCTGATCACCGGTGGAGCGACTTCCAGCATGCGCGACAGCGCTGCATCATTTTTCAGCTGCATCTTGCCGAGCAGGATGTCCAGCAAGTGGTTCGGGTTGTAGCTTTCCTGTGAAGACAGAGCGTGATGTGCCATGATTACCTCGTGAGTGGTTAAAATAGTTCTCTTACGAACTTTGTTAAAGACTTCGTTTCGTCAACATAAGTTCCCGGTTCACGTTACCAAACGGTCAATCGACTGCGTCGACAACGTTCCGGACCGTGTGCGCTCCCAAACTCACTTCCCTTACGCACTTGTTTTTCGAACAAATTATCAAACTCATACGGCGGTTTGACCCACGACCTGAGCACGAAAATTATTGGTCGAAATCAAGCTATCGTTCGGAAAGCTTGTCATACAGTCATTTCAGCACATGGTGACAGATTGTGGCGCACGCAAGAGTTTTCTTGAACTTATTTTGCAATTACATGACGCAGGAACTCATTGATTTACAAGAAGAAATAAAAGCAAGTCGTTCCGGCAAGACTAAAAATAACAGTTTGCAACGAGATTTCAAGATTTAACAATGTAACCGACTGTATCAATGTTAGTAGTCAGAAATTAATCATTCCTGGTGGTACCAAAATCGTGCGCGCGCGCCCTTTTCAGGGGACGTTTACGATTTACGGTAAACTGGACTTCCACTTGTCAAACAAGACCATGCAGAAAAAAGTATTCATCAAGACCTTTGGTTGCCAAATGAACGAGTACGACTCGGACAAGATGGCGGACGTGCTCGGCGCGTCCGAAGGGCTCGTACGCACCGACACGCCGGACGATGCGGATGTCATCCTCTTCAACACTTGCTCGGTGCGTGAAAAGGCGCAGGAAAAAGTGTTTTCGGACCTGGGTCGCCTGAAGGAACTCAAGCGCGGCAAGCCGGACCTCGTGATCGGCGTCGGCGGCTGCGTCGCTTCGCAGGAAGGCGAAGCGATCGTCAAGCGCGCGCCCCACGTCGACGTGGTGTTCGGCCCGCAGACTTTGCACCGCCTGCCGCAGATGATCCAGGCCCGCCGCAGCTCCGGCGCGGCCCAGGTCGACATCAGCTTCCCGGAAATCGAGAAGTTCGACCACCTGCCGCCCGCCAAGGTCGAGGGGCCGGTCGCCTACGTCTCGATCATGGAAGGCTGCAGCAAGTACTGCAGCTATTGCGTGGTGCCCTACACCCGCGGCGAGGAAGTCTCGCGCCGCTTCGAGGACGTGCTGACCGAAGTCGCCGGCCTGGCCGCCCAGGGCGTGAAGGAAATCATGCTGCTGGGCCAGAACGTGAACGCCTTCCGCGGCGTCATGGAAAACGGCGAGATCGCCGACTTCGCGCTGCTGCTCGAATACATCGCCGAAATCCCCGGCATCGAGCGCCTGCGTTTCGTCACCAGCCACCCGAAGGAATTCACCCAGCGCCTGATCGACGCCTACGCCAGGATCCCGCAGCTGGTGAACCACCTCTACCTGCCGGTGCAGCACGGCTCCGACCGCATCCTGCAGGCCATGAAGCGCGGCTACACCGGCCTCGAATACAAATCCATCATCCGCCGCATCAAGGCGGTGCGGCCAGGTATTTCGATCTCGTCCGACTTCATCGTCGGCTTCCCCGGCGAGAGCGATGCCGATTTCGAAGCGATGATGAAGCTGGTGGAAGACGTCGGCTTCGACAACAGCTTCAGCTTCATCTTCAGCAAGCGTCCCGGCACCCCGGCCGCCAACCTCGAAGACGATACGCCGCACGAGGTCAAGCTGGCGCGCCTGCAGCGCCTGCAGGCCCTGATCGACCTGAATACCCGCAAGGCCAGCGCCGCGATGGTCGGCAGCGTGCAGCGCATCCTGGTCGAAGGGCCTTCGAAAAAAGGCCAGGGCGAGCTGGCCGGCCGCACCGAAAACAACCGTGTCGTGAACTTCGCCCCGGGCGACCTGGGTGACGCGCTGATCGGCCAGCTGGTCGACGTGCGCATCACCGAGAGCCTGGATTACTCCCTGCGCGGCGACCTCGTCGCCAGCCTTGATTCGATTGCCAAAGCAAGTTGAAAACCACGCCTACCCAGCCTTCGTACTTCATTCCCGAGCCGCTCGATAACACGCGGCTCGCCCACCTCTGCGGCCCGCTGGACGAGAACCTGCGCCAGATCTCGGCCGCCCTCGACGTCACGATCTTCCGGCGCGGCGAGAAGTTCATCGTCAGCGGCACCAATGCCGAGCGCGCGGTCGAACTGCTGGAACGCTTCTACGCGGTGGCCAACAAGGTCGTGCCGATCGAGGAAGTGCAGCTGGCGCTGGTCGAGCAGCGCGCCGGCCTGAAGCCGGCCGCCGAGGACACCGTCCCGCTCGAAGCCAGGAAGGAGCCGGGCGAAACCGTCACCAGGGAAGAAGAAGGCGGCGAGGACGAGGGCGAACTGGTCAGCCCGATGCTGAAGACGCGCCGCAGCGACCTGCGCGGCCGCACGCCGCACCAGATCCAGTACCTGAAGGCGGTGCTCGAACACGACATCAGCTTCGGCATCGGCCCGGCCGGCACCGGCAAGACCTACCTGGCGGTGGCCTGCGCCGTCGACGCGCTGGAACGCGACGCCGTCAAGCGCATCATCCTGACCCGTCCGGCCGTCGAAGCCGGCGAGCGTCTCGGCTTCCTGCCGGGCGACTTCGCGCAGAAGGTCGACCCTTACCTGCGCCCGCTGTACGACGCGCTGTACGACCTGCTCGGCTTCGACCGCACCCAGAAGCTGTTCGAGAAGCAGGTGATCGAGATCGCCCCGCTGGCCTTCATGCGCGGGCGCACGCTGAACCACGCCTTCGTGATCCTGGACGAAGCCCAGAACACGACGGTCGAGCAGATGAAGATGTTCCTGACCCGGATCGGCTTCGGCAGCAAGGCCGTGGTCACCGGCGACGTCACCCAGGTCGACCTGCACAAGACCCAGCGCAGCGGCCTGGTCGACGCGATGCACGTGCTGAAGGACGTACGCGGCATCGCCTTTTCCCACTTCTCCAGCGCCGACGTGGTGCGCCACCCGCTGGTGGGCCGCATCGTCGATGCCTATGAAAAATCCGCGTCGATGCAGGAGCTTGGCGCCCTGCCCGGCGTGGCCAAACCGGTAGCCCGAAATGCAAGAAAAAAAGCATAAGCTGGAACTCGACGTCCAGTATCCCGACACCCGCCTCGAAGCGGACATCACGCCCGCGATGATCGAGCGCTGGGTGCAGGTCTCGCTGCTCGGTCCCGCCGAGCTGGCGATCCGCTTCGTCGACGCGGCCGAGGGCCAGACCCTGAACCGCGACTACCGCGGCAAGGACTACGCCACCAACGTCCTCACCTTCGCCTACAACGAAGGCGCGGAAATCGACGACGACGAGCCGACCCAGGCCGACATCGTTCTCTGCACCGACGTCCTGCAGCGCGAGGCCGACGAGCAGAAGAAGACGGTCGAGGAACACGTGGCCCACCTGGTGGTGCACGGCGTGCTGCATGCGCAGGGCTTCGACCACGAGAACGACGAAGAGGCCGAGGAGATGGAGCAGCTGGAGCGCGACATCATGGAGGCGCTCGGCTACCCCGATCCGTACGCGGAAGACTGACAACCACCGTCATCCCCGCGAAAGCGGGGATCCAAGTTTCCTGGCAGACCGTCCAGCTTGGGTCCCCGCCTTCGCGGGGACGACGATTCAGGCCTTCTTCAACTGCTCCCCGATCGGCAGCTTCCGCACCCGCTTGCCCGTAGCCGCAAACACCGCGTTGGCAATCGCCGGCGCAATCCCCGCCGTTCCCGGCTCGCCGATCCCGCCCGGCTCGTCGTGGCTGTTCACGATGTACACCTCCACCGTCGGCGCCTCGTTCATCCGCATCACGCGGTAGTCGCCAAAGTTGGTCTGCTGCACCCGTCCCTTGTCATGGGTGATCTGGTCCCACAGCGCCGCGCTGGCGCCGAACACGATGCCGCCTTCCATCTGGGCGATGATGCCGTCCGGGTTGATGTTCTGGCCGCAGTCGACCGCGCACACCACGCGGTGCACGCGCACGTCGCCGTCCGGCCCCACCGACACTTCCGCCACCTGCGACATATAGCTGCCGAAGGCGAACTGGGTCGACACGCCGCGCCCGACCTTGCGCCCGGCGATCGGCTTCAGGGGACGTCCCCAGCCCGCCTTCTGGGCCGCCAGGTTCAGCACCGCCAGCGTGCGCGGCGACTTCTGCAGCAGCGCGCGCCGGAACGCCACCGGGTCGGTCTTGCCCGCATACGCCAGCTCGTCGATGAAGCTCTCGACCACGAACACGTTGTGGGTCGGGCCGACGCCGCGCCAGAACGCGGTCGGCACGCCGGGCGGTTCGTGGCGCACGTATTCGACGCGCATGTCGGGGATCGTGTACTGCAGGTCGGCCGCGCCTTCCACCGCATCCGGGTCGACGCCGTTCTTGACCATCGGCGGCGCGAAGCGCGCCATGATCGAGGAGCCGGTCACGCGGTGGAACCAGGCGGCCGGCATGCCCTTGCGGTCGAGCTTCGCGGACAGGCGGTCATAATAATAAGGACGGTACATGTCGTGCTGGATGTCTTCCTCGCGGGTCCAGATGACTTTCAGCGGGCCCTTGAACAGCCTGGCGAAAGCCACCGCCTGCAGCACGCTGTCGACTTCCAGCCGGCGCCCGAAGCCGCCGCCCAGGTAGTGGTTGTGCACCTTGACCTTCTCGACCGGCAGGCCGGTCACCTTGGCCGCCGCGCCCTGGGCCAGCGCCGGCACCTGGGTGCCGACGTACAGATCGCAGCCGTCGGCGCGCAGGTCGACCGTGCAGTTCATCGGCTCCATGGTCGCGTGGGCCAGGAAGGGCAGCTCGTAGACGGCATCGATGCGGCGTCCGCCTTCCTGGGCCAGCACCTTCAGGGCGTCGCCCTTGTTGGTGGCGACCGCGCCGGCGCCATCGGACAGCTTGGCCATGTCGGCCACGATCGAGGCCGTGCTGACGCCGGCGTTGGCGCCGTCGTCGAACTGCGGGGCGGCAGCCAGCAGGCCCTGCTTCGCGGTCCAGAAGTTATCGGCCACCACCGCCACCGCGCCCTCGATGCGCAGCACCTGGCGCACGCCCTTCACCGCCAGCGCCTTCTGCTCGTCCACCGCCGTCACTTTGCCCCCGGTGACGGGCGAGGCCATCACCGCCGCGATGCCCATGCCGGGCAGGCGCGCATCGATGCCGAACAGCGCCTGGCCGTTGACCTTGGCCGGCGAATCCAGGCGCTTCATCGATTTGCCGATCAGGGTGAAGTCGGCCGCGTCCTTCAGGGCGACGGTCCTGGGGAACTGCAGCTTCGACGCCGCGTCGACGAATTCGCCGAAGTGGCCGGAACGGTTCGAGGCCTGGTGGCGTATGGTTCCGCCAACCACGCTGAGCTCCTTCTGGTCGACGTTCCAGGCCTGGCTTGCCGCCTGCACCAGCACCGAGCGCACCTTGGCGCCGGCTTCGCGCAGCGGCTTCCAGGCGCCGCGCACCGAGGTCGAACCGCCCGTCACCTGGCCGCCCAGCATCGGGTCGGCATACAGGCTGTTGTCGGCCGGGGCCTGTTCCAGCTTGACCTTGGCGAGGTCGGCGCCCAGTTCCTCGGCCAGCAGCATCGGCATCGAGGTGAAGGTGCCCTGCCCCATCTCGACCTTGTGGATGATCAGGGTGACGAGGCCGTCGCGGTCGATGCGGATGAAGGCGTCGTGCGCCAGGCCCGCCGGTTCGGTGGCGGCGGTGGCGGCCTGGCCGACCGCCGTCTCGGACGGCTTCTCCTTGCGGTCGTTTTGCCCCTCCTTGCCATCCTTGCCGCAGCCGAACAGCGAGAAGCCGAACAGCAGGCTGCCGCCGGCCACGGCGCCGGCCTTCATGAAGCCGCGGCGCGAACCCGATACTTTTTCTTTGGTTTCCATGTGTGCTCGTTCCTCGTTCAGGCTTTACGCGGTGCTTGGGGCTGGGCGGCGGGGGCGACTGCCGGCGACGGAATGCCGGCCGCGATCTTGATCGCCTTGCGGATCCGTCCGTAGGTGCCGCAGCGGCAGATGTTGCCGGCCATGGCGCCGTCGATGTCGGCGTCGCTCGGCTTCGGGTTCGCCTGCAGCAGCGCGGTGGCCGACATGATCTGGCCCGACTGACAGTAGCCGCACTGCACCACGTCGACCTGGCGCCAGGCATCCTGCACCTTCGCGCCCACCGGGTCGTTGCCGATCGCCTCGATGGTCGTGATCTTCTTGCCCACGGCGCTCGACACGGGCGTCACGCAGGAGCGGATCGGCTGGCCGTCCAGGTGCACGGTGCAGGCGCCGCACAGCGCGACGCCGCAGCCGAACTTGGTGCCGGTCAGGCCCATCACGTCGCGGATGGCCCACAGCAGGGGCATGTCGTCGGGGACGTCGAGATTGGTGGCGGTGCCGTTGATGTCGAGGGCGGGCATGGGGGAAACTCCTTCAGTGGCTGCAGTGGCGAATGAACAACTATAGGATAAAGGAGAAACGATACGCGCGCACATCCCCGGCCCAGCCGGACTGCATAAAAAACAGGCATTGCGGCTTTTGGTGTATCCTAATGCCCATTGCAACAACGGCTTCACGCCAACTATGCCCGAGCATCCTGCTGACGTCCGCGGCGACGTCAAAACCCACCGGTCGCTGTTCGAACGGCTGACCGCCCTGATCTCCCCCGAGCCCGAAAATCGCGCCGAGCTGCTCGAAGTGCTGCACGACGCCCACGAACGCAACCTCATCGACGCCGATGCCCTCTCCATGATCGAGGGCGTGTTCCAGGTCTCCGACCTGTCGGTGCGCGACATCATGGTCCCGCGTTCGCAGATGGACGTCATCGACATCAACAAGCCGATCGAGGAATGGCTGCCGGTCGTGCTGGAAACGGCGCACTCGCGCTTTCCCGCCATCGAGGGCGAACGCGACAAGGTGGTCGGGATCCTGCTGGCCAAGGACCTGCTGCGCTACTACGCCGAAGAGTCCTTCGACGTGCGCGACATGCTGCGCCCGGCCATCTTCATCCCCGAATCGAAGCGCCTGAACGTGCTGCTGCGCGACTTCCGCGCGAACCACAACCACATGGCCATCGTCGTCGACGAGTACAGCGGCGTGGCCGGCCTGATCACCATCGAGGACGTGCTCGAGCAGATCGTCGGCGACATCGAGGACGAGTACGACTTCGACGAGGAAGAAGACAACGTCCTGTCGATCAAGGAAGGCCAGCAGGGCCCGCGCTGGCGCGTCAAGGCCCTCACCGAGATCGACCAGTTCAACGAAGAGATCGGGGTCGACCTGCCGGAAGACGACGTCGACACCATCGGCGGCCTGGTGGCCAGCCACCTGGGACGCATGCCGCACAAGGGCGAGGTGTTCGAGCTGGACAACCTGCGCTTCGAAGTGCTGCGCGCCGACGCCCGCCAGATCCACGTCCTGCTGGTTGAAAAACTGCCCGGCCGCGACGCCGACGACCAGCACGATTAACCATACCGTCGTCCCCGCGCAGGCGGGGACCCAAGTTTTGCATGCGTATCGTCTACTCTTCCAACTTGGGTTCCCGCCTGCGCGGTAACGACCTGCCTACGAATTGGAACGACGCTTGATCTTGCGCCGCCGTACCCAGACAGCCACCGCGCCGGACCCGGCGCTGCGCGGCACCCGTCCCAGCCTGACCGCCCTCGCCTTTGCCGTGCTGGCCGGGGCGCTCAGCCTGTTCTCCTTCGAACCCTTCGGCTGGTGGCCGCTGCAGTTCCTGTCGCTGGCCTGGCTGTTCTACCAGGTCGGCATGGGCAGCTCGACGCGCCGCGCCACCCTGCTCGGCTGGGCGTTCGGCTTCGGCTGGTCGGTGGCGGGCATGCACTGGCTGTACATCTTCATGACCCGCTTCGCGCACCTGCCGGCCATTCTCGGCGCGATCGGCGTGATCCTGCTCGGCCTGTACATGGGCCTGTTCGCTGCGCTCACCACCGGCATCGCCACCTGGCTGCGGCGGCGCTGGTCGCTGCCGGTCAGCGCCTTCCTGCTGCTGGTGCTGCCCATCCTGTGGGGCGTGACGGAATGGATGCGCGGCTGGGTCTTCACCGGCTTCCCCTGGGCCGCTTCCGGTTACGCGCATGACGGCGCGCCGCTGGCCGGCTTCGCGCCGATCGTCGGCGTGTACGGTATCGGCGTGCTGGTGGCGATGTGCGCCGGCTGCCTGGTCATGCTGACCCAGCGCCGCAAGCTGCCGTCGCTGGCGCTGTTCGCCGTGCTGATGCTGGCGGGCGCCGGCCTGCGCACCGTCGAATGGACGCAGGTGACGGGCCAGCCGCTCAGCGTGCGCCTGTTGCAGGGGAATATTCCGCAGGACCGCAAATTCGACCTGGCCTTCCTGACCAGCATCCTCGAGACTTACCAGAACATGATCACGGCGGCGCCGGCCGACCTGATCGCCACGCCAGAGACGGCGATCCCGATCTTCGCGCACCAGCTGCCCCAGGATTACCTGGCGGGCCTGCAGCGCTTCGCCGCCGCCAGCGGCAGCACGCTGGCGATCGGCATGCCGCTGCTGGACGGTCCCGGCAAGTATTCGAACAGCCTGGTCACCGTGCCGGCCAGGCCGCAGCCGCAGGGCTACCGCTACGACAAGGCCCACCTGGTGCCCTTCGGCGAATTCATCCCGCCCGGCTTCCGCTGGTTCACCGACATGCTGAACATCCCGCTGAACGACGCCACCCGCGGGGCCGCGCTGCAGGCGCCATTCGCGGTAAAGGACCAGCTGGTGCTGCCGAATATCTGCTACGAAGACGTATTCGGTGAAGAAATCGCCTACCAGCTGCGCAATGCGCCGCGCCCGGCGACCATGCTGCTGAACGTGTCGAACCTGTCGTGGTACGGCCAGTCGACCGCGATCCCGCAGCACCTGCAGATCTCGCGCATGCGCACGCTGGAGACCGGCCGTCCGATGCTGCGCGCCACCAACGACGGCGCCACCGCCGTCATCGACCACCGCGGCAATATCGCCCACGTGCTGCCCTTCTACCAGGCCGGCGTGCTGACGGCCACGGTGCAGGGCACGGCCGGCATGACGCCGTATATCCGCTTCGGCAACTACCTGTTCCTCGGCCTCGGCCTGCTGGGCCTGGCCGGCGCGTGGCTCGGCGGCCGGCTGCGCAAGCGCGCCGCGACCGAAGAATAGTCGACGCCAGCCCGGCTGATTCGCGATTCATTTCGAGTCAGCCGCGAAAACCCGCTAAAATTGGCCTTTTAGCAAACTCACCGTGTTCGCGGCCCGCGTGCCCGACGCTTCATCAGCTCGAAGCCCAAAGATGCTCACATTCCAACAAATCATCCTGACCTTGCAAACCTACTGGGACAAGCAAGGTTGCGCCCTGCTCCAGCCGTACGACATGGAAGTCGGCGCGGGCACCTTCCACACCGGCACCTTCCTGCGCGCGATCGGCCCGGAGCCCTGGCGCGCCGCCTACGTGCAGCCTTCGCGCCGCCCGAAGGATGGCCGCTACGGCGAAAACCCGAACCGCCTGCAGCACTATTACCAATATCAGGTGGTGCTGAAGCCGGCCCCGGAAAACATCCTCGACCTCTACCTCGGCTCGCTGGAAGCCCTGGGCCTGGACCTGAAGAAGAACGACGTCCGCTTCGTCGAGGACGACTGGGAAAGCCCGACCCTGGGCGCCTGGGGCCTGGGCTGGGAAGTCTGGCTGAACGGCATGGAAGTCACCCAGTTCACCTACTTCCAGCAGGTCGGCGGCCTCGATTGCAAGCCGGTGCTGGGCGAGATCACCTACGGCATCGAGCGCCTGGCGATGTACCTGCAGGGCGTCGAGAACGTCTACGACCTGGTGTGGACCGAGTGGGAAGAAAACGGGGTCACGAAGCGCCTGTCCTACGGCGACGTGTTCCACCAGAACGAAGTCGAACAGTCGACCTACAACTTCGAGCACACCAACGCCGACCTGCTGTTCCAGGCCTTTAACAACCACGAGAGCGAAGCCAAGCGCCTGATCGAACTGGCCCTGACCCTGCCGGCCTACGAGCAGATCATGAAGGCCTCGCACAGCTTCAACCTGCTGGATGCGCGCGGCGCCATCTCCGTCACCGAGCGCGCCGCCTACATCGGCCGCGTGCGCACGCTGTCGCGCCTGGTCGCCCAGGCCTATCACGATTCGCGCGAGAAGCTCGGCTTCCCCATGCTGCCGAAATCGCCCGAAGTCGACGCCGCCGAAGTCAAGGTCGGCTGAGCCCAGAACAGAAAAAATAGAACGATCATGAACCAGACCTTACCCGCTCAAACCTTGCTCCTTGAGCTGCAGACCGAAGAGCTGCCGCCGAAAGCGCTCGTCAAACTGGGCGCCGCTTTTGCGCACGGCATCGCGAGCGGCCTGAAGGCGCGCGACTTCCTGGAAGCCGACAGCGTCGTCACCACCTACGCCACGCCGCGCCGCCTGGCGGTCTCGATCACCAATGTGCGCGCGACCTCGCCGGACAAGGCGATCCGCGAAAAAGTGCTGCCGGTGGCCGTGGCCCTGGACAAGGACGGCAACCCGACCGCGCCGCTGGCCAAGAAGCTGGCCGCGCTGGGCTTCCCCGACCTCAAGATCGACGACCTCGAACGCGCCCAGGACGGCAAGGCCGAGAGCTTCTTCTACAGCCATACCGCGCCGGGCAGCCAGCTCGCCGACGGCCTGCAGCCGGTGCTGATCGACGCTGTCGCCAAGCTGCCGATCCCGAAAGTGATGAGCTACCAGCGGCCAAGCGGCGAAACCGTGCAGTTCGTGCGCCCGGTGCACTCGCTGCTGGCGCTGCACGGCGACGCCGTCGTGCCGCTGTCGCTGCTCGGCCTGTCGTCCGGCCGCGCCACCCTCGGCCACCGCTTCCTGTCCGACGGCCAGTCCTTCGACATCGACCATGCCGACCAGTATGCCGGCGTGCTGAAGGACCAGGGCAAGGTGGTCGCCAGCCCGGAGGAGCGCAAGGAAACCATCCGCACCCAGTTGCTGGCCAAGGCCGGCGACGACCAGGTGCTGATGCCGGAATCGCTGCTGGACGAAGTCGCGGCCCTGGTCGAATGGCCGGTGGTCTATGAATGCCGCTTCGAGGATGTGTTCCTGTCGGTGCCGCAGGAATGCCTGATCCTGACCATGCAGACCAACCAGAAGTACTTCGCGCTGACGGACACCGCTGGCCGCCTGCGCTCGCGCTTCCTGATCGTGTCGAACCTGCAGACCGACGACCCGGCCGCCATCGTCGGCGGCAACGAGCGCGTGGTGCGCCCGCGCCTGTCGGACGCCAAGTTCTTCTTCGAGCAGGACAAGAAGAAGTCGCTGGAATCGCGCATTCCGCTGCTGGCCAACGTGGTCTACCACAACAAGCTCGGCACCCAATTGGAACGCACCCAGCGCGTGACCCGCCTGGCCGGCGCCATCGCACGCCGCCTGGGCTACGACATGCTGCTGGCCGAGCGCGGCGCCCAGCTGGCCAAGGCCGACCTGCTGACCGACATGGTCGGCGAGTTCCCGGAACTGCAGGGCATCATGGGCACCTATTACGCCCGCAACGACCAGGAGAACGAGGAAGTCGCCCTGGCCGCCTCCGAGCACTACCAGCCGCGCTTCTCGGGCGACGCCCTGCCGTCGACGAATACCGGCCTGGCGGTGGCGCTGGCCGACAAGCTCGAAACGCTGGTGGGCATCTGGGCCATCGGCCTGCAGCCGACCGGCGAGAAGGATCCGTTCGCGCTGCGCCGCCATGCGCTGGGCGTGATGCGCATGCTGGTCGAGAAGCGCCTGCCGCTGGCGCTGTCCGAACTGCTGGGCGATGCCGCCGGCGTGTTCGACACGGTCGCCAACTTCAAGAATCCGACTGAAGAGGTCACCGCCTTCATGCTGGACCGCCTGCGCGGCCTGCTGCGCGACCGCGGCTTCTCGCCGAATGAAGTGGAAGCGGTGCTGGCCCAGAATCCGGACCGCGTCGACGACGTGGTGGCGCGCCTGGAAGCCGTGCAAAGCTTCGCCGCGCTGCCGGAAAGCGCGTCGCTGGCCGCCGCCAACAAGCGCATCTCGAACATCCTCAAGAAGAACGAGGACGCCCTGGCCCAGGCAGGCAGCGTCGATGCCGCCCTGCTGCAGGACGAGGCCGAGAAGAAGCTGTACGCCAGCGTCCAGCGCGTGCAGCCGGAAGTCGACGCCGCCTTCGAGCGCCGCGATTTCACCGGCACGCTGAAGACCCTGGCCCAGCTGCGCGACGACGTCGACGCCTTCTTCAACGACGTGATGGTGATGGCCGAGGACGTCAGGCTGCGCAACAACCGCCTGGCCCTGCTGTCCATCCTGCACCGCATGATGAACCGCGTGGCCGACATCTCCAAGCTGGCGGCATAAGGCGCATCGCATGAAACTGGTCATCCTCGACCGGGACGGGGTCATCAACCATGACTCCCCCGAATTCATCAAGTCGCCCGCCGAGTGGATCCCGATCCCGGGATCGCTCGAGGCGATCGCGCGCCTGAACCAGGCCGGCTACCGCGTGGTCATCGCATCGAACCAGTCGGGCATCGCGCGCGAATTGTTCGACATCGCCACCCTGAACGCGATCCACCAGAAGATGCACGCGGCGGCCCAGCTGGTCGGCGCGGACATCGACGCGATCTTCTTCTGCCCGCATGCGGCAATCGACAACTGCGATTGCCGCAAGCCGAAGAACGGCATGTTCGAAGAGATCAGCAAGCGCTTCAAGGTCAGCCTGAAGGGCGTGCCGACCGTCGGCGACTCGCTGCGCGATCTGCAGGCCGGCTTCATCAGCGGCTGCGCGCCCTACCTGGTCCTGACCGGCAAGGGCGAAAAAACCCATGCCACCGGCGGCCTGCCGCCCGGCACCCAGGTCTTCCCCGACCTGGCGGCGATGGTGAATGCCTTCCTGAAGCAACCTGCCTCTAGCCCGCCTGCCGCCTGATCTGCTAAGCTGAACCCAGCCATCACTGCCGATCCATTCCGGAGATCTTCTTGCGTACTGCCACCCTGTTCCTGCGCTCCCTGTTGTTCACGATCGTCATGGTGGTCGCCACCGTGGTCTGGGCGTGCATCTGTTTTCTGGCAGCGCCCTTCCCGTACAACACGCGCTTCTTCATCACCTCGCGCTGGAACGTCTTCATCATCTGGTGCGCAAAAGTCATCTGCGGCATCCGCTACGAAGTGCGCGGCTACGAGAACCTGCCGGACGGCCCGGCCATCCTGCTGTCCAAGCACCAGTCGGCATGCGAGACCATCTTCATGCTGCCGAACATGAAGCGGCCGCTGGTCTACGTCTTCAAGAAGGAAATCCTGTACATCCCCTTCTTCGGCTGGGGCATGGCGCTGCTGCGCATGATCCCGATCGACCGCAAGCAGGGCAAGAACGCCTTCGCCCAGGTGGTCCGGCACGGCAAGCGCCGCCTGGCCGACGGCCAGTGGATCATCATGTTCCCCGAAGGGACCCGCATCCCGGTCGGCCAGAAAGGCAAGTACAAAAGCGGCGGCACGCGCCTGGCCATCGAGACCGGCGCCGTGGTCGTCCCCATCGCGCATAACTCGGGCGAATGCTGGCCCAAGAACTCATTCATCAAACGTCCGGGCCTGATCACCGTATCGATTGGCAAGCCGATATCGCCGGAAAACCACACTCCCGACAGTCTGATGCAAGAGGTCGAAAATTGGATAGAATCGGAAATGCGCGTCGTTTCGCCCCACGCTTACTGAGGTACCTGAATGAGCTGGGCGCGCAGACCAAAGCACCATCCAAAGCACCATCGCCGCAGCCCACCATGACCTCCTCCAGGACCGGTGCGAACCAGCTGGATCTGTTCGCACAAGAATTCGTCGCGGCGCGCGAGCCGGCCGCGCCGCCACCGCCGGCGCCCAAGCCCTCGGCCCCGCTGTTCAAGGCGCCACCCGTGCCGACCCGCACCCTGCCGGTGCCGCCGGTCGGCCCGAACGACGGGCCGCTGCGCAAGATCCAGCTCGGATCGCACACCGTCCACTACCTGCTGCGCCGCTCGGCGCGCCGCTCGCACGGCTTCATGATCAGCGACGACGGCCTGTTCGTGACCTCGCCGAAGCGGGCGCCGATGGACGATATCGAACGCGCCATCCGCGCCAAGCAGAACTGGATCCTGACCAAGCTGTTCGAACGCAGCGAGCGCCGCACCCAGCGCGAGCAGCGCCCGGCGGTGGCCTGGGTCGACGGCGCGCAGCTGCCCTATCTGGGCGCCGACATCACCTTGGCACTGGAACCGGCCGCGCGCAGCCACTGCGTGTACGAGCCCGGGACCCGCACGCTGCGCCTCGGCGTCACGCCCGGGCTGGAGGAATGGCAGATCCGCGAGCGCGTGAAGCTGTGGTTCCAGGCCGAGGCCAAGCGCCTGTTCGGCGAGCGCCTGGACCTGTATGCGCCGCGCATGGACGTGACGTACAGCGCGTTCGCGCTGTCGTCGGCCGGCACCCGCTGGGGGTCGTGCACGGTGGCCGGCAACATCCGCCTGAACTGGAAGCTGATCCACTATCCACTGGCGCTGCTGGATTATGTGGTGGTGCACGAACTGGCGCACCTGCGCGAAATGAACCACAGCCCGCGCTTCTGGGCCGTGGTGGGCGAGGTGTTCCCGGATTACGACGGCGCCAAGGCCGGGCTCAGGAAGCGGTCGATCGAGATGCCGGCGCTGTTTCCGGACGATTGAGTCACGCGGGCTCGGGGAGCCCACGCGTTACGTATGCGTCAGGCAGCGCCGCGCAGCTGCAGCTCACCGGCCGCGCGCGCCGCGGCAATCCCCTTCATCGCATCGACTTCCTTCGAGCTGAGGCAGCGGAAGGGAATCGGCAGCGTGCCGCGCCTGAGCACCATCATGAAGCCGTTCGTGTAGGTGCGGATGCGGGCCACGTCGTCCCAGCCGATCAGAGTCACGCCGGTGTCGCTGGTGCGCACGATGCCATGCTGGTCGATGGTGAATTCGTAGGTGCGGCGTCCGCGGCGCAGCAATGCGAAGTGCATGCCGGCGGCCAGGGTGCTCTTGATGCGCAGGTAGACGCCCATCGGCCAGCGGATATGGCGGCGGCGGATCAGGTAGCCGCCGTGCTCCCACATGAAGCGCAGGTACTCGCCGAGCGAATAACGGACCCAGAAATGCAGGCTGTAGGCAGCCGCGGGAGGATGCACGACTGGAATGGGCGCCGGCGGCATCGCATCGGCTCCGAGATCCGTGAATTCAGGCGCGTCCATCAGTGCGGCACCGCCTTCCACGTTGCCGCCTGCTCGCGCACGATTAGACCACAACATGTGCATCCCCTTTCGTTATTCAAGCTAAGGAGAATGGTAACAAAAGCTAACGAAATAGTTGTCGCAAGAGTTCAACAGTGCGCAAGGTCGCACCACGATGCAGCCCGGCGAACGTCAAAGCCTGTTCACCCATCCTTGCGCGGGCGGCATCGTCGCGCAACAGCCGGGCTGCCTCGCCCATCAGGGCCGCGGCGTCCAGCACGCGCAGGGCGGCGCCCAGGGCCACCGCTTCCTCGGTCGCCTGCAGGAAGTTGAACGTGTGCTCGCCCACCAGCACCGGTTTGCCGACGGCGCAGGCCTCGATCAGGTTCTGGCCGCCCAGCGGCAGCAGGCTGCCGCCGATGAAGGCGCAGTCGCAGGCCGCGTAGTAGGCGAACATCTCGCCCATCGAATCGCCGAGCAGCACGTCGGTGTCCACCTGCGGCGGCAGCTGCGATCTGCGCGCAACGCTCAGTCCACGTTCCTCGGCCATGCGCGCGACCTCGTCGAAACGCTGCGGATGGCGCGGCACCAGCAGGAGCAGCATGCCGGTCGGCTTATCGGCCAGGTCGCGCCAGGCGTCGAGGATGAGCGCTTCCTCGCCTTCACGGGTGGAGGCGCACAGCAGCACCGGGCGCCCGGCAAAACGCGTGCGCAGCATGGCGCCGGTCTGCAGCGCCGCATCCGGCGGCACCACGTCGAACTTGATGCTGCCGGTGACGGCGACCTTCGGCGCGCCGAGCGAGGCGATGCGGGCCGCGTCCGCTTCGGTCTGGGCCGCGGCCAGCGCGATGCCGCGCGCCGCTTCCATCATCAGGCCGCCAAAGCGCTGGCCGCGGCGCAGCGAGCGTTCCGACAGGCGCGCGTTCACCAGCGCCACCGGCACCTCGTGGGCCGCGCAGCCGGCAATCAGATTCGGCCACACCTCGGTCTCCATCAGGATGCAGACGGCAGGTTCGAAGTGGCGCAGGAAGCGGCCGACCATGAAGCCGGTATCGTAGGGCAGGAAGGACTGCACGACGCGTTCGCCGTGTTTTTCGAACAGGGCCTTGCCGGTGGCGCGGCCGGTCGGCGTCATGTGGGTCAGCAGGATGCGGCAGTCGGGCCAGGCGCGCAGCAGGGCCTCGACCAGCGGCTCGGCGGCGCGGGTTTCGCCGACCGACACCGCATGCACCATGAAGGTACGGCGCAGCTGCCGGTCCGGTCCCGGCTTGCGCCCGTAAAAGCCGAGGCGTTCGCCCCAATGCCTGCGATAGCCCGGCTCCTTGCGCCCGCGCCACCACAAACGGCCCAGCACCAGGGGCAGCGCCAGCCACCACATGAAGGAATAGAACAGGCGCATCAAGCCTTCTCCAGCAGGCGGCGCGCCGCCGCCACCACCTCGTCCACCGTCGGCGGCTGGCCGGTGTCGCCCAGGTTCACGATGCGCGGCGACCAGTTGCCCTCGGTCTTCCAGCGCGGCGAGTCGCAATAGATCTCGACGGTCGGCCGCACGAAAGCCGCGGCGATGTGGGTCAGGCCGGTATCGACGCCGACCGCCAGCGCGGCATGGCGCGCCAGCTCGACCGCGTCCATCATCGACAGCCTGGGCAGCACGCGCGCATTCGGCAGCGCCGCGGCCAGCCGTTCGGCTTCTTCCTTTTCCGCGGCCGAGCCCCATGGCAGCAGGATGCGCAGCGGCGCCAGCGCCTGGCCCAGCGCGATCCAGTCGGCGGCCGGCCATTTTTTCGCATCGCGCGCCGTCCCGTGGAAGAACACGGCGTAGTCTTCCGCCGGCATCCAGGCCGGACGTTCAACGGGGTCGGGGGCCGGCAGGCCGAAGTCGGGCGGGCTGTCGATGGCATAGCCCATGGCCTGCGCAGCCACCTGGCGGCCGCGCTCGACCGCATGGGTGCGCAGCGCCACCGGGATGCTGCGGCTGTGGAAAATGCGCGAGGCGCCTTCGTAGCCGGAATCCTCGGTGCCGTTGGCCATGCCGATCTTCTGGCCGCCGGGGCGCACGCGCGCGGCGGCCATGATGATGCCGGTCTTGATCAGGCCCTGGGTATCGAAAACGTAGTCGTACTGTTCGGCGCGCAGGTCGCGGAAGAAGGCGCGGACTTCGGCGCGTACGGCTTTATCCTTGAGCCCTTTTTTCCAGCGCCGCAGCGCGAAGGGAATCACCTTGCGCACATGCGGATTCAGGCGCACCAGGCTGACGTAGCCCTCTTCGACCACCCAGTCGATCCGGGCGCCGGGATGGTGGCGCAGGATGTCGGCCACCATCGGCAGGTTGTGCAGGACGTCGCCCAGCGACGAGACCCGCACCAGCAGGATCTTCATCAGAACGGCAGCTCGGCATCCGGCTTGGCGGCCAGGATCACGCGCGCGAATTCCTTCTGGATGCGGTCGAGGGCTTCCGGCGTTTCGCCTTCGAAGCGCAGCACCACCACCGGCGTGGTGTTCGAGCCGCGCGCCAGGCCGAAGCCGTCCGGGTACTCGACGCGCAGGCCGTCGATGTCGACCACGCGATCGGCGCCGGGGAACTCGGCTTCCTTGCGCAGCTTCTCGATCAGCGCGAAATTCTCGCCTTCCTGCAGGTGCAGGTGCAGTTCCGGCGTGCTGCTCGCCTTCGGCAGCGCGTTCAGCACCGCGGACGGATCGGCGCTCTTCGTCAGGATCTCGAGCAGGCGCGCGCCGGTGTAGAGGCCGTCGTCGAAGCCGAACCAGCGGTCCTTCCAGAAGATGTGGCCGCTCATCTCGCCGCCCAGCGGGGCGCCGGTTTCCTTCAGCTTGGCCTTGACCAGCGAGTGGCCGGTCTTCCACATCAGCGGACGGCCGCCGTGCTGCTCGATCCATGGGCCGAGGTGGCGGGTGCACTTGACGTCGTAGAGGATTTCGGCGCCCGGGTTGCGCGACAGGACGTCGGCGGAGAACAGCATCATCTGGCGGTCCGGGAAGATGATCTGGCCATCCTTGGTGACGACGCCGAGACGGTCGCCGTCGCCGTCGAATGCCAGTCCCAGCTCGACGTCGGTGGTCTGCACGGCGCGGATCAGGTCTTCCAGGTTTTCCGGGTGCGCCGGGTCCGGGTGGTGGTTCGGGAAGTGGCCGTCGACTTCGCAGAACAGTTCCGTCACCTCGCAGCCCATGGCGCGATACAGCTCGCCGACGAAAGCGCCGGCCACGCCGTTACCGGCATCGACCGCGATCTTGATCGGACGGGCGATCTTGACGTCGCCGGCGATGCGCTGGATGTAGGCGTCCTTGATATCGTGGGTGGTGTAGCCGCCCTGGCTGGCAGCCGGTGCGAAATCGCCGCGCGCGATGGATTCGTACAAGCCCTGGATGGCGTCGCCGTAGATCGCTTCGCCGGCCAGCACCATCTTGAAACCGTTGTAGTCGGGCGGGTTGTGGCTGCCGGTGACCATGATGCCGCTGCGCGCATCCAGCACGTTGGTGGCGAAATACACCATCGGGGTGGCGACCATGCCCAGGTCGATCACGTCGACGCCCGCTTCGCGCAGGCCGTCGGCCAGGCTGGCTGCCAGCTCCGGGCCGGACAGGCGGCCGTCGCGGCCGATCACGACCTTGCGCTCGCCCTTCGCCAGCGCTGCGGCGCCGAAGGCCTGGCCGATCTTCCTCGCGATGCCGGCGTCCAGCGTGCTGCCCAGCACGCCGCGAATGTCATAAGCCTTGAATATCGTTTTCGAAAGAGAGACCATTGCTATACCTTGATGTGAGATGAATTGGCGTGAATCGGCATGCCCGCAATCGCTTGGCAAAAGAGCAGCCATTGTAATGGCAAGCAGGGAGCTTGGGAACGCTGCACGCTAGCGTGCGCAATGATCGAAACAGGAAATTCTTCCTGCCTGAATTGACGAATGTCGAGGAATGACGCGGGAGAAATCCCGATTAAAAGATGCCGCGCATTCCGCCACCGCGGATTCAGCGGCGGCGAACGCGGGATTGGATCAGACGCGCAGTTTGTCGAGCGACTTACCGCCTTCGACCCATTCCTTCACCCATTTCGGCTGGCGGCCGCGGCCGGTCCACTGCTGGGATTCATTGTCAGGATTACGGAAACGAACGGCCACCGAACCGGCGCCCGCGCCCGATTTGCCGCCTTTGCCGCTACGGCCGCCTGCAGCCATCAGGTCTTTCAGGGGAACGCCAACGCTCTGCGCGATTGCCATGATCTGTTCACGCGCTTTTTGCACTTCCTGATGCTCGCGCTGTTTCATTTCCTGCTTGATCTGCTCCTGCAGGTTACGCAAATCGCCCAAGGACATATTAGACAGATCCATTATCGTTCCTTTATGAATGTTAAGTTAAACAGATTTCACCGAAATCTCACCAATTGTTGCAATATACACTATCTGTAATTTTCTGTTAGCTTTTTTTGTTCCAAATGAGCCAACGCGGGGACTTGAATCGAACAATACGCGCGTACAACCAGACGTAACTGATAACGAACAACAAACAGAAGAATATCAGAGGTCCGGTATTCCGCCAGAACACGGTTGCCGGAATAACCGCCGTCAATGAAAACAGCCACAAGTAAGGGGAAGTGCGCGCATTCCGTTTCATCAGTGCGCGCGCTTCCTTGGGGCCGACCGTCCATTGCACGATGCGTCTGAAAATCAGGCTGTGCAGGTGAATGCCATCGGGCATAGCCGGCGATTTACCGCGCACAAACATGCGACGATAAGCAGAAAACAGGGTTTCGAAAGCGGGATAAATCAACAGTAATGCGGCATACCAGGTCGACACCGTAGGATTGCGCATCACCAGCAACATGGCGAGCTCGCCCAGCATGAAGCCGATGAAGTAGGCGCCGCCGTCGCCGAGGAAAATCAGGCCGACCGGATAATTCCAGATCAGGAAGCCGGCGGTGGCGCCGGCCACCGTCAGCGCCGACACCAGCACGAACATGTCCCCCACCTGCCAGGCGACATAAGCGAGCGACACCAGCATGAAGATCGTGACCACGCTGGCCAGGCCATTGAAGCCGTCGATGATATTTACCGCATTCGCGATCCCGGCCACCGCCATCACCGTCACCGGCAGCACGATCCACGGCGAGATCAGGGTCCAGCTCATGAAGGGCATATCCAGCCGCGCGATTTTCGCATCCAGCACCAGATATCCGAGCAGGGCCGCGATCATGGTTAATACCAGGCGCCGCGATGGCCGCACTTTACCCGTATAGTCTTCGACGATGCCGCCGGCGAAGGCGATCGACGAGCACACCAGCAGCGCCAGCAGCCAATAACCGAGCGTGGGCTCGCGCCATGCCGAAATCCCTGCACTGAGCGCCACTGCCAGGAAAATCGGCAGCCCGCCGATCCGCGCCACGTCATGCGCATGGACTTTTTGAACGCCGCTGAAATTGTTGTCGAGCGCAGGGCCGTGCAATTTCGAATGCTTGATGACCAGCAGGGTCAGCAATGCAGACGCGACAAAGCTCACAAGGAATGAAAACATTTATTATTCTTCAGATGCAATAGCCGGCAAGGCGCGCCGCGCACAGCCGATCGATATATGGCGGCTGTCGGCGATTCGATTCGCGTTTCGCGCTGCGGCAAACTTCCATTGTACTGGATTAGGGCCGTGGTCCCGGATCTCAGCAGTTTACGCGTAGCGACTGCGATCCGATTGACGGAAATCGGCATTTTCCCCGGCCCCGCCTGCGTACGCTCGACTAGTTACATTTGGAAATGAACAACGACGGACCCTGCATGGAATCCGCCACATACATTAATATCGTCCCATGATGAAAACCTATGTGATCGGCGACCTGCAGGGGTGCGCCCATGAAGCCGGCCTGCTGCTGGAAAAAATCGCCGCCGACGCGCACGCGATCGACGAAGCGCGCATTCTGTTCGTCGGCGACCTGATCAACCGCGGACCGGAATCGCTGGCGGCCCTGCGGCATATGAAGACGCTGTCGGAAACCAGCGGTGGGCGTGTCGAAGCCCTGCTCGGCAACCACGACCTGCATTTGCTGGCGGTGGCGGCCGGCGTACAGAAAGCCAGCCGCTCGGACACCCTTGACGACATCCTGGCCGCCCCCGATCTGGACGAGCTGGTCGCCTGGCTGCGCCGGCGTCCGCTGGCGATGTTCGTGGATGCGCATCTGCTGGTCCATGCAGGCGTGCCGCCGCAATGGACGGCCACGCAGACCATGCAGCTCGCGGCCGAGGTCGAGACGGTGCTGCGCGGCGACGGCTGGGCCGATTTCCTGGCGCAGATGTACGGCAACGAGCCGGACCGCTGGGACGACGCCCTGACCGGCATCCCGCGCCTGCGCTGCATCGTCAATGCCCTCACCCGCATGCGCCTGTGCTGGCCGGATGGCCGCATGGATTTCCTGCACAAGGAAAGCGACAAGGGCCCCGAGGGCTCGGACCTGCTGCCATGGTTCGACGTACCGGGCCGCCGCACCGCCGACGTCACCGTGGTGTTCGGCCACTGGTCGGCGCTGGGCCTGGTGCTGCGCCCGAACCTGGTGGGACTGGACAGCGGCTGCGTGTGGGGTGGGAAGCTGACTGCCGTGTGCCTGGACGACCGCGGCTTGCTGCAGGTGGATTGTCCGGAGTACCGCGAGCACGGCGGGAAGAAGTAGCCGCTGTCATCCTCGCGAAAGCGGGAATGACGGCATCACTCCGCGCTCTCCACCACCCCCAGCGCCGCCGCGATCGCCGCATGCGCCGCCTGCGCCAGCTCGCGCCGGTGCGCGCCCGCCCCTTCGATCGGCGCCAGGCAGCTCACGCGCGCGATCACGGGTTCGCCGCCAATGATGCGCAGGATGCTGTCGACGAAGGTGGTCTCGCCGGTGTAGTCGACCGCCGGGTGCCAGCCGCCGCTGCGGTCGACATACGCCAGCGCCACCGGCTGCACCGGCGCCTTCGCATCGATCGCCGCTTCGAACAGGTTGGCGTGGAAGGGCAGCAGATTGCCCTGGCTGGCCGTGGTCCCTTCCGGGAAGAAGGCCACGCGCTGGTGCTGGGCCAGCGCATCGACCAGGCCCTTGAAGATGTGGCGCAGGTCGCGCCGGCTGCCGCGCGCGATGAACACGGTGCCGGCCTGGGCCACCAGCCAGCCGAGCACCGGCCAGGCGCGGATTTCGGCCTTGGCCACGAAGCGGCAGGGATGCAGGGAATTGATGACGAAGATGTCGAGCCAGGAGATGTGGTTCGACACGATCAGCGCATGCCGGAGCGCTGCCGCGCCGGACTGGCGTTCGACCTCCACCCGGCAGATGCGCAGCAGGCGCGCCGACCAGCGCCGCACCAGGCCTTCGCGCAGCCGCGCGCCGGCCCAGGGAAAGACCAGCGCGCAGGTGGCGAGGCCTTGCAGCAGGTGGAGGATCAGGCGCGCGAGGCGCCAGCCGAGCCGGATGTTCACCGGCTGCCGGTCAGGCGCGGCGCTCCCAGGCCAGGTGGCCGGCGACCACGGTCGCCTTCACCTGCCCGGTCAGCTCGTAGCCGAGGAAAGGCGTGTGCTTGCCCTGGCTGGCCAGCACGGCCGGCGCCACCTGCCAGCGCACCTGCGGGTCGAAGATGACCACGTCGGCATTCGCGCCCACCGACAGCGTCCCCGCCGGCAGGCCGGCCGTCCGCGCCGGCTCGTGGGTGACCTTGGCCAGCGCCTGCGCCAGCGCATCCTTGCTGCCATGCTGCTCGTCGGCCCACTTCAGCATCAGGGACAGCAGCAGTTCCAGGCCGGTGGCGCCGGGCGAGGCTTCGGCGAAGGGCAGCAGCTTCTCGTCGTCGTCGACCGGGGTGTGATCGGAGCAGACGGCATCGACCGTCCCATCCAGCAGCGCCGCGCGGATCGCTTCGCGGTCGCGCTGGCTGCGCAGCGGCGGCGTCAGGCGCGCATTGGGGTCGAAGAAGCCGATGTCGGCGTCGGTCATGTGCAGGTGGTGCACGCCGACGTCGCAGGTGACCGGCAGCCCTTCCTGCTTGGCGGCGCGGATCAGGTCCAGCGCGGCGGCCGACGAAATGCGGCACAGGTGCACGCGCGCGCCCGATGCGCGCATCAGCTCGAAGATGGTGTGCAGGGCGATGGTCTCGGACATCACCGGCACGCCCGACAGGCCCATGCGCGATGCCAGCGGCCCGGCGTGGGCGATGCCGCCGCGGCCGATGTGCGGATCCTGCGGGCGCAGCCAGACGGTGTAGCCGAAGGTCTTGGCATACTGCAGGGCGCGCAGCAGCACGGTGGTGTCCTCGATCGGCTCCTCGGCCTGGGCAAAGCCGATGCAGCCGGCCTCGGTCAGCTCGGCCATCTCGGTCAGGGCCTTGCCCTTCAGGCCGACGGTCAGCGCGCCCAGCGGGTGCACGTTGGCCTGGTTCAGGATGCGCGCGCGGTGCTTGAGCATCTCGACCAGGCCCGGCTCGTCGAGCACCGGGTCGGTGTCGGGCGGGCACACCAGGGTGGTCACGCCGCCCTGCATCGCCGCCCGCATCTCCGATTCCAGCGTGGCCTTGTATTCGTAGCCCGGTTCGCGCAGGCGCGCCGACAGGTCGACCAGGCCGGGCGCCACCACCAGGCCGGACGCGTCGATGCTGCGCCCGGCTTCGAAGCCGGCGGGTGCGCTGCCCACGGCGGCGATCCTGCCGTCGGCGATGTACAGGTCCTGCACGGCGTCGATGCCGTTTGCCGGGTCGATCACCCGGCCGTTCTTGATATGTAGTTTCATCCCTGCGTCCCCGCCACAATGCTCATCACCGCCATGCGTACCGCGATGCCGAAGGTCACCTGCGGCAGGATCACCGCCTGCGCGCCATCCGCGACCGCCGAGTCGATCTCGACGCCGCGGTTCATCGGTCCCGGGTGCATGACGATCGCGCCAGGTGCGGCCAGCGCCAGGCGCTCCGGCGTCAGGCCGTAGCTCTTGAAGTATTCGCCGGCCGACGGCAGCAGCGCGCCCGACATGCGCTCGTTCTGCAGGCGCAGCATGATGATCACGTCGACGTCCTTCAGGCCCTCTTCGATGTTCGTGAACACGCGCACGCCCATCTGTTCCAGGCCGCCCGGCAGCAGGGTGTGCGGGCCGATCGCGCGCACTTCCGGCACGCCCAGCGTGGTCAGCGCGTGGATGTCCGAACGCGCCACGCGGCTGTGCAGGATGTCGCCGACGATCGCCACGCGCAGGTTCGTGAAGTCCTTTTTATAGTGGCGGATGGTGTACATGTCGAGCAGGCCCTGGGTAGGGTGCGCATGGCGCCCGTCGCCGGCATTCACCACGTGCACGTGGTTCTGCTTCGTGTCGTTCAGGTGCTTGGCGATCAGGTAGGGCGCGCCGGACTGCGAGTGGCGCACCACGAACATGTCGGCATGCATGGCCGCCAGGTTGTCGATCGTGTCGAGCAGCGACTCGCCCTTCGAAGTCGAAGACGCCGCGATGTTCAGGTTGATGACGTCGGCCGACAGGCGCTTGGAGGCGATCTCGAAGGTGGTGCGGGTGCGCGTCGAGTTCTCGAAGAACAGGTTGAACACGCTCTTGCCGCGCATGAGCGGCACCTTCTTGACTTCGCGGTCCGAAATGCCGACGAAGCTCGATGCGGTGTCGAGGATGTGGTTGATGATGGACTTCGGCAGGCCTTCGATGGTGAGAAGGTGCTGCAGCTCGCCGTTCTTGTTGAGTTGCGGGTTATGCATTGTCGTCTTCGATCGTGAGCGTGAGTTGGCCGGCGCTGTCGCGCGACAGGGCCAGCGACTGGCCCGGCTGCAGCGTGGTGCGGACGCCGGCGAAATCGGCTGCGACCGGCAGCTCGCGGCCGCCACGGTCGGCCAGCGCAGCCAGCATGATACGCTGCGGACGGCCATAGTCGAACAGCACGTTGATCGCGGCGCGCACCGTGCGGCCGGTTTCCAGCACGTCGTCGACCAGCAGGATGGTGGCGCTGTCGACGTTGAAGTCGATGCGGGTCGGCTTCACGTCCGGATGCAGGCCCTTCTTCGCATAGTCGTCGCGATAGAAGGAGACGTCGATGAAGCCGAGGCGCTGCTGCAGGCCGAGGTCGGCGGCGAGCCGTTCGGCCAGCCAGGCGCCGCCCGAGTGGATGCCGACGATGGCTGCATCGGAGACGCCTTCGAGGCCGGCGCGCACCTGCTCGAGCAGGTTGCGGTACAGCGCCTCGGCGTCGTGGCCGCCGGCGGGTTCAGTAGGAGTTGGCATGGTCGTCAAAGTATTGTTGCAAAATGATGGCGGCGGCCTTGGCGTCGATGATCTCGCCGCGCTTGGCGGGGATCACGGCAGACGAGTAGCGCTCGTCGACCAGGTCGACGGGCAGGCTGAAACGGCCGTGCAGCTGATTGGCGAAGCGGCGCGAGCGCAGGGTCATGTCGTGCTCGGCGCCGTCCGGATGGCGCGGTTCGCCGACCACCAGGCGCGTGGGATTCCACTGCGCGATGAGGTCGCCGATGAGCTTGAAGCGGGTCGCGTTGTCGACAGCCTTGATGACGGACAGGGGCTGTGCCTGGCCGGTCAGCGTGTTACCCATCGCGATACCGATGCGCTTCACGCCGAAGTCGAATCCGAAAACGATCTCTACCATTACAGGGACACGATCCCCTTACGCATGGCCGGCTTCCGTCGCTAACATGAGCGGATCGATGCCCAGCAGTTTGATTGCGGCGGTGTAGCGTTCCTCGATCGGCAGGTCGAACAGGACCTTGGCATCGGCGCCCACGGTGAGCCAGCCGTTGCGGGCGATTTCCTCTTCCAGCTGGCCCGGGCTCCAGCCGGCATAGCCGATCGACACCAGCATGCGCTGCGGGCCAGTGCCGTTGGCGACGGCTTCCAGCACGTCGATCGAGGTGGTGAAGGCGACGTCGTCGGTGACGCTCAGCGAGGACGAATAGCGGCCGCCGGGCGAATGCAGCACGAAGCCGCGGTCGTCCTGCACCGGGCCGCCGAACATGATCGGCTCGTCCACCACGTTCGGACGCAGGGTATCCGTGACCTTGAGGTCGATGCGGTCGAACAGCACGTCCATGGTCATGTCGGTGGGCTTGTTGATGACGACGCCGAGCACGCCTTTGTCGTTGTGTTCGCAGATATACACGACGGTGCCGCCGAAGATCGGATCATTCATCGACGGCATGGCGATGAGGAAATGATTCGCCAGGTTCAGTTCAGACTGGACCGAGCCTGCGTGCATCAGGCTCTCGGGGGACGCCGAAGGCATCCCGGGCATGGTTAGAGGCTTGCCGACCTTACTTTTCTTCATACGCATACTCTCTGTTGGCTCACTCTCTCGACCGCTGGTGGTCCAAACGAAGCTTGGATTTTTCGCTAGTTTACACCCATTTGCTTACGCGGCCATGAAGCCACGTCCCAAGCGCCGTCCGGTCGAAAGAATGGTAGACAGTAAAATGGTCAATCGCATTGACTCCGCACACAAAAGATGACCCGAAGAAACTTATGGCTCTAAGTAACTCTATCGTCTGGTTCCGGCGTGACCTGCGGTTCGACGACCATGCTGCGCTGCATCATGCGCTCCGCGGATCGAGCAAGGTCTTTTGCGTCTTCGTATTCGACACCGACATCCTGGCCGCCCTGCCGCGCGACGACCGCCGCGTGCAGTTCATCCATGCCAGCCTGGCCGAGCTCGACGCCCGCCTGCGTGCATGGGGAGCTTACCTGATCGTGCGCCATGGGCGCGCCGCAGACGAGATCGTGAAGCTGGCAGCCGAACTGGATGCGGAATCGGTATTCGCCAACCACGACTACGAACCGGCCGCCATCGCCCGCGACCGCGAAGTCCAGCGGCGCCTGCGAGAAGACGGCCGCAGCCTGCAGACCTTCAAGGACCAGGTGGTCTTCGAAAAGGACGAGGTGCTGACCCAGGCCGGCGGCCCCTTTTCCGTGTTCACACCCTACAAGAATGCCTGGCTGAAGCGGCTGGCGGCGCATCCGGAAGCGCTGAAGCCCTTCGAGACCGAAGCCTGGGCCGGCGCGCTGGCCAAAGCGCCCGCCGGGCATCGTCTACCCGCGCTGGAAGAACTGGGCTTCGCGCCCCATCCGGAACCGGTCGAACCGGCCGGCATGCACGGCGCCCGGCAATTGCTGGACGCCTTCCTGCAGCACATCGACGCCTACCACGTGCAGCGTGACTTCCCGGCGCTCGACAGCACCTCGCGGCTGTCGGTGCACCTGCGCTTCGGCACGCTGTCGGTCAGGCGCCTGGTGCGGCTGCTGACCGATAAAACCGGCGACGGCGCCAGGACCTGGCTGTCGGAACTGATCTGGCGCGAGTTCTACATGATGATCCTGCAGCGCCACCCGCGCGTGGTGACGCAGTCCTTCAAGGCCGCGTTCGACAAGGTGGTGTGGGAAGAAGGCGCGCGGGCCGACGAAGCCTTCGCCGCCTGGTGCGAAGGCCGCACCGGTTATCCGCTGGTCGATGCGGCGATGGCGCAGCTGAACCGCAGCGGTTTCATGCACAACCGTTTGCGCATGGTGACGGCCAGCTTCCTGACCAAGGACCTCGGCATCGCGTGGCTGCGCGGCGAACGCTATTTTGCGGAAAAGCTGAACGACTACGAGCTGTCGTCGAACAACGGCGGCTGGCAGTGGGCGGCATCGACCGGCTGCGACGCCCAGCCCTGGTTCCGCATCTTCAATCCGGTCACGCAATCGAAGCGCTTCGATCCCGACGGCGCCTTCATCCGCCGCTGGCTGCCGCAACTGGGCAAGCTGGAAGGCGCGGCGATCCATGCGCCGTGGCTGGCGAAACCGGCCCTGCTGGAGCGCGCCGGCCTGGTGCTGGGACGCGATTACCCGCATCCCATCGTCGATCACGAACAGGCGCGCGCCGCGACGCTGGCGCGCTTCGGCGCCTTGCGCGACACGTCAGGCGGCAAGTAAGCCGGCGATCGCCGCCAGCAGCACATCTTCCTGGAAGGGCTTGCCGAAGTAGGCATTCACACCCAGGCCCAGCGCGTGGTTGCGGTGCTTGTCGGCGGTGCGCGAGGTGATCATGATGATCGGGATGTCCTTCGTGGCCTCGTTGCCGCGCACGTTGCGGGTCAGGTCGAAACCGTCCATGCGCGGCATCTCGATATCGACCAGCATCAGGTCGGGCCGCGTCTCCGGCGCCTGCATCAGTTCGAGCGCTTCGACGCCGTCCTTGGCCAGCAGCACGCGGTAGCCTTCGCGCTCCAGCAGGCGCTGGCTGACGCGGCGCACGGTCAGCGAATCGTCGACCACCATGACGGTGGCGCCCCGGCTTTCCTGCGTCGGCGCTGCCGCCTGTACCCGCTGTCGTGGCTGGCCATGGGCCGGCAGCAGCAGCGGATTCAGGATCAGCACGATCTCGCCCGAACCCAGCACGGTGGCGCCGGCGATGCCGGGCATGCGCGCCAGTTGCGGGCCGACGTTCTTCAGCACGACCTCGCGGTTGCCCAGGACTTCGTCGACCTGCAGCGCCAGACGGTTCGCGCCGCTGCCCAGCACCAGCACCGGCGACGAACGCGCGCCGCTGGCCGCGCCCGGCTCGCCCAACAGGTCCGGCAGATAGCGCAGCGCCACCTGCTCGCCCTGCACGGCGATCGTGCCTGCCGCATGCGCGGCCGCCAGTTCGCCGTCGCGCACCTGCGCTACCGTCCCGACCAGGTTGGCCGGCAAGGCATAGGTCTTCGGGCCGCTGGCCACCAGCACCACCTGGTTGACGGCCAGGGTCAGCGGCAGGTGGATGGTGAAGGCGGCGCCGCGGCCAGGTTCGCTGACCACTTCCACGCGTCCGCCAAGGGCGCGCGCTTCGGAACGCACCACGTCCATGCCGACGCCGCGGCCGGCCAGTTCGGTGAGCGCATCCGCGGTCGAGAAGCCCGGTTCGAAAATCAGGTCGGTCACGTCCGCATCGCTCACCTGCCCGCTTGCATCGAGCAGGCCGTTCGCTTGCGCCTTGGCGCGGATGCGCGCCAGGTCCAGGCCGGCGCCGTCGTCGGCGAAGCGGATCTGCACCTCGTTGCCCTGCTGGCTGACCTGAACCAGCAGCTCGCCGGTGTCCGGCTTGCCGTTCGCCGCGCGGCGCTCACGCGGCTCGACGCCGTGCACGATGGCGTTGCGCAGCAGGTGTTCGAAAGGCGCCGCCATCCGTTCCAGCACGCCGCGGTCGATCTCGACGGCGCCGCCGCGGATGTCCAGGTTGACGCGCTTGTCGGTCTCCTTGGCGGTCTGGCGCGCGACCCGGAACAGGCGCTCGGACAGGCTGGCGAAGGGCACCATCCGCACCCGCATCAGGTCGCGCTGCAGCTCGCGCGTCAGGCGCGACTGCGCGGCCAGGTCCTCGACCGCGGCTTCCACCGTGCGCGACAGGCCGTCGTGGAAGGAGGCGACGTCGTTCACGCTCTCGGCCATCATGCGGGTCAGTTCCTGCAGGCGCGTGAAACGGTCGAATTCGAGCGGGTCGAATTCGCGTTCGCCGGCAATCGACAGGCGCGAAGCGATCTGCGATTCGGCCTGCATCTCGACCTCGCGCAACTGGCGGCGCAGGCGCCCCAGGTTGTCCGAGAAATCGGCCAGCGAGGCCTTCAGCGAGCCGACCTGGGTCTCCAGCTTGGACCGGCTGATCGAGACCTCGCCGGCCTGGTTGACCATGCGGTCGAGGATGTCGGCGCGCACCCGCACCAGCGGCGCGCGCACGTCGGACTGGCGCCGGTCCTGCGATGGCGCCGCGGCCGGCGTACCGGTCGTCTCGGCCGGGGCCAGGGCCGCCGGCTGGCCGCCCGGCTGCTGCAGCTGTTCGAACAGCAGCAGCGCCTGGTCGTAGTTGGCCAGCAGTTCGTCGAAGGCCGCCGCGCTGGTGGTGCCGGCGTGCAGCATGTTCTCGACCTGGGTTTCCAGCGCATGCGTGTGCTGGCCCAGGCGCATCGCGCCGGCCATGCGGGCGCTGCCCTTCACGGTGTGCAGGGCGCGCAGCAGGCCATGGGCGACGGCGTGCTCGCCCGGCGCCTGCTGCCACTGGCGCAGGTCCTTGCCGATCTGCGGCAGCAGGTCGGCCGCTTCTTCCATGAAGACCGGCAGCAGGTCCGGGTCCAGCTCGTCGGTGAAGACCGGCTCGGCGGCCAGCACCGGTTCCGGTTCGGCTTCGGCTTCCAGCACGGCGGCTACGGATTCGGCGGCGGCGAGTTCGTCGTCGAGGGTGGTGTCGAAACTGGCGGCGCCGTCGAATGCGGGCTCGGGCGCCGGCTCGGGTTCGGGAGCGGGCGCCGGCTCGGCCGGCAGTTCGAGCGCGGTGTCGGGTTCCGCCTCCGGCTCCGGTTCCGGCACGGCTTCGGATTCAGGCGCCACCGCCTGTTCCAGGCTGGGCGCGGCAAACGGGTCGTCGAAATACGAATCGAACAGGTCGTCGACGGCGGCCACGGCCGGATCGACCGGCTGCGGCTCGGCCGCGCGCAGGCCCGGCGCCGGCAGTGCCGACGTCTCCGGCACCGGCAGCGGCCCGCCCGGCAGCGGCGGGTCGGCCAGGATGCTGTCGTAGGTGGCGGCGAACAGCGCATCCAGGCGCTGCGCCAGCTCGGCATCGGCGCCCTCGAACACGCTGTCGGCCTTCTTGCGGCCCAGTTCGTCGCGCAGGGCCAGCAGGCGCGCCAGCAGTTCCGGCTGGGCCGGCGCCAGCTCGCCCAGCGAGAACACCTGGCGCATGATGCGTGCGCGGTCCACGGTGTCGTCGAGCAGCAGGCGCTGCTCTTCCGTCAGCGGCGGAATCGCCACCTGCAGCGCTTCTTCCAGCGCGAAGGCGATCTCGCGCAGCGCGTGGAAGCCGACCGTGGCCGAGGTGCCGCCCAGCGTGTGCGCCGCCTTCAGCGCCTGCGCCGACACCGCGCGCAGCGGGTCCGCGCGCCAGTCGGCAAAGTCGCGCGCCAGCACGTTCAGCAACTCGTCGGTCTCGCCCAGGTAGATGTTATACAGCGGCAGCGGGATCTCGAGCCCGCCGATGCGCTTCAGGTTCCCTTCGGCCAGCGGGAAGGCGACCACGTTCGGCGGCAGCGCGGTTTCGTCCTGCGGCGCCGGCGCCTCGTCCATCACGAACGCCCCACCCTCCTGCACCCGCGCAGCGGCATCGGCCAGCGGCTCGCCGCTGCGCGCCGGGCGGGCGCCGGCAGCCAGTTCCGCCACCCAGGCCGACAGGTCGGCATGCGCACGGTCCAGCAGGGCCAGCAGATCCGGCGTGGCGGCGCGCGATTCGGCCAGCCACAGGTTCATGGTTTTTTCGACGGCGGCGGCGGCGTGCGCGAACTGTTCCAGGCCGACCATGCGGCCGCTGCCTTTCAGCGTGTGGAAGGAACGGCGCAGGCGGGTCAGGGTTTCCTGGCTGTCCGGGTTGGCGTGCGCGGCCGGCAGCGTGTCCGCCACCACGGCCAGGACTTCCTGCGCCTCGCCGATGAAGATTTCCAGCAGCTCGGCTTCGATCGCGGCATCGCCATCGGCTTCGGCGGGCAGCGCCTCGGCGGCCGCAAGCGGCGCCGGCGCGGCCGCCGGCATCGCGGCTGCGGGCGCGGGTTCGGCGACCGGCTCGGCCGGCGCATCGAAAGGCAGCTCGCGGAACAGCCCTTCGCCGGCGTCGAAGCGGAAGCGGCGGCGCGCCGTCTCGACGTTCTGCGCCAGCGCATCGATGAAGAAGCCGAGCGCGCCGACGTTCTGGGCCAGGTTTTCCAGCACTGCCCCGCGCGCCGCCTCATCGACGCCGCCGGCGGCCAGCTCCCGCACGCGTTCGCGCACGTGGCTGCAGGCGCGCACGGCCTGGTCCTGGTCGAGGATGGACAGCGCACCCGCAAGCTGGTGCAGCAGCGGGTCGGCCTGTTCCAGCGCATCGACCCGCGCCGGGTTCTCGTAGTATTCGTCGATCAGTTTTTCGACCTGGCGCAGGCCGGTGCGGATCTCGCCCGCCAGCACGGCCACGGTCTGGCCCTGCTGCAGCTCGCGCGCCAGTTCGCCCTGCCAGACCGGCGCTTCGGGCGGCGTCTCGCCCTGCGCCAGCGCCAGCAGGCGCTGGCCAACGGCCTCGGCGTGCTGGCCGAAATCCTCGGGCAGCTGGCGCACCTGGTCGAGCCCGTGCTCGACGAACAGCATCGCCGCCGCCATCTCCATGCTGAACTGGTCACTGCTTCCGCCGGTCACGGCCTGGCGCGCGGCATCGCCCAGTTCGCGCAGCAGCTGCGCCAGCTGGGGGGCGCCCAGCTTTTCGCTGGCGCCGGCCAGCTTGGACAGGGAGGCGTCGAACTCGCTCTCCTGCGCCGGCGCGCCTTCGCTGGCAATGCGATCCCAGCCCTCCTTGGTCTGGGCCAGCGCCTCCTTGGCATCCTTCAGCGCCTCGCGGTCGATGCGGCCGTAGCGGCGTTCCAGGTAATCGCGCGGCACCTGGCCGTCCAGGCCGTAGGCATCGCGCAGCAGGCGCGCGTCCGGCGTCGCTTCGCTCGCCTGGGCCACGAAGAACAGGGCGTCGCGCAGCATCGCTTCGGGCAGGCTGGTATGCCCCTGCACCAGGCGCCGCAGCTGCAGGTTGATCTGGCCGAGCAGCTGTTTCAGGTAGATGTCGCTGCCCAGCTGGCCGCGCGCGGCCAGGTCGGCCACGGTCTGCATCGCCAGCCAGAAGGCGTAGGGGCGTGCTTCGCGCTGCGCGCGCGCGATCGGCGCCAGCGCCTCGCGCATCTCGCCGGCGGCATCGACGCTGCCGCTCTTCAGGAAGGGCAGCAGCGCTTTCTCGAAGCGCGCGCGGCAGGCCGCCAGGTCCGGCGCGGCGCTCTCCTCGCCGGCAAACGCCGGCGGGGAGAGCGCGCCCTGATTCAACACCAGCATCTCGCCCGGATGCACGCGCTCCGCGCCCAGCAGCTCCTGCAGCGCGCGGTAGTAGGGGAACAGGCGCACCGGCTGCTGCGCCGCGCCGCCCAGCAGCTCTTCCAGGTATTCGACCAGCGCCCGATACGCCTCGGCCACCGTCTCGGCATGTTCGCCGCTGACCGCCGGCGAGCCGTCCTTGAAGCGGTCCAGCGCCTGCTCGGCGGCGGCGGTCAGGCGGTCGACGCCCTCGACGTCGACCATCTGCAGCGCGCCGTGAGCCTGGTGCAGGTGGGTTTTCGCGTGCAGCAGCAGGGTCGGCTGGGCTTCCGGGCTGCGTCCCGCCGCGTCCTGCAGCGCCTTGGCCGAACGCTCGAGGGCGTCGCGGATCTCGCCGATCACCCAGGACAGGGGGCCGGTGTCGAACGGGGCCGCGGCGGTGGACGAGCTGGAAGGCAGGGGCGAGATCTGGGTCATGGATTGTTCTTAAGCGGCGGAGACGCGGAAGCGCGACACCGAGTTTTTCAGCTCCTGGGCCAGCATGGCCAGTTCGCGGACCGAGTACGCAGTCTGCTGCGTGCCGTCCTGCGCCTGTCCGGTGATCGCCAGGATATGCTGCATATTGTGCGCCACCCCGTTCGCGGACGTCGCCTGCATGCCGGTCGCGGTCGAAATATCCTGGATCAGCTCGGCCAGGCGGTTCGACACGCGCGAGATGTCGGCCAGCGCGGCGCCGGCGGCGTCGGACAGGCGCGCACCCTCGACCACACCCTGGGTCGACTTTTCCATGGCGGCGACGGCGTCGTGGGTATCGGTCTGGATGGTGCGCACCAGCGCGCCGATCTGCTTGGCCGCGGAACCCGAGCGTTCGGCCAGGCGCTGCACCTCTTCGGCCACCACCGAGAAGCCGCGGCCCGCCTCGCCGGCCGATGCGGCCTGGATCGCCGCGTTCAGCGCCAGCACGTTGGTCTGCTCGGTAATGTCGGAGATCAGTTCGGTGATCTCGCCGATCTCCTGCGAGGATTCGCCCAGGCGCTTGATGCGCTTCGAGGTTTCCTGGATCTGCTCGCGGATCTCGCCCATGCCCTTGATCGCGTTCTGCACGGCGGTCGCGCCCTGTTCCGCCGCGGCGACGGACTGGCGCGCCACCTCGGCCGATTCGTTGGCCGACTGCGATACGTCCGTGATCTCGCCCGCCATGCGCAGCATGGTGCTGGAGGTGTCCTGGATCTCGCGGGCCTGCTGGCCGGCCGCGACCAGCAGGTCGCTCGAAATCTTCTGCGCCGTATCCGACGCCTGGGTCACCTTGCCGGCGGTGTCGATGACGCGCACCACCAGGCCGCGCAGTTCCTCGACCGTGTAGTTGACCGAGTCGGCGATCGCGCCGGTGATGTCCTCGGACACGGTGGCGTAGACGGTCAGGTCGCCGTCCGCCACTTCCTGCAGTTCGTTCATCAGGCGCAGGATTGCCGCCTGGTTCTGGTCGTTGGTGGCCTTGGCTTCCTCTTCCTTGGCCTGGGCCAGCAGGCGCATCGCTTCCGCTTCCTGGCGGCGCGCGTCGGCGCCGCGGGTGCGGTTGCGCGAGTCCTGCAGCATCACGCGCGAGATACTGCCGGCCATCGCCAGCGTGAAGATCGAGGCCGTCACGAGCAGCCAGAACCACGGACCCTTGTTGCCTTCGCCGCTGCGGAAATCGCTCTGCAGCGCCGACAGTTGCGAACGCAGCTCTTCGTTGTCGCGGAAGATGGTCTGTTCGGCGGCCTTGGCGGCGGTCAGGTCGGACAGGTTGTTCAGGAACGAGGCCACGACCTTCTGGCATACCTCGAATTTGCCCTGCACTTCTTCCAGCTTGGCGCGCAGGTAGTCTTCGCGCAGCGGCGCCAGGCCGAGCTGGGCGTTCCCGTTCAGCAGGCCGTCGACGGTGGCGCGAAAGGTGGCGGTATCGCGGCCCATCTGGAACGCGGTTTCCGGGGTGATGCCGCCCGAGGTCAGGAATTCGCTGGCGCTGCGCGACAGGCGCTGGGTCAGCATCATCAGGCGGCCGAGCGCCGCCAGTTCGCGCGCGCTGCCGCCGCTGGCGGTGCGCTGCGTGAGGATCTCTTCCGTCAGCGCCAGCATTTCCGGCGACAGGATGTCGAGCTGCTTCAGGCTCTTGTCGAAGCCGATTAGCTCGGGCTTCATCTTGAGGATGCTGGCGGCGGCGGCGTCCGACACCTTCCATTTGGCGCTCACCTTGGCGAGCTGGCGCGCGGTATCGCCGGCGGCGGCCGGAATGTCGTTGGTGTTGAAGACGCCGCCGCGGGCCAGCAGGCCGAGGTCGTGGCCCAGCGTGATGCGGCTGTCCTGCAGCTGGGCGAAAGCGTCGGGATTGCCCTGCATCGCGTTCGGCGCGGCCTTGCCGACGCGCTGCGAGTGCATCAGGGCTTCGCTGGCGATCTGGGTCTGGCTGGAGGCGATGGCGCCGCTGCCGGCATTGCGCCACAGCGCGATGATGGTGACCAGGATGCCGACCGCGAACGCGCCCAGCAGGATGCGCAGCTGGCGCGGCAGCGACAAGTGGCCGATCAGCGGCAGGCGCAGGTCCTCGTCGGCGCCGGTCGCCGATGCAGCGGCTGCCGCGGCGGCGCGCTGCTTGCGGCCGGCCAGGTTGCCGAGGCGCTCGGCGGCATCGTCGGCGGAGCCCGGCACCGCGGCGGGCTCGATTGCCGGCGCTTCCGCTGGCGCCAACCCCGTCGCAGCGACAACTGCGGCCGACATCAAGCCGACGCCGAACTGGGTGTCGGGCGAGGCCAGCACGGTGGCGCCGTCGTCCTTGTCCTTGGGGAGAAAATTCACCGAGAGTTTAGATGCGAATCCCATTCCAGCTCCAGTCCTGAACCTGTTGTGTTATTTGATTAGAGGCCGACCTGCAGGAAGCGCTCGTCCTGCGCCAGCGCGCCAAGCGCCAGCGGCGTCCAGGCCTGGCCGTCGGCGTCGACCAGGCGGCCGTCTTGCGGGGTCATGTCGGCGGCCTGGCGCAGGCCGTGCACGCGCGCCGCCAGGAAGCCGCAGGGCAGACCGAGGCTCGGCGAAAAAGTGACCAGGCGGGCCGCCGGGCCGGCGGCCGCACTATCTTGTTTACCGAAAAAGCGGGCCAGGTCGACCACGCCGACCAGGCTGCCGCGGATGTTGGCCAGGCCGAGGTACCAGGGCTGGGTCAGCGGCACGCCGGTCAGCGCCGGCACCGGCACGATCTCGCCGGCTTCGAGCAGGTCGAGCAGGTAGCGCTCGCCGCCGATTTCGACGCCCAGCTGGTGCGTGCGGGCGCCGCTGCTGGTGCGCGCGGCCTGCATGCGCTCGAGCAGCTCTTCCTGGTACTGCCGCAGGCGGGTGCGGCGCGCGCTGGCCTGGTCCTGGGTCGTCATGGCTTATTCGCCGAGGGCGGCGATGCGGGCCAGCAGCGCCTGGGCGTCGACCGGCTTGACAAAGTAATCCTTCGCGCCCTGGCGCATGCCCCAGATACGGTCGGTTTCCTGGTTCTTGCTGCTGCAGATGATGATCGGCACCGAGGACAGCTCGGGGTCGCGCGTGATCGACCGCGTGATCTGGAAGCCGTTCGCGCCCGGCATGACGACGTCCATCAGGATCAGCTGCGGACGGTCGGCGCGGATCTTGGCCAGCGCTTCCTCGCCGTTCTCGGCGGTGGTCACGGTGAAGCCGTTGCGCACCAGGATGTCGGTCAGGTAGTAGCGTTCGGTCGGGGAATCGTCGACGATCAGGATCTTTTGTATGGCCACGATGGGCTCCGGATGGTTCATGCCGCCGGCGCCGTGTGGTCACGCACGGCCGCCAGCAGGCTGTCTTTGGAAAACGGTTTGGTGAGGTAAGCGATCGAGCCGACCATCGCGCCGCGCGCGCGGTCGAACAGGCCGTCCTTGGAGGACAACATGACCACCGGCGTCGCGTGGAACTTCGCGCTCTTCTTGATCAGGGCGCAGGTCTGGTAGCCGTCCAGGCGCGGCATCAGGATGTCGCAGAACACCAGCGCCGGCTGGTGGTCGTTGATCTTGGCCAGCGCGTCGAAGCCGTCCTCCGCGAGCACCACCTGGTACCCGGCCTGGGTCAGGAAGATTTCGGCGGAGCGGCGGATCGTGCTGCTGTCGTCGATCACCATGATCTTCAGGCCTGTCGGTTCGGTCGTCATAATCGTTTCACTCAAGCATGAACCGGCACGATAGCATAGGGCGCGCCGCTTGTGCATGAAGTGTTGCTATACGTCAACTAGCCCAACACCAAAGCCTTAACGATCGGACAAGAAGCTTGGCAAGAAGGCATCTTCCGGGCGGAAAATACCTGGATTTTGCTGATTAAAACGACAAGTCAGATCGCCGTCATTTCGAAATCGTCCTTGCGGGCGCCACATTCCGGACAGGTCCAGTTCATCGGCACGTCGGCCCAGCGGGTCCCGGGCGCGATGCCGTCTTCCGGCGATCCGGCGGCTTCGTCGTAGACCCAGCCACAAATCAAACACATCCAGGTCTGGTACACCTGCGTTTCATTGCTCACGTCAAAATCCTTTAGATCAGTGTTGCAGTATCGGGAGCGTTGATGACCGTCGCCTGCGACGCGCAGTAGGTCATGGACGCTCCCATCAAGTAAAATGTAAGGTCAGGTATCTTAATCTACTGGCTGTGCAAAACCAACCGTCTCCACTCATCCTTACCTTCGGGCCCGCCGATCCGGTCGGCGCGCTGGGCATCCAGTCCGACGTGGCCGTTTTTGCCATGCATGGCTGCCATGGCCTGTCGGTGGTGACCGGACTGCTGGTGGCCGATTCGGCGCGCGTCGATCACATCCAGCCGGTCGAATCGACCAGCGTGGTCGAACAGGCCCGCATGCTGCTCGAGGACATGCCGATCGCCGCGATCAAGGTCGGCGCCATGGCCGGCCTGGAGCAGATCGCGGCGATCGCCGAGATCGTCTCCGACTACGCCCAGGTGCCGCTGATCCTCGACCCGTTCACATCGAGCCTGCCCGACTGCGGGGTGCGCGACGACGACATGCTGACCCTGATCCACCAGTTGCTGGTGCCGCAGGCGCGCGTGCTGATGATGTCGCAGCCCGAACTGGCGCGCTTCGCCGACTGCTGGCGCGACCCGGGTTCGATCGCCACCGTCGCCGAGGACGCCGCCGAGTTGACCGCCTTCGGCTGCGGCAACGTGCTGGTTACCGGCATCGGCGGCGGCGACGGCGTCCGCGCCGACAACCTGTACGATGCCGACGGCCTGGCCGTCAGCCTGTCCTGGCCCCAGCACCTGCCCGGTCCCTTCCTCGGCGCCGGCACCACCCTGTCCGCCGCGCTGGCGGCGCGCATGGCGCAGGGACTGGACGTGATCGACGCCCTGACCTACGCCCAGGACTACACCGCCGGCGCGCTGCAGAACGCCTGCCGTTTCGGCATGGGCCGGCTGATTCCCAACAAACTGTACCGGATCGCGGCGCCCTGCCCGCCCACCCCTTCGGACGACCAGCAAGAAGAGCAACCATGACCACTGAATCCACCTCGAAAAACGATACCCTGTTCGCGCGCGCCCAGCTGACCACCCCGGGAGGCGTGAACTCGCCGGTGCGCGCCTTCCGTTCGGTCGGCGGCACGCCGCGCTTCATCACCCGCGCCGAAGGCCCTTGGTTCTGGGACGCGGACGGCAAGCGCTACATCGACTACATCGGCTCCTGGGGCCCGGCCATCGTCGGCCACGCTCATCCGAAGGTGATCAAGGCGGTGCAGGATGCGGCCGCGCGCGGCCTGTCCTTCGGCGCCCCGACCGAAGGCGAGATCGAGATCGCCGAAGAGATCTGCCGCCTGGTGCCGTCGATCGAGCAGGTGCGCCTGGTCTCGAGCGGCACCGAAGCGACCATGAGCGCGCTGCGCCTGGCGCGCGGCGCCACCGGCCGCGACAAGATCGTCAAGTTCGAGGGCTGCTACCACGGCCACGCCGATTCGCTGCTGGTGAAGGCCGGCTCCGGCCTGCTCACCTTCGGCAACCCGACCTCGGCGGGCGTGCCGGAAGACTTCGTCAAGCACACCCTGGTCCTCGACTACAACAACATCCCGCAGCTGGAAGACGCCTTCGAATCGATGGGCGACACCATCGCCTGCGTGATCGTCGAAGCCGTGGCCGGCAACATGAACCTGATCCGCGCGACGCCGGACTTCCTGCGCCGCATGCGCGAGCTGTGCACCGAGTACGGCGCGGTCCTGATCTTCGACGAAGTCATGTCCGGCTTCCGCGTCGGCCTCGGCGGCGCCCAGGAACTGTACGGCATCACGCCGGACCTGACCGCGCTGGGCAAGGTGATCGGCGGCGGCCTGCCGGTGGCGGCCTTCGGCGGCCGCGCCGACCTGATGGAAAAGATGGCGCCGATCGGCCCGGTCTACCAGGCCGGCACCCTGTCCGGCAACCCGGTGGCGGTGGCCGCCGGCATGACCACCCTGAAGCTGGTGCAGGAGCCGGGCTTCTACGACAAGCTGTCCGCGCAGACCGCGAAGCTGGTCGACGGCCTCGGCGCAGCGGCGAAAGAGGCCGGCGTGGACTTCTGCGGCGATGCGGTCGGCGGCATGTTCGGCATGTATTTCTCGACCCACGTCCCGTCCAGCTACGGCCAGATGATGGCCGGCGACAAGGAGCGCTTCAATCGCTTCTTCCACGGCATGCTGATTGAGGGCGTGTACTTCGCGCCGGCGATGTTCGAGGCCGGCTTCGTATCAAGCGCCCACGACGACGCGGTCATCGAAGAGACCGTGGAGGCGGCGCGACGGGTTTTCGCGCGCATCGCCTGATTTTCCCTTAAGCCAGGCTTATTTACCTTTTATTACATGGCGGAGGCGCTCACAAGCGTTTCTGCCATGCTACACTCCGCGCCGACCATGAACAGTCCCTCTACAACCCCAATCCGTCCGGCGCGCTGACCATTCCTGAATCGTTGGCCGCGCCCGTTTTCATTTTGCGCAGGCCCGATGATGAAGTCCAAGTTCCAACTCCTCCGCCGTCTCACCGACAACGCCACCCTGAAATCCCTCGGCCCCGGCCTCATCACCGGCGCGGCGGACGACGACCCATCCGGCATCGCCACCTATTCCCAGGCCGGCGCGCAGTTCGGCTTCAATACCCTGTGGACCCTGGTGCTGACCTATCCCTTCATGGTCGGCATCCAGCTGGTGTCGGCGCGCATCGGCCGCGTCACCGGGCGCGGCCTCGCCGCGAACATCCGCCGCGCCTATTCGCCCTGGCTGCTGTACGTGATCGTCGCCCTGCTGCTGGTGGCGAACGTGATCAACATCGCCGCCGACATCGCCGCCATGGGCGAGGCGCTGCGCCTGGTGACGGGCGCCGGCTCGCAGCACATGTATTCGCTGGGCTTCGGCATCCTGTGCCTGCTGCTGCAGGTGTTCCTGCCCTACAGCACCTATGTGCGCTACCTGAAATGGCTGACCCTGGGCCTGCTGGCCTACGTCGCCACCGCCTTTGCCGTGCACATGCCCTGGACCGAAGTGGTGGCGCGCACCGTCTGGCCGCACTTCAGTTTCACGAAAGAGTCGGTGGCCCTGATCGTCGCCGTGTTCGGCACCACGATCTCGCCCTACCTGTTCTTCTGGCAGGCTTCGCAGGAAGTCGAAGAGATCCGCAACGACGCCGGCACGCGCGCGCTGCGCACCCGCCCGAAGGACGCCAAGGCGCAGATGAAGCGCATCAAGATGGATACCTTGATCGGCATGGGCTTCTCGAACCTGGTGGCCTTCTTCATCATCCTCACCACGGCGGTGACGCTGGGCGGGCACGGCATCACCGACATCCAGTCCTCGGCGCAGGCCGCCGAGGCGCTGCGCCCGGTGGCCGGCGAGTTCGCCTTCGTGCTGTTCGCGCTGGGGATCATCGGCACCGGCATGCTGGCGGTGCCGGTGCTGGCCGGGTCGGCGGCATATGCCGTCACCGAGAGCTTCCGCTGGCGTAACGGCCTCGATCTGAAAGTGGTCGAGGCGCGCGAGTTCTACGGCATCATCGCCCTGGCGACGCTGGGCGGCGTGCTGCTCGACTTCGCTCCGGTCGACCCGATCGCGGCGCTGGTCCTGTCGGCCCAGATCAACGGCGTGATCGCGGTGCCGATCATGGCCGTCATGATGATGCTGGCGCATAACCGCAAGATCATGGGCAACTACACGCTGACCACCCGGCACACCCTGATCGGCTGGGCTGGTGTGGCGATCATGCTGGTGGCGGTGGTGGCGATGTTTGCGACGATGTGAGCCGTTCTTACAGGCAGCCTTCAATGTATTGCACCTGGGCCCAGCGTCCGGCGTAAATGTTCTCAATACGCCCGCGTTCCGTTTCGAAGCGGATCGCGCGGTCGCTGCGGCGGTCGGTCAGGAAGCGTTCGTTTTCTTCGTAGGCGCGCGGCTCGGCAACCATGCCGGGATAGGCGCGCATCGCCTGCTCCACGCTGTCGCCCGGCTGGACGCCGCGCGTGGTGCGCGGGCCGGGGCGGAACAGGTCGATGCGCGCCAAGCTGCCGTCGACGAACATCAGCGCCACGCCCGGGTGGCCGGGCAGCGCCAGCTGGTCGCAGCCGCTGCTGGCCCGGAGATTGTCAGGCGTCGCTTCCAGGCTGGGGGCGAGCTTGCGCGCCTGCGCGAAGGACATGCCGAATTTCAGCGGACCGTAGCCTTCCGGGCCGAGTTGCCAGGCTGGCGCCGCCGCTGCCGCCTGGGCCAGCATGGCTGCCGCCAGGCCTGTTGCGACGCGGCGCCACGTTCTTTGTCGGTGCATACAAGCCCCCCATGCGTGGGGCTGCCGCTGCCGGCCAGCCGCCTTTACGATGCTCCCATCATCGTTCAGGAAGCCATCATGCAAACCACCATCAACTCTACCACACCGCAGTTCTCGCGCGCCGGCATCGTCTGGCTGAAGCTGTCCGTGGTCTACCTCATCGTCGGCATCGGCATGGGCGCCAGCCAGAATTTCACGCTGCGCCCGGTGCACGCCCACGTCAACCTGCTCGGCTGGACCACCATGGCGCTGGCAGGCCTGACCTACAGCGTGTTCCCGCGGGCGGGGGCCAGCCGCCTGGCGCGGCTGCACTTCTGGCTGCTGAACCTGGCCTTGCCGGTGATGATGGTGGCGCTCGGTCTGGTGCTGTTCGGCCGCATGGAAGTGGCGCCGGTGCTGGCGCTGGGCGAGATCGTCGCCGCGGCCGGGATCCTGGCGTTTGCGGCGAACCTGTTCCTCAACCTGAAGAACTGAGCCTGGCTAGAAGCAGCCTTCGACCAGCTGCACTTCCTGCCAGCGCCCGCCGTAGATGCGCTTGACCTTGCCCTTGTCGGTCTCGAAGCGCAGCGCGCGATCGTGCTCGGGGCCGGCGGTCAGGTAGTGCTCGCCGGCCGCGTACTTGTGGTCCGTCGCAATCAGGCGCGGATAGGCCCGGCGCAGCTTGCGCAGCGGGTCGCCCGGCGCGATGCCGCGCGTGGTGCGGATGCCGGGGCGGTAGATGTCGATCCGCTGCAGGGCGCCGTCGACGAACATCAGCGATACGCCGGGATGCCCGGGCAGCAGCATCTGGTCGCATTGGGGATTGCCCTGCGGCGGCGGGGTCGGCTTGATGCGCGTGCCGGAGGCGCGCCGCGCGGCGCGGTAATCCATGCCGATCCTGAGGGGGCCGAAGCCTTCGCCATCCAGTTTCCAGGCCGGTGCGGCCTGGACGGTGAAGGCCGTGGCCGCGGCCAGTCCGATTGCCAGGGCGGCCAGGCGCCGCCCGATCCTTGCTCGATCCAATGCATTCTCCTTCATGGGGACAATGCACAGCTTAGCGCAGGGCCCGGCAGGGAGGCGCAGGCTTGCTGGCTTACTTCAACCAGCCGCGGTGGCGGAAATACAGGAAGGGCGCGATCGCGCTGATCACCATCAGGGTCAGCGACCAGCCGTAGCCGAACTGCCATTCCAGCTCGGGCAGGAACTTGAAGTTCATGCCGTAGACGCTGGCGATCAGGGTCGGCGGCAGGAAGGCGACCGAGGCCACCGAGAAGATCTTGATGATCTTGTTCTGGTTGATGTTGATGAAGCCGACGGTGGCATCCATCAGGAAGTTGATCTTATCGAAGAGGAACGACGTGTGGCCGTCCAGCGATTCGATGTCGCGCAGGATCTGGCGCGCTTCCTCGAACTGTTCCGAATTCAGTAATCGGCCGCGCATCAGGAAGCTGACCGCGCGCCGGGTGTCCATCATGTTGCGGCGGATGCGGCCGTTCAAGTCTTCCTCGTGGGCGATCGCATTCAGCGCGGCGGCCGCGTCCTGGTCGGTGAATTCCTTCTGCAGCACGCGCTGGCTGACCGCTTCCAGGCTCTCATAGATGCCTTCGAGGGCGTCGGCGGAATACTCGGCGTCGGTCGCGTACAGGTCGAGCAGCACGTCCATGTAGTCTTCGATCGAACCGGGACGCGAGCGCGCGCGCAGGCGCACCAGGCGGAACACCGGCAGGTCGTCGTTGTGGACCGAGAACAGGACTTTCTTCGACAGGATGAAGGCGACGGTGACGATGCGCGACGGGCCCTCTTCCTCTTCGAGCAGGAAATCGGTGCGCAGGTGCAGGTCGCCGTTTTCGCCTTCGTAGTAGCGGGCCGAGGCTTCGATGTCCGAGACTTCATCCTCGCCCGGCAGGACGACGTCGTACATCGCCTTGACCAGGGCGCGCTCCTCGTCGGTGGGATCGTTCAGGTCGACCCAGACCGGCGTCACCTTCTCCAGATCGGCGCGCGAAGCGATGGCGACCTGGTTCAGTCGGCCATTTTGTAGGACAAATACGTTGATCATGCGCTGCTTTCTCGGCCGGGATTCGGAATCTGCGCAAGTGTACCCGTAAGCCCTGAGGTCGGCCACCCCGCAAGCAACAAATTTCCGAAACCTGAAATTCGGGGTCAGATCCCTTTTTTGGGCAATTGCCCAAAAAAGGGATCTGACTCCGAATTTAACCCCGAATTTATGGGAGGTCGGCGGCGTTCATGCGGCGCTGGATGACGCCGGTGCGGCGCGCCAGGTAGTTGGTCTGGCGGTGGGCGTCGTAGTAGCGCGGATTCGGGAGCATCACGGCCAGGCGGGCGGCCTGGGCGGCGTTCAGGCTGGCGGCGGAGCTGCGGTAGTAATGGCGGGCGGCGGCCTCGGCGCCGAATACGCCGCGGCCGAATTCGACCACGTTCAGGTAGATCTCCAGGATGCGCTGCTTGCTCATCACCGTCTCCAGCATGTAGGCGATGACCAGTTCCTGGCCCTTGCGCAGGTAATTGCGCGAGCCGGACAGGAACAGGTTCTTGGCCAGCTGCTGCGTGATGGTGGAACCGCCGCCGATCACCTTGTGGCGCTTGTTGTTGCGCTCCCAGGCTTTTTCCAGGGCTTCCCAGTCGACGCCGTCATGTTCGGTGAAATTCGCGTCTTCGGAGGCGATCACGGCGCGCTTCAGGTTGTTCGAGATGCGCTCGTAGGGCATCCACACCTGCTCCAGCTTCGCGTTCGGGTTCTTTTCGCGCAAGCTCGACAGCTGCTGGCGCATCATGCTGGTCGACGAGGGGTTGAACTGGGTCCACCAGCACACCATCGCAAAGAAGTACAGCTGCACCAGCAGCACGAGAAGCAAAGGACCCAGGACGATCCATTTCAGCCAGCGGCGTTTTTTCACGCCGGCTTTGGCAGCGGCCCTGCCGCCGGCCGCTCCCATGCTCGCCCTAAGCGCTTTCATCATAATTGTTGTCGCGTCTGTTCCAGGATGGTTGCCGTTTGCGGCCGCACGCCGCGCCAGATGGCGAAGGCTTCGGCGGCCTGTTCGACCAGCATGCCGAGACCGTCGCGGACGGTGGCGCCATGGCTGGCGGCAAATTCCATGAACGGACTCGGCGCTTTCCCGTACATCATATCCAATGCCAGCGTGCCCTGGCAAAACGCCGACGCCGGCACCGGCGGCATCGCGTTCGACAGGCTGGCGGAGGTCGCGTTGATCACCACGTCGAAGGCGCCGTCGATCTCCTCGAAACCGCAGCTGGAAATCTGCTCCGGGTGCGCCGCCGCGCCGGCAAAGTGGGCGGCGAGTTCGTCGGCGGTGGCGCGCGTGCGGTTGGCGATCACGATGGCCGCCGGCCCATGCTGCAGGATCGGCAGCACCACGCCGCGCGCCGCGCCCCCCGCGCCCAGCAGCAGCACGCGCTTGTCCTTCAGCGGCACGCCGGCGTTACGGACGATGTCGGCCACCAGGCCGGGGCCGTCGGTGTTGTCGCCGACGATCTCGTCGCCCTCGAAACGCAGGGTGTTGACGGCGCCGGCCAGGCGCGCGCGCTCTTCGAGGCGGTCAGCCAGGGCGGCCGCCTCCAGCTTGAAGGGCACGGTGACGTTGGCGCCGCGGTAGCCCTGCGCGATCAAGCCGCGCACGGTAGCGGCAAAGCCGTCCGGCGGCGCGAGAACCCGCTCGTAGGCGATGTCCTGGCCGGTCTGCGCGGCAAACGCGGCGTGGATGCCGGGCGAGCGGCTGTGGGCGATCGGGTTGCCGATCACGCAATATTTGTCGGTCACTCTTTACCCCGTAATTCGGCCTGCAGTTTTTCTTCGTGCGTGAACTTGAAGCGGGTGATCACGATCCAGAGGTCGTCCTTGTCGGACGAGCGCATATTCGCCGGGAACTTCCCGAAAGGCGCCGCGCGGCGCACGATGTCCAGCGCGGCGCGGTCGAGCGCCGGGCTGCCCGAACCGCGTTCGATGCGCGGGCCGCCCTCCTTCTCGTAGATGCTGCCGTCCTGGAAGATCGGGATGTAGACCACCAGCTCGCCGTACAGCTTGCGGCCGTTCTGCTGCGGGAAGTTCAGGGTGCCGACTTCCTCGACCCGCTTCTGCATCGCCTTGTAGTACATGGCGTAGCCGACTTCGCGGGTGCTGGGGCTGATGAAGGTTTTCTTGGGACGCTTGTTCTCGTCCGAGATGCGCTCGGTGATCTCGGCGGCCTGGCGCGCGATGGCGGCGCGGGTGTCGAGCATGTCGGCGCCGTTGCGCGCCGGGTCGGGCTTCTGCTGTTCGGCCACCGGCGCCGAGTTGAAGCCGGACTGGCGGACCTTGGTCAGGACGTTCTTCTGCTGCTGTTCCAGTTCCGCGATGCGGCGCTGCAGGGCCTTGATGCTGTCGCCGTTCTCGATCTTGCGCAGGTCCGGCAGCGGCGACTGGGCGCGCCCGGCTTCGGCATTGCCGCCGCCGTCGAGGTTGGCCTGGGCCAGCGCCTCGGCCTTGACCGGCGCGCGCTCGTGCTTGGCATTGACCAGGATGACTTCCAGCCCCGGATCGGCCGGCTGCAGCCGGAACGCATCCGGCGCGGCAAAGCGCACCGCCAGCAGGGACGCATGCGCCAGCACCGAGAAGCCGACGGCGATCATCAGGGGACGGTTGTGTTGAAGGCTGTTCACGTGCTGCGGGATGGGACGGTTGGGTGGTCGAAACGGCCCATTCTACCGTGCGGGACAGGGACTTGGTTAGCCCTTGGGACAAGAAACGATCTTGTGAGCAACAGAGGGTTGTTGGGGTTTTAAGTTCGGTTATTCAGCAGCCAACACTCAATGTAAATGTGTTCACTGTGCAGGCGCGCATTGGATTCCCGCCTTCGCGGGAATGACGGAATGGAGGCCGCCAGCCTTGAAACCGTCGCTCCCGCGCAGGCGGGAGCCCAAGTTCGCCGATCAGCCGTCAATCAAGCCGCCGGCACATCCGTCTGCGTAGCCGGATCGGTTACCGTCACCGAGCCCTCGGCCTCGGCCACTTCCGCAGCCGCCGCCTCCCCCGCGTCGGCGCCGGCAGCAACGGCCTCTTCCTCTTCTTCCAGCTCCAGCGCAGCCGCCGCCGCTTCCGGCGTCGGCTCCGCCACCTCGAGCAGGCGTGCCTCCAGCGACAGATCGAGCTCGTCCCAGCGCACGATGTCCAGGCGCACCTGGGCGCCGCGCGGCGCCGAGAGCATGCCCGGCAGGCGGATCACCAGCGGGATCTCGACCAGGCGCAGCACCTCGTCCTTCAGCACCACGGCGTCCACCTGGCGCGCATTCTCCTGGCCCAGCCAGCGCAGGCACCAGTAGCGCTCCATGTTCTGCTGGAAGTCGTTATAGGCGGCGTAGGCGGCATCGAAGCTCGATACGATCGCGAACAGGGTCGCGTCGCGCGGCTTGAACGGCGCCACCAGCGGCGCGGTCACGCCGTGCTCGGCGCAGGCCAGGATCTGCCACTGGTTGACCAGGTCGGTATAGCGGCGCAGCGGCGAGGTGCTCCAGGCGTACTGGTCGACGCCCAGGCCCTGGTGCGGCGCCGCGTGGGTCACCATGCGCACCTGGATCTTGGCGTTCCAGCCGCCGGCGCCCGGGCCCTGCGACCGGTAGATGCCCGGGACGCCCGAGTCGTGCAGCAGCTTGCCCCAGGTGCTGTTGGCGAAGATCATCAGCTCGGCCACGATCTTGTCGAGCGGCGCACCGCGCTTGCGGCGCACGATGGTCACCACGTCGTCCTCGACGTAGAAGTTGAAGTCGACGCGGTTGGCCTGCTCCGGCTTCAGGCCGAAGGCTTCCCGCTTCTTCATGCGGCCCGCTTCCAGCTGCAGCGCCCACTTCCACAGCAGGCCGAGTTCGGCCTTGTGCGGATACTCGCCTTCGCCGCTGGCCAGGGTCTCTTCGTTGACCAGGTCGTCGAGGTCGTTGTGGCGCAGGTTGCTCTTGATCGGCACGCGCTCGGCGCGGGTTTCGGTGGACAGCACCGACCAGCTGTCCGGGTCCAGGGTCGCGTACAGCGACAGCGCCGGGCAGTCCCTGCCTTCGGCCAGGGTGAAGGCTTCCACGACTTCGTCCGGCAGCATGGTGATCTTATCGCCCGGCATGTAGACGGTCGACATGCGCGCCCGCGCGATCTTGTCGAGGGCGTCGTCCGGGCGGATGCCGAGGCCCGGCGCGGCGATGTGGATGCCGACCCGTACCAATCCGTCTTCCAGCAGCTCGACCGAGAAGGCATCGTCGATCTCGGTGGTGGTCACGTCGTCGATCGAGAACGCGGCCACTTTCGCCAGCGGCAGGCCGTCCGGCGCGGCCGGCACGGTCACGGCCGGGAAGCCGGCGCCGCGCGGGAAGTGCTCGAACAGAAAGCGCGACATGTGCAGTTCCTTGGCCGAAGCCATGCCGCCGGTAGCCAGCATCAGGCGCTGCGGGGTGGTCTGCAGTTCGCTGGCGGCCGTTTCCAGCGCCTTGTATTCGATGCCGTTCTTGTCCGGCTTGAAGAGCAGCTGCTGCACCAGCGGCTGCATCGCGGCCGGCAGCGTGCCCGCCTTCAGTTCCTCGACGTAGCCGGCCTGGACGATGGCCTGCTGCTTCTTCTTTTCGATGCCGGCCAGGGCGGCGCGCAGCGACTGTTCCGGCGCCGCCTTGTAGCGCCCGCGGCCCTTCTTGTAGAAATAGATGGGCGAACCGTGCAGGGCCAGCACCAGGCCGGCGGCCTCGAAAGGCAGCGGCGCGTGGCCGAAGTATTCGGCGCCCAGCTCGGCAAAGCCGAATTCCTCCTCGCCCGCGACTTCCCACAGGAACTCGAGGTCGACTTCCTGGGCGACGGCCTTGGCCTGCTCCAGCAGCTCGGCCGGCGATGGCTTGTCGAACTGCAGCAGCACGTCGCGGGACTTGACCTTGGTGCGCTTCCCGCTCGGCATTTCGACCTGGTAGGCCTCGCCCGCCTGCGACAGCACGGCGCCGACCTTGAAATCGCCGGATTCTTCGAAAAATACGTTCATTTTTTACTTCACATTCATATCTGGGTTGGCCGCGAGCGTCAGCACCGCGGGCAAGAATACCTCGGTGACCAGCAGCAGGCCTTGACGGCGCCGGTAGAGGCAGCGCCGCGCATAATAAGTGGCGTCCGGCCGCACGCCATCGCCGTTCAGCGCCGCAAGCACGCGCGCCAGCAGAGGATGGCCCGGGCGGATCCGGGCGAATTCGAGTCGACCGCGCTGGACCAAGGGATCGTGGAACAGGGTCGTGCCGAGCGAGCGCTCGCCCAGCGCCGAGAACAGCGGCCAGTCGCTCGCGGTCGCGCTGGTCGGCACCACGGTATGGCCGTAGACCACCGGCCGGCCGTCGCAGCGCAGCAGCACTTCGCGCTCGAGCACGCGCTGCGGGCGCGGCAGGCCGACCGCCGCGGCTTCGTCGGCCAGGCACAGGCTGGGCGCCTGGCGCAGCTTCTGCACGCGGAACTGGCGGCTGTGCGCGATCAGGCGCGCGGTCAGCGAGCCCGGCGTGGTCAGCCAGTCGCGCATGGCGGCATCGGCGTGCACACCGTCAGGATGCGCGAGCCAGCGGGCCCGGCGCAGCGAGGCCGGCCTCACGCTCGGTCCGATCCGGCGCAGAAATCCAGCACCTCGTCGACATATTGTTCGAACGCCGACACCGCATGGTCGCTGCCCTCGATCACGTGCTGCTTCGCGCCGGCGTAGTGGGCCACCATGTCGCGGTAGTCCAGCACTTCGTCGCCGGTGGCGGCCAGCAGGAAGTAGCGTTCGGGACGCGTGATGTTCGCCACCTTCAAATCGGCCAGTTCGCCGATGTACTCGCGCCTGAACTCGAAGGGTTCGTCGGAATGCCAGGCGGTGGTCACGCCGACGTGCTGCGCCAGGTTCTTCAGCGGATCGACGGCCGGGTTGATCAGCACCGCGCGGCAGCCGAAGCGCTCGGCCAGCCAGGTCGCGTAAAAGCCGCCCAGCGAGGAGCCGACGATGGCCAGCCGGTCTTGATGCCGTTCGACCAGGTTCAGCACCAGTTCCATGGCCGCCTTCGGCGACGCCGGCAGCTGCGGGCAGACCAGCTGCTGCGCGCGGCCGAGTTCCGTCATGCGCCGGTGCACCACGCGCGCCTTGAAGGATTTCGGCGACGAGCGGAAGCCGTGCAAATATAAAAGGACCTGCGCCGGATTCATTCCGCCAGCGCCTCCAGCAGCTTCTGGTGCACGCCGCCGAAGCCGCCGTTGCTCATCACCAGGATGTGGTCGCCCGGCTGGGCGGCCTGCACGATGGCCTGCACCATGTAGTCGAGCTGGTCGAAGCTGTGGGCGATCGCGCCCAGCGGTTTCAGGGCGTCGGCCAGCGACCAGCCCAGCGCCTGCTGGCTGCCGAAGCCGAACACCAGGTCGGCGTCCTTCAGGCTGCCCGGCAGCGCATCCTTCATCGCGCCCAGCTTCATGGTGTTCGAGCGCGGTTCCAGCACGGCCAGGATTCGTCCGGTGGCGCCGATCTTCTGGCGCAACCCGCCGACCGTGGTCGCGATCGCGGTCGGATGGTGGGCGAAGTCGTCGTACACGGTCACGTTGCGGACCACGCCGCGCACTTCCATGCGCCGCTTGACGCTCTGGAAGCGGGCCAGCGATTCGATCGCCTGGGCGGGCGGCACGCCGACGTGGCGCGCGGCCGCGATCGCGGCCAGCGCATTGGTGCGGTTGTGGTGGCCGGTCAGGTCCCAGTGCACGGTGCCCTGCATCTCGTTATTGAACAGCACGTCGAAGCTGGACCCGCCCGGATGCTCGACCAGGTTCCAGTTCGTGCCTTCGGATGAGCCGAAGGCTTCTTTCTCGCTCCAGCAGCCGCGCTTGAGCACGCGGCCGAGCGAGGCTTCGTCGCCGTTGACGATCAGGCGGCCCACGCCGGGCACGGTGCGCACCAGGTGGTGGAACTGGGTCTCGATGGCGCCGATGTCCGGGAAGATGTCGGCGTGGTCGTATTCCAGGTTGTTCAGCACCGCCGTCTTGGCATGGTAATGGACGAACTTGGAGCGCTTGTCGAAGAAGGCGGTGTCGTACTCGTCGGCTTCGATCACGAAGAAGTCGGACTCGGCCTCGCCCTGCAGGCGCGCGGAGACGCCGAAATTCATCGGCACGCCGCCGATCAGGAAGCCGGGCGAATAGCCGGCATCTTCGAGGATCCAGGCCAGCATCGAAGTGGTCGTGGTCTTGCCGTGGGTGCCGGCGACGGCCAATACCCATTTATGACGCAGGATATGGTCACCGATCCATTGCGGACCAGATACATAGCGCAGGCCGCGGTTCAGGATTTCCTCGATCAGCGGATTACCGCGCGTCATCACGTTCCCGATCACATACAGGTCGGGATTGAGCGCCACCTGTTCCGGACTGTAGCCCTGGATCAGTTCGATGCCCTGGGCTTCGAGCTGGGTGCTCATCGGGGGATAGACGTTGGCGTCGCAGCCGGTGACGCGGTGGCCGGCCTCTTTGGCCAGCACGGCCAGGCCGCCCATGAAGGTGCCGCAAATACCGAGGATATGGATGTGCATGGTGGTCGGAACTCGTGCCCGCAAAAAAGGGAATGCACGATTTTACCCGACGCGATGCCATTTTCCGTTCAAGAGTATGATCACGGACATGATGCCAATGCCAAATGACGACCTCCAAACATTGCGCGCACGCATTGCAGCCACGGCGGCGCGCATGATCGCCCAGGACGGCGCCGACTATGCCACCGCCAAGGCCAAGGCTGCGCGCCAGGTACTCGGCGTCGACCGTCCCTCCCCTAACTATCTGCCGGACAATATCCAGGTCGAAGACGAAGTGCGCCGTTACCAGTCGCTGTTCCAGGGCCCCAGCCAGGCCGCGCGCCTGCAGCGCCTGCGCAGCGCGGCGCTCGAGGTGATGGAGCAGCTGGCCGAGTTCCGGCCCTACCTGACCGGCGCCGTGCTGAGCGGCAGCGCGGGCGAGCACGACGCCATCAACCTGCAGCTGTTCGCCGACAGCGCCAAGGAAGTCGAGATCCATCTATTGAACCGCAACGTCGACATCGACATTTCGGAGGCGCCGCACTTCAAGGGCGGCCGCCATGATCCGGTCGAGACCGTCAGCTTCCAGTGGAAGAACGAGACCGTCCACGCCGAACTGTATGAAATGAACGACTTGCGCGGCGCCCTGAAACCCCGGGCCGACGGCCGCCTGCAGCGCGTCGACGCCGCCGGCCTGCGCGCCCTGATGACCACCGACGAAACCCTCGAACAAGATGAATAAGAAAAACCTGGTCGGCTATGCCATCGTGGCGGCCGCCTTTGCCGTGTTCGGCGCGATTGCCGCCGTCAAGAAAGAAGACAAGGCCCCGCTGACCACCACCTATGCGCCCACCGACGGCCGTCCGCACAGCGCCGCCACCAAGCTGTACGCCCAGTCGCTGAACGACCTGGACGGCAAGCCGCAGCGCTTGAGCCAGTGGAAGGGCAAGCCGCTGCTGGTGAATTTCTGGGCATCCTGGTGCGCACCCTGCGTGCAGGAGATGCCGGAACTGTCGGAACTGGCGGCGAAAGATGGGGGCAAGCGCTTCAATGTGATCGGCATCGGCATCGATTCGCCGGCCAACCTGAACGAATTCGTCAAGAAAACGAAAGTGGCGTATCCGCTGTATGTGGGTGGCATGAGCGGCACCGACCTGTCGCGCGAACTCGGCAACGCGAATGGCGGCCTGCCCTTCACGGTCCTGATCGGCGCCGATGGGCAGGTGAAGAAGACTTACCTGGGCCGCCTGAAGTTCGATCAACTGCGCGCAGATCTCGCCAAGCTCTAAGTTTGACGGGCAAGCTGCGAACGGTCGTTCACTTATATTCCGGGCGCTTTTTATCGCTTGCCAACATACAATGTTGACGGCAAAATGCCTGTCTTTCGGGCAAACAGACGGTTCATCATGGCGAAAAAGCTACTGCTGCTCAATGGCCCCAACCTGAATTTATTGGGGACGCGCGAGCCTGCGGTGTACGGCGCGACCACGCTGGCCGACATCGAGCAGGCTGCCACCGCCCAGGCAGCAGGCGCTGGTGCAAGCATCGCTTGCTTCCAGAGTAACCATGAGGGAGCGCTGATCGACCGCATCCATGCCGCGAGGCAGGAAGGGGTGGACGGGATCGTCATCAATCCGGGCGGATTGACCCACACCAGTGTCGCCCTGCGCGATGCGCTGGCGGCGGTGGAGATTCCGTTCGTGGAAGTCCACCTCTCCAATATTCATCAGCGTGAGGAGTTCCGGCACCACTCGTTTTTGTCTGCGATCGCGCAAGGCACGATTTGTGGACTGGGAGCCGATGGCTATCGTTTTGCCATCGACTTTGCGCTCAAAGAGCGTTAATCTACGTCAACTTCACGCATTCTGTGCGGATTTGCGCTAACCACCTGACGCGCCGCATACTCAACAACAAATAATTCCAAGGGGTTTCACATGGATCTACGAAAACTCAAGACATTGATCGACCTCGTCGCCGAATCGGATATCGCTGAACTCGAAGTGACCGAAGGCGAAAGCAAGGTTCGCATCGTCAAGTCCTCCGCAATCCCGCAGAATCAGATGGTCATGGTGCCGCCGCAAGGCGTGCAGCAATTCTCCGCTCCGGCCGTGGCCGGCGCACCGGCAGCCCCGGCAGCCGCACCGGCCGCAGCGCCGGCAGCCGCCGAACATACCGGCCACGTCGTCAAGTCGCCGATGGTCGGCACCTTCTACCGCTCGTCGGCGCCGGGCGCCCCGGCCTTCGTCGAAGTCGGCGCCAGCGTCAAGGAAGGCGATACCCTGTGCATCATCGAAGCGATGAAGCTCCTGAACGAAATCGATGCCGACATCTCCGGCACCGTCACCAAGATCCTGGTCGAGAATGGCCAGCCGGTGGAATTCGGCCAGCCGCTGTTCGTGATCGGCTAAATATCAAGCGATAAAAGTACGGGGTCAGTCTCCTTCTTCAAGGCGGCTGGCCCCTTTCCTGTTGTATCCGGCTCGCCGCCGGCACTCACAGAAACACCGCATACCATGTTTGAAAAAATTCTTATCGCCAATCGTGGTGAAATCGCGCTGCGTATCCAGCGCGCATGCCGCGAGATGGGCATCAAGACGGTCGTCGTGCACTCCGAGGCCGACAAGGACGCCAAGTACGTGAAGCTGGCGGACGAATCCGTCTGCATCGGTCCGGCCCCGTCGGCGCAGAGCTACCTGAGCATGCCGGCGATCATCAGCGCGGCCGAAGTCACGGACGCCGAAGCGATCCACCCGGGCTACGGCTTCCTGTCGGAAAACGCCGACTTCGCCGAACGCGTCGAAAAATCCGGCTTTGTCTTCATCGGCCCGCGTCCGGAATCGATCCGCATGATGGGTGACAAGGTGTCGGCCAAGCAGGCGATGATCCGTGCCGGCGTGCCCTGCGTGCCGGGTTCGGAAGGCGCCCTGCCGGAAGACCCGAAGGAAATCATCCAGACCGCGCGCCGCATCGGCTACCCGGTCATCATCAAGGCCGCCGGCGGCGGCGGCGGACGCGGCATGCGCGTCGTGCACACCGAGGCGGCGCTGCTGTCCGCGGTGCAGATGACCAAGACCGAAGCCGGCACTGCCTTCGGCAATCCCGAAGTCTACATGGAGAAGTACCTCGAGAATCCGCGCCACATCGAGATCCAGGTGCTGGCCGACGAGCACAAGCAGGCCGTCTGGCTGGGCGAGCGCGACTGCTCGATGCAGCGCCGCCACCAGAAGGTGATCGAGGAAGCGCCGGCGCCGGGCATCCCGCGCAAGCTGATCGAGAAGATCGGCGAGCGCTGCGCCGAAGCCTGCCGCAAGATCGGCTACCGCGGCGCCGGCACCTTCGAATTCCTGTACGAGGACGGCGAGTTCTACTTCATCGAGATGAACACCCGCGTCCAGGTCGAGCACCCGGTCACCGAGATGATCACCGGGATCGACATCGTCCAGGAACAGATCCGCATCGCCTGCGGCGAAAAGCTGCGCTTCCGCCAGCGCGACATCATGCTGTCGGGCCACGCGATCGAGTGCCGCATCAACGCCGAAGACCCGTTCAAGTTCACCCCGTCGCCGGGCCGCATCACCGGCTGGCATCCGCCGGGCGGCCCCGGCATCCGCGTCGATTCGCACTCGTATGCCGGCTACTACGTGCCGCCGCACTACGACTCGATGATCGGCAAAGTGATCGCTTACGGCGCAACCCGTGAACAGGCGATCCGCCGCATGCAGATCGCGTTGTCGGAAATGGTGGTCGAGGGTATCCTGACGAATATTCCGCTGCACCGCGAACTGATGGTCGACGCCCGCTTCATCGAAGGCGGCACCAACATCCATTACCTGGAGCAGAAACTGGCGCACAAGCCGAAGGCCGAACAATGAGCTGGACTGAAGTCGTCATCGAGATCGCACGCGAGCACGCGGAAAGCCTGTCCGACGCGCTGATGGAAGCGGGCGCGCTGTCGGTCTCGGTCGAGGACGCCGACGAAGGCACCGACCAGGAAAAGCCGCTGTTCGGCGAGCCGGGCATGGTGCCGACCGAGGCCGCGTGGGACCACAGCCGCGTGGTCGCACTCACCGATGTCGATGCCGACCAGGCTGCGATCGTGCGTGAGGCCACCGCCGCGATCGGCATCCCGCAAGCGCCGGCCTTCACCACCCGCGAGGTCGCCGACGCCGACTGGGTGCGCCTGACGCAATCGCAGTTCGAGCCCATCCACATCGGCAAGAACATCTGGGTCGTGCCGAGCTGGCACGAAGCACCGGACCCGAACGGCCTGATCCTGGAAGTCGATCCGGGCCTGGCCTTCGGCACCGGCAGCCACCCGACCACCCGCCTGTGCATGGAATGGCTGGAAGCCCATCCGGCGCCGGGTAAATCGGTGCTGGACTACGGCTGCGGCTCGGGCATCCTGGCGATGGTCGCGCAGAAGCTGGGCGCCGCGCAGGTGGCCGGGGTCGACATCGACCCGCAGGCGATCGAATCGGCCAAGCTGAACGCGGAACGCAACAAGTGCGCGATCGACTTCTACGTGCCGGACGAGTTCACGGCGTCGCAGTACGCCGACAGCCGCTTCGACATCGTGGTCGCCAACATCCTGTCGAGCCCCCTGAAGCTGATGGCGCCGATGCTGTCCGGCCGCGTCGCGCCTGGCGGTTCGCTGATCCTGTCGGGCGTGCTGGCGCGCCAGGCCGAGGAAGTGGCCGCCGCCTACGCCCCCTTCATCAAGCTGAGCGTCTGGGCCGAGCTGGACGGCTGGGTCGCATTGCACGGTACCAATTAAGGGCATGGCGCTCGCGACCCAGTGCCCCTACTGCCATACCACGTTCCGGGTCGCCTCGGACCAGCTCAAGCTCCGCGGCGGCATCGTCCGCTGCGGCGCCTGCCAGAGCATCTTTGACGGCAGCGCCCACCTGATCGACCTCGACGCGCTTGCGGCCAGCAAGGCGCAGGCGGCGCCGAAGCCGCAGCCGCAGCAGGCGCCCGACGGCGCGCCTGCGGAAGACGCGACGCCGGTCTACACCCTCGATCTCGGCCACACCTTCGACCCGCTCGGGATCCTGCCCGAAGCGCCGGCGCAGGGCGATGCCGATTCCGATGTCGAGGCCGATGTTGCGGCCGATGCTTCCGCCGATGCGGTGGCGTCCGAACCCGCACCTCTGCCGGCACCCGAATCGGAACCTCTGCCAGAGCCTGAGCCTGAGCCTGAGCCGGAACCTCTGTCCGAACCCCAACCGGCGCCCGAGCCCGAAGCAGCGCCGGCGCCGATCGCCGCACCGGCGGCCTCCACCTATGCACCCCAGGGCCGCATCGAGCCCAGCTTCGACCTGCCGGTGGACGAAGAACTGGTCGCCCAGCCCCTGCCCGGCGACGATCACGACGAACACGATGAGCACGATGAGCACGACGAGGCGCCGCTGGCGGCGGCCGCGCTCACCGGCGCCGCCGTCGCCGCGGACGATATCCCGCCGGCCGCCCTGCCCCTGCGCGCTTCCGCCGCCGGCAGCGACACGCTGACGCCGCCCGCAGCCCCGGGCACGCCGGCGAAATCGGCGCGCGCCCGGGCGGTCGAGGCGCGCAACCGGCGCTCGAAGATGACGCCGACCAGGATCGATGCGCCGAAGCTGCGCGTGCCGGTCAACGACCCCGACGAGCCGGAGTTCGTCAAGCGCAGCCGCAAGCAGGAACAGTCGGGCCAGACCCGGCGCCTCCTGATGATCGCCGGCGCCGCCGTGCTGGCGCTGCTGCTGGCGGCACAGCTGCTGCTCGAATTCCGCAACGTGCTGGCGGCGCGCTATCCGGGCGCGCGGCCGCTGCTGTCGGCCGGCTGCAGCCTGTTCCGCTGCCGCATCGGCCTGCCGGCCCGGATCGACAACCTGTCCATCGAGACCGGCGAACTGAGCACCCTCGGCGTCGACACGTATTCTCTCAACACGCTGCTGCGCAACCAGGGTAGCCTCGTGCAGGCCTGGCCCAGCATCCAGCTCGAGCTGACCGACGCCAACGACAAGCCGGTGCTGCGGCGCGTATTCGGCCCCGCCGACTACCTGCCGCAGGGCGTGTCCGCCGCGGCCGGCTTTGCCGCGCGCTCGGAGCAGCCGGTCCGGCTGAACTTCGCGCTCACCGAGCTGAAGCCGTCCAGCTACCACATGATCGTTTTCTATCCCTAGTTTTCTTCAGGACCCACCATGACCAAGACTGCGCTGATCTGCGGTTCGATCGCTTTCGACAAGATCATGCAATACCAAGGCCGCTTCGGCGAAACCCTGCTGGCCGACCAGCTGCACCGCGTGAACGTATCCTTCCTGGTGCCGACCCTGCGCACCGAGTTCGGCGGCTGCGCCGTCAACATCGCCTACAACCTCAAGATGCTGGGCGGCGATCCGCTGATCATGGGCACCATCGGCCAGGACGGCGGCGACTACCTCGAGCGCATGGACAAACAGGGCCTGGCGACCAACGCGATCCGCACCATCGATCACGCCTACACCGCCCAGTGCTTCGTCACGGCCGACCTGGACAACAACCAGATCAACGCCTTCCACCCGGGCGCGATGCAGTTTTCGCACGAGAACAGCCTGGCCGACTACCTGCCGCTGCGCGTCGCCATCGTCTCGCCGGACGGCCGCGACGGCATGATCAAGCACGCGCGCGACTGCGCCGAGCGCGGGGTGCCCTTCATGTTCGACCCGGGCCAGCAGCTGCCGATGTTCAGCGGCGAAGAGCTGCTCACCTTCCTCGACCAGGCCAGCTACCTCGCCTGCAACGATTACGAATTCGAGATGGTGATGGACCGTACCGGCCTGGCGCTGCAGGACATCGCGTCGCGCCTGGAGGCGCTGATCGTCACGCGTGGCGAGCACGGTTCGGACATCTATGCCGGCGGCGAGCACCACAAGATCCCGGCGGTGACGGCCAGCAGCGTGGTCGACCCCACCGGCTGCGGCGACGCCTACCGCGCCGGCCTGCTGTTCGGCATCGCGAACGATCTGGACTGGCCGACCAGCGGCCGCCTGGCCAGCCTGCTGGGCGCCATCAAGATCGCCCAGCAGGGCGGCCAGAACCACAGCTTCACGCCGGCCGAGATCGCCGAGAAGTTCGAAGCGGCGTTCGGCTACCGCTTCTAAGCTGCGGGCTGCGGGCGACGGGCTGTGCCTCAGCCCAGTACGCGCAGCACGATCTGCAGCAGCACGAAGGCCACCAGCACCGAAAAATCGATCCCGCCGATCGGCGGGATCACCCGCCGGATCGGGCGCAGCAGCGGTGCGTTGAGGGCGCCCACGAACGGCGCCAGCGGCGCATCCGGATTCACCCAGCTGAAGATCACTTCCAGGATCAGCAAGCCGATGAAGCCGTAGATGATCCAGTGCAGCAGGGTCAGCACGGCTTCCAGCAGCACCGCCTCCCAGGTCCATCCAAACAGGAACTTCACCGAGCTCGCCAGCAGCACGACCAGGAAGGCGCCGATCAGGCTGGCCCAGTCATAACCGCCGACGCCCGGCAGGATGCGGCGCAGCGGACGCACCAGCCAGTCGCTCAGCGTGAAGGTGAATTGGGCGACCGACGCCGGCGGCCGCACACGCGTCACCTGCATCCAGAAACGCAGCAACAAGACGCCCCCGACCACGCCGGCCACGGTATCGACGATCAACTGAAGAATGGACAGCACAAGGTCTCCTTAAAAAAAAACCGCTGTGTGATGTGCTCACACAGCGGTATTTTGCCTGAACCAGGCAAGCTTGGGATTACGGACGGCTGCTGGTCGGGAACGGCCATGCTGCCGGTGCGATCACCGACTTGGCGGCCGGCTGGGCCGACTGGCCTGCCGATGCGCTGTCCTGCTTGGCTTCGGTCTTGGTTTCAGCCTTGGTGTCGGCCTTGGCTTCCGGCTTGGCTTCAGCTTTCGCTTCCGGCTTGGCTTCCGGCTTCGCGGCCGGCTTGGCTGCCGGTTTGGTCGCGGCCTTCACTGCCGGCTTGGTAGCGGCGGTTTTGGTGGCTGCGGTATTGGTGGCCGGTGCCTTGGTCGCGGTGGTCTTGGTTGCAGCAGCCTTGGCCGGTGCTTTGGCAGCGGTGGTCTTGGTTGCAGTGGTCTTGGTGGCGGCAGCTTTTACCGGTGCTTTGGTAGCAGCGGTTTTGGTAGCAGCGGTTTTGGTAGCGGCAGCTTTCTTGGCGCTCGTCTTCGACACTGTCGAAGCCGAGCCCTTGGCAGCGGTCTTGGTTGCAGCAGCTTTCTTGGCCGGAGCTTTAGAGGCGGTCTTGGTTGCAGCAGCTTTCTTGGCCGGCGCTTTAGCGGCGGTCTTGGTTGCAGCAGCTTTCTTGGCGCTCGTCTTCGACACTGTCGAAGCCGAGCCCTTAGCGGCGGTCTTGGTTGCAGTAGCTTTCTTGGCGCTCGTCTTCGACACTGTCGAAGCCGAGCCCTTAGCAGCGGTCTTGGTTGCAG
>CAJYXO010000093.1 GCA_913778765.1 uncultured Massilia sp. | reverse complement strand
CGCCTTGTGACGCAGCCGGGCCAGCGGTGTGCCGCTCAGGGCGTTGAAGGTGCGGCGGCATCGACGGCAGCGGTAGCGCTGCAGACCGTGGGCGTGTCCGTGCCGATAGGGATGGCTGGCATGACAGTGAGGGCACGCCGGCGGCGCGGCCGGATCCTCGACGATCGCGAGCACGCGGTCGAGCCCGGCGGCAGACTGCAGCAAGGCCAGCAGGCGCCCTCGTTGCCGGCGCGTCAGGCTCGACAGGCGTTGAAGAAATTGCTCGAACTGCCGTGCTTGCATAGTGCCTCCGTCAACGGTTCAGGTCGACGTTGGACCAGGCGCTTGTCAAAAAGATTCCACACCTAACGCGAACAGCGCCAAAACAAAAATCCGCCCGCGCAATTCATCGCGGGCGGATTTCACAGGCTGGCCCGGGAGCGTTCCCGGAGGCGGCCGGGATTACTCGGCGGCCTGGACCTTGATCGGCTGCTGCTCCAGGGCCGCGGCCGCGGCGGCCTGCTTGTGCGAGGCGCTCAGGGGCAGCGGGCTGACGTTGCCGGCTTCGGCGACATCGGCCAGGTTGCTGCCGTCCGCGCTCAGGCGGTGCGCGCGGTTGCCCGGTTCGGTGGTCTGGATCAGCTCGTGCATCGCCGCGGCGGTGTTGTCCCACGAAGTGCGGGCCACGATGGCGCGCACGCGCTCGGCCAGGAAAGCCTTCTGCTCGGCCGACATGTTCAGCATGCTCTCGCAGGCCTTGATGAACTCGGCCGGGGTCTCGGCGATGGCGACCACGTCGCCGTAAGGCACCTTGACGTCGGTGATCGGGGTGCTGACCGACGGCAGTTCCGCGGCCATGTACTCCAGCACCTTGGTCGGGCTGATGAACTTGGTCGACTCGTTCATCGCGAACGGCAGCAGGCAGACGTCCCAGCCGGCCAGGAACTGCGGCAGTTCCTCATAGGTGCGCTGGCCCATGTAGTGGATGTTCGGCGCCACCGGCAGGTGGGCCGGATCGATCTTCACCACCGGGCCGACCAGCACGATCTGCCAGTCCGGGCGGGCGGCGGCCATTTCGCGCACCAGTTCGGTGTCGAAGCGCTCGTCGATCACGCCGTAGAAGCCCAGGCGCGGATGCGGGATGTTGGCCTGGTCCGGGTGGCTGTGCGAACGGTCCTGGGCCTTCTGGAAGTGCTTGGCGTCGACGCTGCTCGAGAAGCAGTGGGCGTTGTTGTGGCGTTCCTTCTTCGAGTTGTACAGGCTCGGGCCGCCGGTGAAGCACAGGTCGGCGATGTTCAGCAGCGCGCTCTCGCGCTGCACGAGCTGCTTCGGCGGGTTCTTGAATGCGGCCAGTTCGTCCATGCAGTCGTACACGACGAGCGAGGGCTCGAAGCTTTGCAGCAGCGGCAGGGCCATCGGGGTGTAGAACCACACCACCGGCTTCTCGCCTTCCGGCACCAGGTCGGCCAGCAGGGTCTGCAGGGTCGGGATCTGGTCGTCGTGGAAGCCCGGCGCATGGATCGCGGTATGCGGCTGGCACACGGTGATGTTCGGCGCGACGTCGCGCTTGTTCAGGTAGGCCTGCCCCTCGTGGTAGACCGGTTCCTCGACGATGAGGATACGGTAGTGTTCCGCCAGGCGAGTCATCAGGTGCTGGGGACGCTGAAACACAAAGTCCCAACGCAGGTGGCAAAACACGATCAGGGTTGGCATGGTCATTTCCTTTCGCCTTCGGGGCGTTCTAGTTGATCTGGGATCGATTGCTGGATGCAGCCGGCCGCTTGCTCCTGGCGCTCTTGGACAGGCCTGGGCCGGATGCCGGACCCGAGAATCGTAACATGCAAAATTCTCAAGATTTTCAGTTACCTATTGCAATATTAACAATGAGTAACAAAATTTGCGCCAAATTGATTTGCGCCCCTAGGGAACTTGTGACTGTCAGTCAAAAATGTAGGTTTCCTCCTACGATTATTCAGGAAAAAACACTACGAAAATGCATCGTGCACTCAAGCGTGCGCAGGGTTAAATGGAGAACGGAAGAGCTTGAAAAACGTGTTTACGCAGAAGAAATTACGTTGAAAGGGAGAGTACACGCACTAAACGTCGTTCCCGCGAACGCGGAAACGACGATCGCTTCGTTGAACCCTGATCAATCGCTCAGGTAGGCTTCCGCGCCTTCGGGTTGCCCGCCCTCGTCGAAGCGGCGCGCCACCAGGATCCCGTCCAGCCCGACCGTGCCGAGGCCGTCGCACAGGTCTTCCATCTCCATCTCGAGGTCGGCCGCCAGGTCCAGCGGCTTGTCGATGCTGGCCAGCGGGGCGCCGCCGTCGAGCGGATACAGGTTGATGCGCAGCGCCGCGTGGGTGCCGAGGTCGACCGGCGCGACCACGGCCTTGATGCGCTCCGGCGCCTGCGCCAGCTCGTCCAGGCTGCCGTTGACGTCGGCGAGGGTCGCCAGCATCGCCAGCTCGGCCACGCCCTGCCCCTTGGCGCCGTAGAACAGGTCCTGGTAGAGGAAATTCAGTTCCAGCTCGGCCGGATGCGCGGACAGGCAGCGCGCCAGCAGCGGCGCGATGCTGCCGGCCCACATGCGGTAGCGCGCCATGCGGCCTTCGAAATAGGCGTCGGCGGCGGCCTCGTCCTTCGGCACCTTGTAGAAGGGATCGTCGGCATGCTTGAGCGAGAAGCCGAGCAGGAAGCGCAGCTCCATCGCCTCGTCGCCGGGGCCGTAGCCGCTGGCGTGCCAGCCGCGCATGCTGGCTTCGATGGTGGGCGCCGCCACCAGCTTCCTGCTGCGCATCGAGGCCGCGGCTTCCTTCAGCATCTGCTGCAGGCCGCTGTAGCCGATGTGGTCGACCTCGTCGAGGTCGTACAGGTAGCGCACCAGCACCACGCGGCTGTCGGCGCTCGCCAGGCCGGTGTGGCGGAAGCTGTCGCTCAGCTCTTCGAAGGCGGCGTCGTCCTGGAATACCTCTTCGATCTTGAGGCCGCCCTGGCTGGTGACGAACAGCGGAATCATGAAGGCGTCGATCTCGATCTCGTCGCCGGCCTCGTCGCGCAGGCGCAGGGTCGCCGCTTCTTCTTCGATGTGGTCCTGCAGCAGGCGGCAGCATTCCGGATCGGTATAGCGCGCCGCTTCGATGGCGCCGTACAGCACCTCGTCGTGCTGGCGGCGCAGGGCGCGCCGGATCAGCACCAGCAAGTCTTCCTCGAGCTGGGGTTTGCGGGCGGCGGCCTGCAGGTCGTCCGGGTCGGTCTCGGCGATGTCGAGCGCGATGTCGACCAGGTTCTGGGCCAGCGCCTCGTGATCGGGCTCCGCCGCCTGCTTGACGGGTTTGCGGGGAGCTGGGCGCTTATTCTTGGGCATGTCGGTGCGTCGCTAAAAGTGAACAAGCCACCATGTTATCAAATGCGAAGAAAAAAGCCCTTGCGCCGCGGTTGCTAATTTACGTACTTGGTTTCATTTCGGTGTCCGACCGTCGAGGTGGCTTGTGAAGTATTCCGGCCTGAGTTTTCGGGTAATTTCCAACACCGGCATCACGTGGTCGAGATGCTCGCGCATCGCCGCCACGGCCGCCTGCGGATCGCGCGCTTCGATCGCCGCCACGACTGCGCGGTGTTCCTCGAGCACGCCGGCCATGCGGCCTTCGAGCGGCAGGGTCAGCTGGCGGTAGCGGTCCATCTGGGTCTTGGCCTGCAGGATGATCGGCCACACGCCCGGATAGCCGGACAGCTCGGTCAGCGCCGCGTGGAACATCTCGTCGGTGCGGTGGAAGGCGCGGAAGTCCTTGGCTTCGATGGCGGCTTCCTGCTCGCCGAGGATGGCGCGCAGGCGCGCCGCGCCTTCCGGTCCGGCGCGCCCGGCGGCCTTTTCGATCACGGCCGTCTCCAGCGCATGGCGCACCAGGTTGGCTTCTTCGAGCTGGTCGAGCGGGATCCGCGCCACGAAGGTGCCGGAGCGCGGGATCACTTCGATCAGGCCCTCGTCCGCCAGGCGCTGCACGGCTTCGTGCACCGGCGTGCGGCTGGTGCCGAATTCCTCGGCGATGTCGCGCTCGACGACCCGCGCGCCCGGCAGCATGCTCATCTCCACGATGCGCTGGCGCAGGCACAGATACACCCGGCGCGAAGCGCTCAGGCCGGATTCGGCGACGGTGGTGGGAGGCGTTGGGGTGTTCATGGCCGGGAGTTTAACTTGCTCCGTCGTTCCCGCGAAGGCGGGGATGACGATCAGGCTGGCATCAGCTCCCTCGCGATGATCGCGCCGCGATGACGGATCACGGCGCCCGCCAGCCTGTGCCCGGCGCGCGCCGCCGCCGCCGGGTCCTGTCCCGACAGGCGCGCCGCCATGTAGGCCGCGCCGAAGGAATCGCCGGCCGCGGTGGTGTCGACCACGTCAGGCACCGGTTCCGGCGCCACCTCGTGCAGCTGGCCGTCGGCCCACACCACGCAGGGTTCGGCGCCGCACTTCACGACCACTTCGCGCACGCCGTGGCCGCGGGTGCGTTCCACCACCTCGCGCGCGGTTTCCACGCCGTGGATGGCGTGCTCGTCGTCCAGCGTCAGCAGGGCGATGTCGGTATGCGCCAGCACGCGGCGGTAGACGCTTGCTGCGGCCTGGGCGCTTTCCCACAGGCGCGGACGGTAGTTGTTGTCGAAGACGACGCTGCCGCCCCGCGCGCGACACTGGGCCAGCGCCGAGATCAGCAGCTCGCGGTCGGCGTCAAGAAGGATCGCCAGGCTGATGCCCGACAAATAGACCATGCGCGCGTTGGCCAGCTGCACCAGCACCTTGCCGGCCTCGGGGGCCTCGAGCCAGTGGCGGGCAGCCGAATCCTTGCGCCAGTAATGGAAGCGGCGCTCGCCGCTTGGGTCGGTTTCGATCATGTAGATGCCCGGCAGGCGGTCCGGCAGGCGCTGCACGGCGCTGGTGTCGATGCCTTCGCGTTCCCAGCTGGCCAGCATCTCGGCCGACATGCCGTCCACGCCGAGGCCGGTCACATAGGCCACGCGCAGCTTCGCCGGGTCGAGCAGGCGCGACATGTACACCGCCGCGTTCAGGGTGTCGCCGCCGAAGCGGTAATCCATGCCCTGGCCCGTGAGGCTGCGCTGGAGCTCGATCATGCATTCGCCGATTGCGTAGACGGTTTGTGCTTCCATCGGAATTCCTTGAAATAATGACGTCATTCCCGCCTGCGCGGGAACGACGTTGTCAGGCGCTGTCGGCGTGCTTAGTGCGCCGAATCCCAGGTCGAACCGAAGAAGTTCGACGCGCCGATGGCCGGGAAGTCGACGTAGGCCTTCGAGCAGTCCACCACCTTCGACGGATCGACCGCCTTGGTCGGCACGCCGGTCAGCACGTTGCGGTTCTCGGCGTTGGCGATCAGCGGCAGGTTCACGCCCTTGATCGTCAGGTTCGCGTCCGAGGTCGTCAGCGTGATGTCGTCCGGGCTGTCCGCGACCACGTTGGTCATGTTCATGACCAACGGGTATTGCGGGTTGCCGAAGCCGCCAGTGTTGGCCTGGAAGCCCTGCAGCTTGACCGCGGTCTTGCCCTGGATGCGCACGTTCTCCATGGTGATGTCATGGAAGTTCGGGAACAGCGGGCCGGCCGACGGCAATGCCTTGGTCGAGTAGTAAGGCGTGAACAGGAGCGCGTTCAGGCCGTTCTTGATGCAGATGTTCTTGTAGTGAACATTGCTGACCTCGCCGCCGCGGGCGTAGTCCGACTTGATGCGCAGGCCTTCTTCCGAATCCCAGAACGAGTTGTCGTAGACCTCGATGTTGGTCACGCCGGCGTTGGTCTCGGAACCGACCGAGATGCCGTGGCCGTAGTAGATGTGGTTGTGCGCCACGACCATGCCGTGCTTGCGGTCCGAACGGACGTCGCGGTTGCCGTCGATGCCCGGCAGGCCCGAGCCGGCGGGCGACGGGTTCTGCGAACCCTTGAAGGCCATGTCGTCGTCGCCGGTCGACACGTAGTTGTAGGCGAACACGAAGTTCTTCAGGTAGCCGTCGAAGGACATCTTGGCGGCCGATTTGGTCGCGCTGCCGGTGGTCAGGTTGGCGGAGGTGGCTTTCGAGCTCGAACCCGGGTCGAAGGCGTCGGTGTTCTTGACGTTGTCTTCGGTGAAGACTTCACCGGTGTACAGCGGGTTGCCGTTGCCGGCCGGGTTCGCGAACGCCGCCAGCGACGGGGTCTGGACCTTCACGCCCCACACGGTCAGGCCATCGACGCCGCTCGGCACGACATGGAAGTTGGCGCTGTTGTTCAGGGTGATGCGGTACAGGGTCAGGTTCTTCGCGTAGTTGAACACCATCATGCGGAAGTTCGACTGCGAGCCGAAGCCGGTGGTGCCGTTCTGGACCATGTTGCCCAGGTAGGCCAGGTCCCACCAGGTCATGTTGCGCGACGAGGACTTCGAGTTGACGATGGTGCCGCCGTTGTCGCACGGGGCGCCGTCCGGCGCCTGCGTGCCGCTCTTGAACGCCGTGTAAGTGTTCGAGCAGGTCATGTCGACCTTCATCAGCGGGTACAGCTTGTCGGTGGTGACGATCTCGGCGTAGCCGCGGCTGTCGATCGAGCCGTCGCCGACCACGGCCGAGTTGACCAGGTTGTCGCCGCCGATCAGCGGCTTGCAGTTGCCCGAGGAGCCGGCCTTCGACGAAGAGGTGGCGGTGTTGGCGCAGTACTTGCCGGCGGCGGCGTCCATCACGTAGGCGGTGGCGTCGCGGGTCGCGTACAGGGTCACGCCCTTGTCGATCCACAGGGTCACGCCCGACGGCAGGGTCAGCGGACCGGAAATGAAGCCGTCGCCGCCCTTCGGATTCACGACCAGGCGCACGGCGTACTTGGCGGCCTTGTACTGCGGCTTGGCCAGCTCTTCGCCGGACACGCCGGCGATGTTGACGTTCGGCTTGGCGGCGGCCTTCTGGGCGGTGGTCGCCGAGGCGTCGGCGGCGGCGATCCTGGCGCCGAC